>DATAOR010000240.1:0-2782 GCA_036265635.1 Gemmatimonadales bacterium
AAGCAGACACTCACCAGGAGGGGAGCCACGGCCCGGCGCATGGTGACCTCCACGTTGAGTGACAGCGGCGGATGCTGCTCGACCCGCTGACCGCAGCGACCTTCCGCTGGCATGTCTCCTGCTACTACCCCGGCCCTCTTCAGTCGAGGGTATGGCAGTGATTCATAAGTCTGTGTTCCTGGTATCGTTCGCGCTACCTGGTACGGTAGCCGCCCAAAGCCTCTCCCTGTCCGTGCTCACCCCGCATCCATCCGCCCAGATGAACTTCGGGCCGATCAGCCTGCGGGCGACCCTGGGCACGGGCATCTCTGCTCGAGCCGCTCGCACCCCGATGACCACCGTGCCGGGCACCTCGGATGCGGCGGCCGCAAGCGCCAGCCGGGTGCTCCACGCGGCCGACGACTACGTCGGAACACGATATCGGTACGGGGGCGCCGCGCCCGGCCAGGGCTTCGACTGCTCCGGCTTCGTGCAGTACGTCTTCGGGCGGAGCGGCGTCACTCTCCCACGCACCTCGCGCCAGCAGGCGACCGCGGGTCACCGAGTCACGGGCAGCGTGGCGGCCCTCCGGCCCGGCGATCTGATGTTCTTCGCCAGTCAGGCGGGCGGCCGGATCGATCATGTAGCGATCTATGCGGGCGACAGCCGAATCATCCACGCGAGCCCAGGGCTCGGCGGAGTGGGGTACGACGAGCTCACAAGCTCGCGCGGCGAGTGGTTCCTGCGGCGACACGTGGCGACGCGCAGGGTGCTGCGCGGTTAGACGCTCAGAGGACCGTGCTCGGGCGTAACGCCCCCGGCCAGGATCATCAGCCGTGGCGAGCGCTGCACCAGGCGCCGGACCAACGCTCCACCACCGATCCTCGGAGCTTCAGCTTGCCAGCGCGCCACCCGCGAGCGCGCGAACGACCCGCTCCCAGTGCAGGATGTTGTCCCACAGCGCCTGGACCGGCAGGCGCTCGTCCCGGCCGTGCGCCCGCTCGTCGTCGGGCGACACCGCCCAGCCCCCGTCCACGCCATACACCGGCATGCCCCGCGCGCGGAACTCGAGCCCGTCGGTTGCGCCGGTGCTCATCTGCGGAATGATCGGCTGGTCGGGGAAGCGGGCGTGCACCGCGTCGGTGTAGGCCTTCACGATGTCGGGCCGGAGCGGCGACACCGGCGTCGGCCGGCCGAGATCCGGGTAGGGGGTGACCTCGACCTTCGGGCCGACCGTCTGCTGGAGCTCCGCCTGCACCTTCGGCGGCGCGATGCCCGGCATGATCCGGCAGTTCACCGTCGCCTCGGCCAGCTGGGGGAGCGCGTTCTGGGCGTGGCCGCCCTTGAGCATGGTCGCGACGCAGCGGGTGCGGGTGAGCCCCACCTCCAGCGGGCTGGCTTCGATCGAGTCGGCCGCCGCCCCGTCGTTCGGGTTGGCGAGCCAGCGCCGCATCGCCTCCCCCAGCGGGCTGTTCCCCTCCTGCTTGGCCCGGGCGGCGAAGTATTCGCGGGTGGTCTCCGTCAGCATCGGGGTGAAGCGATGCTGCTGGAGCTGCTTGAGCGCATCGGCGAGGTCGTAAATGGCGTTGTCCGGCCGCGGGCGGGAGCTGTGTCCCCCCGGATTGCGGACGCGAAAGTAGTAGCTCTGGAAAGTCTTCTCGGAGGTCTGCAGCCCGAAGCCGAGCGGCTTGCCGTCGCGGGTGAAGCCGCCGCCGCCGGCGTCGGCATTGAGCACGAACTCGGCCTCGGTCCACCGGCGCCACTCGGTCGCGCCCAGCTCGGCGCCCTTCCCCTCGGTCTCCTCGTCGCCGGTGAACAGCAGGACGATGTCGCGGTCGGGTCTGAAGCCGGACTGGCGCAGCTTCATCAGGGCGACCAGTGACGGGACTAGTCCGCCCTTGTCGTCGCCGCTCCCGCGGCCATAGAAGTAGCCGTCCTTCTCGACCAGCTTGAACGGATCGGTCGTCCAGTCGCTCGGCAGCGCCTCCACCACGTCCATGTGCGCGATGATCAGCATCGGCTTCTGTCTGGCCGTCCCCGCGGCCGGCCAGCGGGCGATCAGCGCCGCGGTGTGCTTGTCCTCCGCCGACTCGTACGGCAGCACGTGGAGGTCGCTGGCGGCCCAGCCGGCGGCCCGGAGCTGACCCGCCAGGTAGTTGGCGAGCTTCGGCACTTGTCCTCTGCCGGCCACGGTGGGGATCTCGACGGTCGTCCGGTAGATCTCGCGCGCCTTCTGCTCCCAGGCCGGCGGCAGCTTGGGCGCATTCGCCAGCGCCGCCGGCGGCGGCGATGAGATGGGGGGCGGAGGAGTCTGGGCTACGGCGGCGGTGCTGAGGCAGGCGAGCGGCAGGATGAGGTAGCGCATTTGGGGATATGAGATCTCTGATGGGTTCGAGCACATGAACGCGGGCCGGCGCAAAGATAGCCTCTCCCTGAGGCCGGCCGCAGGCGATTCAGCCGCGGGTCATAGGCTCAGCTGCGCCGGCGCCAGGTGTACCCCAGGCCGAGCGCGAGCACCTCCCCCACCTGTTTCTCTCCTTCGGGCACTCCTGGGGCGTAGCCCAGCCCCAGCGAGGCCATCAGGGTGAATCCCCCCGCCGAGACGTACTGATAGCCCGCCTCCAGGCCCGGGCCGTAGAATCGCCCGGGATCCTCGACGAAGCCGCGCTCGATGGCCAGCTGGGAGACCGACAAGGCCAGGAAGCCCCTGTGCTTGACACCGGACGTGAATCCCCGGAGTCCGATGGCGAAGGTGGGGCCAGACGGGTCGCCGGTGTCGATGCTGGGGGTGTACCCCAGCCCG
>DATAOR010000241.1:0-5103 GCA_036265635.1 Gemmatimonadales bacterium
CCAGGATGAAGGCGAACGAGGTCATCAGGATCGGGCGGAACCGCTCGCGGGCGGCCTCGACGGCCGCCTCGCGCAGATCGACCCCCCGGTGGCGGATCTCGTTGGCGAACTCGACGATCAGGATCGCATTCTTGGCCGCCAAGCCCACCACCGTGATCAGCCCGACCTGGAAGTAGATGTCGCTGGGCAACCCGCGGAGCCAGACGCCGAGCAGCGCGCCCAGGGCCCCGAACGGGACCCCGAACAGCACGGCGAACGGGATGACCCAGCTCTCGTACTGGGCCGCCAGCACCAGGAACACGATCACCAGACCGAGCGCGAACACCAGCCCCGCCTGGCCCGACCCGGCGCGCTCCTGGAACGACTGCCCCGAGTAGCCGATGCTCACGCCCTGAGGCTCGAACTGCTCGGCCACCAGCTGGTCGATTTCCTTCATCACCTCGCCGCTGCTCCGCCCGGTCTTGGGCGTGCCGGTGAAGAAGGCCGAGCCGAAGCCGTTGAACCGGAGCATCTGGGTGGGGCCGCTCCGGAACTCGGTGTGGACCAGCGACGAGACCGGGATCATCTCGTCGTTCCGGCCGCGGACGTAGATCCGGGCGAGGTCCTCGGGCGTCCGGCGGAACTGCTGCTGGGCCTCGGCCTGCACCCGGTAGGTCCGGCCGTACAGGTTGAAGTCGTTGATGTAGAGCGTGCTCAGGAACGTCTGCAGGGTGCTGAACAGCTCGGTGAGACTCACGCCTCGGGCCTTGGCGCTGGCCCGGTCCACATCGAGGTAGAGCTGGGGCACGTTGGCCCGAAAGGTCGTGGTCATCCCCTGCACCGCCGGCAGCTTGCCGACCGCGGCGGTGAAGGCCTGGACCTGGAGGGCGAAGTCGCGGACGTCCTTGCCCGAGCGGTTCTGGAGGTTGGCCTCCACGCCCGAGGTGGAGCCCAGACCGGGGATCTCCGGCAGGTTGAAGGCGAACCCGACCGCGTCCCGCATCCCGAACAGCTTCCCGTTGATCCGTCCGGTGATGGCCTCGATCGACTCGTTCTTCGAGCGCTGGTCCCACGGCGCCAGGTTGATGAAGATGGTCGCGCTGTTGGTCTGGTTGGTCCGGGTCAGCACGTCCAGCCCGGCGAAGGCGACCACGTTCCGCACCGCCTTCTCCTGGTGGAGGAACCCCTCGACCCGCTTGATCACCGCCTGGGTGCGCTGGAGCGAGGCCGCGTCGGGCAGCTGCAGGGCGATGGCGAAGTAGCCCTTGTCCTCGGTCGGAATGAAGCCGGTGGGCACCCGCTTCCACAGTACCATCGCGCCCGCCACCAGCACCGCGAAGACGCCGACCCAGATCCGCGGCCGCCCGAGCACCCGCCCCACCCCACCGGCGTACCGGTCGGTCAGCCGGACGAAGCTGCGGTTGAACCAGCCGAAGAAGCCGGTGGTATGGCTGTCGGGCGCGTCCTTGAGCAGCATGGCGCAGAGCGCCGGGGTCAGGGTCAGCGCGACGATACCCGACAGCACCACGGCGATCACCAGGGTGACCGCGAACTGCTTGAACATCTCGCCGGTGACGCCGCCTAGGAACGCGACCGGCACGAACACGGCGCAGAGCACCAGCACGATCGCCACCAGGGCGCCGGCCACCTGACGGATGGCCCGGTCGGCGGCCTCCCGGGCGGGGAGGTTCTCGCTCGACATCAGCCGCTCGGTATTCTCGATCACCACGATGGCGTCGTCCACCACGATGCCGATCGCCAGCACCAGGGCGAACAGGGTCAACACGTTGATGGTGAAGCCGAGCACCAGCAGTCCGAGGAAGGTGCCGATCACGCTGACCGGCACCGCCAGCATGGGGATCAGCGTCGCCCGCCAGCTCTGGAGAAAGAGGAACACCACCAGCGTCACCAGGGCCATGGCCTCGAGCAGGGTGGTGACCACCTCCTCGATCGAGGCGGTCACGAACGGCGTGGTGTCGAACGGGATGGCATACTTGACCCCGGGCGGCAGGTTGCGCGACAGCTCGTTCATCCGCTTGACCACCGCCTCCTTGGCGGCCAGGGCGTTGGCCCCCGGGCGGAGATAGAGCAGCATCGGCGCCACGGACTTGCCGTTGAGCCGGCCGGCGAGATCGTAGTTGCGGGAGCCGAGCACCACCTTGCCGATGTCGCGGATCCGCACGATCGAGCCGT
Organism: Gemmatimonadales bacterium; assembly: GCA_036265635.1. Lineage (GTDB taxonomy): Bacteria > Gemmatimonadota > Gemmatimonadetes > Gemmatimonadales > GWC2-71-9 > CAVVWJ01. The sequence goes on from DATAOR010000241.1 coordinate 2,173, forward strand.
CGGCCTTGGCCCGGACCACGATGTCGGCGAACTGCTCGGGCGTCTTGAGCCGGCCCTCGGTGGTGACCGGCAGGGTCAGCTGCGTGCCGGCCGGCGCCGGCTCCCGGCCGAGGCGGCCGGCGGGGCTGGTGGCATTCTGCTCGCGCACGGCGGCGGCCACGTCGCCGGTGGTGATGCCCAGCTGAGCCATCCGGTCGGGATCGAGCTGGATCAGCATCGAGAACTCGAGGCCGCCGAAGGTCAGCGCGTTGCCGATGCCGGCCACCCGCTTGATCTCGTCCTCGATGTTCAGCTTCATGTAATTGGTCAGGTAGGCCGCGTCGTACCGCGGATCGTCCGAGGTCAGGGCCACCACGCCGAGGATGTCGGTATTGGCCTTGAGAATGGTGATCCCGTTCTGGCGGACGGCCTCGGGCAGCTGCGGCTCGGCCAGCTTGACCGCGTTCTGCACGTCCACCGCCGCCAGGTCCTGGCTCCGCTTGACGTCGAAGTAGATCTGCAGGCTCATGGTCCCGTCGCTGGCGTTGGCCGACGAGTAGTAGAGCAGACCCTGCAGCCCCGACAGCTGAGCCTCGATCGGCGCGGCCACCGCCTCGGCCACGTCCTCGGCGGTGGCGCCGGGGAAGACCGCCTGGACCTGGACGGCGGGCGGGGTGATCTGGGGATAGCGCGAGATCGGCAGCAGCCGGATGGCGAACACGCCCAGCAGCGTGATGATGACGCTGATGACGATGGCCAGCACCGGCCGCCGGATGAAGAAGTAGCGCGGCCCGGCGTCCGGCCCGCCCGGGGCTCCAGGGACTCCGCTGGTCACGCTCGCGCTCACGGCGTCGCCCCCAGCCTGCTCGTGGCCGGCGCCTCGGCGGCGGTGCTGTCCTTGAGCGGGACCGGGCGCACCGGACGGCCGGGCGCCGCCTTCTGGGTCCCATCCACCACCACCAGGTCACCCGGGTTGAGCCCCTTGTCGATGATCCAGAGGCTGCCGCTCCAGGGGCCCGGCTGGATGTCGCGGGCGGCCACGGTATCACCCTTCCCGACCACATAGACGAACTGCCGGCCAAGCGCCTGCTGGACGGCGCGCTGGGGCAGGGCCAGCGCACTGTCCCGGGAGAAGCCCTCGAGTCGCACCTGGACGAACTGCCCCGGCAGGAGCAGCCGATCGGGATTGCGGAACAGGGCGCGGAACTCCTGGGTGCCGGTGGCCGCATCGAGCGAGGGGGACACGAAGTCGAGCTTGCCCGCGATCGGCAGGGTCGAGCCGTCCGGCAGGGTCACCGTAACCTTGAGCGGGCTGCCCGGCTGGATCAGCTTCCGCGATTCGGGATTCTGCTGCCACTCGAGCAGCTGCTGGGCCGAGGGCCGGAAGCTGACGTAGATCGGATCGAGCACGTCGATGGTCGTGAGCAGATCGGACGGCCCGGTCACCCGGGCGCCCACCTCCAGGTTGGTCCGCCCCACCCGGCCGCTGATCTCGGCGCGGACGACGGCGTCCTCGAGGTTCTTTTTAGCCTCGGCCAGGTCGCCTTCGGCCTGCTCGAGCTCGGATCGCGCGTTGTCGACGTCCTGCTGGGCCACCGCGTGCTGCGTCAGCAGCGGCTCGAGCCGCTCGAGCGTCCGGCGGGCATTGCGGCTCCGGGCCAGCGCGCTCCGGTAGGCGGCCTGCGGCCGGATCGGATCGATGCGATAGAGCACCTGGCCCGGCTTGACCGTGGCGCCCTCGGTGAAGGGCCGGGACTCGATCACCCCGTCGGTCCGGGCCCGCACCTCGACCCGGCGGTAGGGCTGGACCTCGCCGGTAAAGTCGAACGTGGTGGGGACCCGGGTGGGCTCCAGCCTGACCACCGCCACCTCGGGCGGCGGCGGCGCCGGCGGGGGAGCGTCCTTCTGGCAGGCCCCGGACACCAGGCTGATCGCGACGACGGCATGCGACATCCGCACGGTATGGCTCACTCCACTTCTCCTTGGCTGCTGGTCCGGTCCGGCTCCGCCAGCACGAAGCGTTCGACCATCTGCTTGACCGCGGGCCACATCACTTCCCGGTCGGGCATGGTCGGGTCATAGGGGCCGAAGGCCGACAGCTTCTCGGCGACCCCGATCAGGGCGTAGCTGATGGTTCGGGCGGCGACATCCATGTCCATCGGGCGGAACTCGCCCGCCTCCCGGCCGGCGCCGAGGATCCGACCGAAGATCCCGCGCCACCGCTCGCTCAGCTGGCGGGCGAGGACCCGACCCGACTCGGGAAATTCGGCGCTCTCCACCTTGACGACCCGCATGAGATCGAGAAAGCCGGGCTCCCAGGCCCGGTCCCACAGCCGCCGGAGCAGCTGCACCAGCAGGTCCCGCATGGGCCCCTGATGGCTGGCCAGGGTGGCTTCCTCGGTCTCTACCAGGGGCATCAGCCGTTCGGCGATGACGTCCTCGAACAGCCGGGCCTTGGAGCCGAAGTAGTGGGAGACCGTGCCGGGAGAGACGCCCGCATGCTCGGCGACGTCGGCCAAGGTGGTGCGGCTGTAGCCTTGTCGGCCGAAGGCCACTACGGCGGCGTCGAGGATTTCTGAGCGGCGGTGGTCGGGCCGGCGGTGCCAGCGGGGGCCCCGAGGGTCAGCTTCGATACTGTGGACCATCAACGACTTACCAAGTCTGCTCCGGGGCGGGTCCGCCGGGCCTGCGACCATGAAGGATCAATTATTTGAGCGGTCAAATAATAACTACCCTCGGTACGATAGCAAGCCTTCGATAAGGGGAGGGCTTCATGCCGCTGCGCATGATGGAAATCACAGCCGGGGTCGAAGCGCGAACGTAAGCTGGGGGCGGTTGGCCACGGGCGTGCTCCGCCCGGGGACGTAGCGCATCGATTCAGACTGATCTCATGGAGGTATTACGGATGGCTATTCACTTCCGCCGCGCCCCGATGTTCGCCCTGGTCGGGAT
>DATAOR010000242.1:0-4758 GCA_036265635.1 Gemmatimonadales bacterium
TCATGCCGGAGGTCCTGGGCCAGGAAGACGGTCGCCATGCCGCCGGCGCCGATCTCGCGCTCGATGCGGTAGCGATCGGCCAACGCCGTCTGGAGGCGGCTCTGCGTCTCGGGCATGGGACCGGCTTGTCGGTTGGGATACCGCGAAAGATGCTCTCAGAGCCGCGGTTCGGCTAGCGGGTGTCCGCCGGTGAAAACCCCGGGAGCCGGGGAAGAGGGCAGGGAGCGGGCCGCGAGCCACCGAAGGCGTCCGACGTGGTCGGCAATCGGCGCCCGCCCAGCCCCAGCCCCCGGCCTGGGCTGCCGCGCATGGTCTCGCGCCGGACAGGCGGTGTCAGGAGGCGGGGCCAGGCAGCCGATCGGTCTCTCCCGGATCAGGGGCCGAGGCGGAAGGGCGGGTAGCGATCGGTCGTGAGCAGGATGGCGTACGCCGCGACTCGAACCCACCAGCGCAGGACGCCGACAACAAAGTCGAACAGCGGGCGCGGATACTGCCCGCTGACCAGGATGGCGAACCAGGCGATGATCACGCACACCACCGCCGCCACGGCCAGCACGCCCAGCACGATGTAGTGCGGCACGGCGAGCAGCCACTTGACCAGCGGCAGCCAGCGATTGAGGTCCGCCCGGGCGTCGGGATACCCGATGGCGAGGTGCACCGACTGCTCCTCGTCGGTCGAGGGGTACTCGTCGCGCAGCAGGGCAAGGTAGGCCATCACCCTGAGCCCGAACGCCGTCAGCGCCACGTTCCAGTCGAACCACCAGCCCGGGTACTTCTGCCGGAACACCACCATCAGGGCCGTCGCGCAGAACAGGACACCGCCCGCGGCGACCGTCCAGGTCTCCGTGCGGGCGTGCACCCCGGGGCCCGAGACGAGCGCCAGGACGATCGCGATGGGGATGATCAGGACCGGGCGGAGCAGAACGGTGAACCAGTCGCGCGGGAGCTCGGGGTAGTCGATCTCGAGCGCGGCTGGGTAGTCGGTGGGAAGCTGCTCCATCGTGCGCCTCGCTGCTTGTCGGGGGCCCTGCCGGCGGCCGATCGTGAGGTCGTCGCCGCGAGCCGTGGCCGGATGGGACCTACCACGCTGCGCGAGCTGCTAGGTGACTCGGCGGACGCGGTGCGGCAGGTACCCGGACGGGACGGGGGCCACGGACGCGCCGAGGACCTCCGGTCGGCGGGTTGTCCGCACCGCCGCCGCCAGCTCCCGCACCCCCGCCCGGATCCCCGGCTCCGAGCACCGGGCATATCCCAGCAGCAGCATCGCCGAGTCCGCGGTCCGGTCGAGGTAGTAGTCGCTCAGCGCCGTCAGGCCCACCCCGCGCCGCGCCGCCTCGTCCCGGATCGCCCGGCCCCGGTCGCCGTCCCGGAGCTGGATGGAGACGTGCAGCCCGGCCCGGATCCCGTGCACCCGGACCTCGGGCAGCGCGTCGGTCAGCGCCTCCACCAGCGCGTCCCGCCGGGCCCGGTAGTGCGCCCGCATCCGCCTCAGATGCCGGTCCAGCTCGCCCCGGGCGAGGAAGTCGGCAAAGGCGTGCTGCTCGATCCGGGACACCCCGAAGTCGGCCAGCCGCTGCTGCTGCCGCACCGCCTGCAGCAGCCGGGGCGGCAGCACCAGCCAGCCGAGCCGCATCGCCGGCGCCAGCGTCTTGCTCGCGGTGCCGGCGTAGACGATCCGCTGGGGATCCATCCCCTGCAGCGCCCCCACCGGCGCCCGGTCGTAGCGGAACTCGGCGTCGTAGTCGTCCTCGATCGCGATCGTGCCCTGCCGCCGGAGCCATTCGAGCAAGGCGCCCCGACGGGCTCCCGACATCACCGAGCCCGTGGGATACTGGTGCGCCGGCGTGACCAGCACGGCGTCCACCGCGGTCCGCTCCAGCCGGTCCACCCGCAGGCCCTCGCCGTCCACCGGCACCGGCACCAGCTCGAGCCCGGCGCTCGCCGCCGAGACCCGGACCTCGTCATGGCAGGGGTCCTCGATCGCGATCCGCCGCGCGCCCAGCGCCACCAGCGCGTGGCACAGCAGCGTCCGCCCCTGGACCCAGCCGCTGGTGATCACCACCCGCTCGGCGTCGCTCACCACCCCGCGCACCCGCCCCAGGTAGTCGCCCAGGCCCAGGCGGAGCGCCTCGGTGCCGTGGGGATCGGTGTAGCCGAAATCGGCCTCGCGCATGCTGGCGAGCGCCTCGCGCAGGGAGCGGAGCCAGGCCGCACGGGGAAAGGTGGCGAGGTCGGGCAGGCCGGGACGGAAATCGTATTGCGGCGGGGGCGCCGGCTCCGGCCGCCGGATGGCGGGCCGCCGAGCCGGGCCCCCATGGCCGGTGACGCGGGGCCGAGTGCCCGGCCTGAGCTCGAGGTAGCCTTCCCCGGCGAGCTGGGCGTAGGCATCCACCACGATGGGCCGGGACACGCCGAGCTCGCGGGCCAGGTCGCGGGTCGAGGGGAGCCGCGTGCCGGGGCGCAGGGTCCCCTCCCGGATCGCCTGGCGGAGCTGGTCCTCGATCTGTCGGCCGAGGGTGCGGGGACTCTCGCGGTCGATCGAGACGAGGAGATCGAGCGGCTTAGCGGTCACGGGTGGGACGCTTCACTGGATGGCACTCACGCCCTTCCGGCCGAAGGTGCGCCCGAAGAAGTCTCCCGGCTTCCACGCCGGCCGCTGGTCCGCGTCGGCGATCTCCAGCCCGGCCAGGAAGCCGAGCTGCGCGTGTCTCGCACCCGACGCGAAGTCCATCGGCTGGTCCAGATCGTCCTGGGGCGTATGGTAGCGGGTCGCCAGCCAGGCCTTGAACCGCGCGGCGGCGTCCACCCCCGAATCGCTCTGCAGGCCCATGAAGGGAAACAGCGACGGCACCCCGCGGCGCACGAACGAGTACTGGTCGCTCCGGACGAAGAACACCTCCTGGGGAAACGGATCCGGCGTGATGGTGACGCCGAGCCGCTTCGCCGCCCGTGCCACCGTGGAGTCCAGGGTGGAATGCTCGGCCCCGAACGCCACCAGCGTCCGCAGGGGATAGAGCAGGGCGAGGCCGTCGAGGTTCACGTCGGCCACGATCCGGTCGAGCGGCACCGTGGGATGCTCGGCGAAGTAGTCGCTCCCCAACAGCCCCTCCTCCTCCCCCGTGACCGCGAGAAACAGGATCGAGCGGCGGGGCGGCCGCGGCAGAGCCGCGAAGGCCCTGGCCACCTCGAGCAGGCCCGCGCTGCCCGAGGCATTGTCCATCGCGCCGTTGTAGATCGAATCGCCCCGCACCGGCTCGCCGATGCCCAGGTGATCGAGGTGGGCGCTGAAGACCACGACCTCGTCCCGCAGGCGGGCGTCCGAGCCGCGCAGCAGTCCGGCCACATTGGGGCTCTCCAGCCGGTCGTGCACCGTCATGGTGCGGATGGTGGCCTGGCCGGGCAGGTCGAACGCGGGCGGCTTGCCGGCCTCGGCCGCGGCCAGGATCTCCCCCAGCGCGTGGGGCGCGCCCGTGAAGAGCAGGGCGGCCGCGCTGTCCGACAGCGTGGCCCCGCCTCGCAGGGTCGGCGAGATGTCGGCCGGAGCGCCGCTCGAATCGAGCCACCGCATCCCGCCCTGGCGGAACTGGCGGACCAGGCGGTCCCAGGGGAAGGTCTGGTCCCGGGTTCGCACGACCAGGACGCCGACCGCCCCGTGGCGAGCCGCGTTCTCCCGCTTCATCCGGGGCGCGGCGTAGTGCGCCCGCTCGGCGGCCGGGAAATTGGCGGGAGCGCCGGTGAGGAGGACGACGATCTTTCCCTTCGGCTCCACCGTCCTGTAGTCGTCGTACCCGTGGTCCGGTGCGCTGACCCCGAACCCGGCGAAGACCAGCGGCGCCGTCACCTCAGCCCGGCGCTCGGTGAAGTCGGGGTAGGGCACGTAGTCCCGATACGGAGCGAGGGTCCGGCGACCCGACTTGCCGGCCAGGACGATACTCCCCTCGACCGCCCGGGCCCGCAGCAGCGAAACCGGCTGGTAGTACCCGGCCGTCCCGGCGGAGTCGAGGCCGAGCGCGGCGAAGTGCTTGGCGACGTACCGCGCCGCCGAGTCGTAGCCGCTGGTGCCCGGTCCCCGGCCGCCAAGTCGATCGCTCGCCAGGTATCGGATGTGCTCCTCGAGCCGTGCCGGGCTCACCTCGGGCAAGCTGCTGGCGGCGCGCTGATCCGCCCCGCGGCAGCTCAGGCCGACAGGGATCAGCAGCAGGAGGGGCCCGAGCACTCGTCCGGTCGTCATTTGACCCGTGGCACCACCAGCTTCGCCAGCGTCTCGAGCCCAGGCCGGGTCTCGCTGGCCACCTTGTTCTGGTGGGCGTCCATGGTGATGGTCAGGATCTTGGGCCCGAGGAACACCGCCAGCAGGCCGGCCCGCCGGTACTGGTCGTCGGGATAGATCACCGTGAAGAACGCCTTCTGGCCCAGTCCGGAGACCGGAACTCGCTGCTTCTCCGCCTTCGTCAGCGCCAGCACGCGGTCGAGCTCGGCGGGAGGTGACTTCTTGGTGAACAGGTCCATCGAGCCGGCCGAGAAGTCGCAGTGCGGGCCCCAGACCATCTCGGTCGGGGTGGGATCATCGGGGATGATCCCGATCCGGGGGTCGACCCCGTACGCGCGCTGGAACTCCTCGTTGGTGGCCAGGGCGCACACGTCCGCGGCGGACTGGGCCGCCAGCCTGGTCGCGCACATGGCACTGCTGATCATCACCAGCCCGGTCCATCTCCACCGTGCACGCATCCCTGCCTCCAGGTTGAGGTCTCGGCGGCG
>DATAOR010000243.1:0-18502 GCA_036265635.1 Gemmatimonadales bacterium
ACCAGCCGGATGTCACCGGTGGCGCTGATCTCGGGGTTGAGGGCCGAGGCGTTCCGCTGCTTGCCGACGAACTCGGTTTCCTTGGGGGTGGTATCGCGAGGCGCCGGCTCGGCGCCGCCGGCAGCCGGCGGCGGGGCAGGCGCTCCCGCCGCCTGGGCGGCTGCGGCCCGCAAGGCGGCCAGCTCATCGGTCGTGTCAGCGGTGGCCGGGGCGCCGGGACTCGCTGGGCTCGGCGCACCCGGGCTGGGCGCACCCGCGCTCGGCGCACCCGCGCTCGGCGCACCCGGGCTGGGGGCTGCGGCGGGAGCAGCCCCGGGCTGGCAGCGGGCGGCGCGGAGCGTCTCCAGCCGCCGGCTCAAGGCCTCGAGAGTGGCGACGAGGCTGTCGGTGCGGGCTTCCCCCGTGCGAGCGGGGGCGACGACGGGCTGGCCCGCGGGGCACTGGCCGGTCTCGAGCGAGTCCAGCCGCGCGGTGAGCGCGTCGAGCCCCCGGGCTACACTGTCGCGGACAGCACCCTGGGGGACTTGGGCGTTGCCGGCGGTCGCGGCTCCCAGCCATCCGGCCAGGAACAGGACCGCCCGAATCCGGACGGTCATGAATGCTCCGATGCGATGAGTCGGCGACGCCCGAAGTGGGCGCCGCGGTCAGATCGATCGGAGGGTGGGTGGGGCGCGGGAGCTGGTGCGGCGGTGGGTACTGAACTGCGGCGCAGCCGCGTCAGCGGGAGCACGGTCGCCGCGGACCAGGCCGAGGAGCTCGAGCGAGACGGCGACCGGCTGCGGCGCGCAAGGCGGGAAGATGGCCGCCTGACAGAAGGCGCAGGTGGCCTCGTCGTGCACGGGAGGTGGCAGGGACTGCCGCGGCGCGCTGATGCTGGCGAGGCTGCCCAGCGGCACCAGCGACGCACGGGCCACCGCGTCGGAGCCGGTCAGACTGGCCGCGAGCGCCCGGGCGACCGCAGCCGACGGGCCGGCAGGGGCGGCGGGGTGACGGACCGGAGAGAGCGCGGCTACCCCAGCGGACGGGAGGCCGGCTGCCCGGGCCCCCGCCGAGCTCCCGTCGGGGAGCCGGACGACCGGGCTGGTGGCGGACGGCGGACGCCAGGCATCCGCGGCCCTGGGGTGAATGGCCCCGGCGAGCGCCCGTGACCCGGCCGCGCTCACCACCAGCGGTAAGGCGAGCAGCATCAGCGACCGGAGCAGGCGAGTCGAAGCCATCGCCAGAAAGGTGGACCGTGCGGCCGCCCGGTTCAAGGCCTCACTCCGCGTCCAGGAGCGGAAAGCGGCGGGTCGGCCCCTGGGTGGGGAGGATGAACCAGAAGGTCGAGCCGCGGGACACGATGGATTCCGCCCCGATCCGGCCGCCGTGCATCTCGACGAACTTCTTGGACAGGGCCAGCCCCAGTCCCGATCCCTGGGCCTGCCGGTTGGCCGAGCTTTGGACCTGGCTGAACTCCTGGAACAGCTTGCCCATGTCCTCCGGGGCGATGCCGATGCCGGAGTCCTGGACCGAGATCCAGACGGCGTCCCTGGTCACCGAGCGGGGCTGCTCGCTGGCCCGCTCGGCCGGGACCGGGAGGGGCGCCTCGGTCCGCACCGCGGTCAGCTCGATGGTGCCGCCTTCCGGGGTGAACTTGGAGGCGTTGGCCAGCAGGTTGAACAGGGTCTGCCGAATCCGGATGCCGTCCGCCAGGACCACCAGGGGCCGGTCGTCCAGCCGGATGGTGCACTGCTGGGCCTTCGACTGGCGCAGGCTCACGGTATCGGCCACCGCGCCGGTGATGGCCTCGCGCAGGTCGGTCTCGGCCAGGCTGAGCGACATCCGGCCGGCCTCGATCTTGGACAGATCGAGCACGTTGTTGATCAGCTCGAGCAGGTGATGCCCGTTCCGGAGGACCGACTCGAGGAACTCCCGGTGCTGCGGGCTGATCTCGCCGGTCCCGCCCGACAGCATCAGGTCGGAGAACCCGATGATGGCGTTGAGCGGCGTCCGGAGCTCGTGCGACATGTTGGCCAGGAACTCGCTCTTGAGCCGGGTGGCCCGCTGCAGCTCGACGTTCTTGGCAGCCAACGCCCGCACGTTCTGGCGGCTGTCCTCCAGCACCACCGCGCGGTCGAGTCCCAGGACCACCTGGTCACCCAAGGTCTGCAGCAGCTGAAGGTCGGCGTCGCTGAAGCGCCGACCATCGGCCCGGTTGAACGCGCTGAGGACGCCGATCACCACACCGGCGGACCGGAGCGGCACCACGGCCGCCGTCCGGAGCGCGGCCGGCATGCCGGGCACGACGTAGCTCCGCCGGTCGCCGCCCACGTCGTCCGACACCAGCGGCTGGTCGTGGGTCACCACCCACCCCACCAGCGACTGGTCGACCGGCACCAGGGCGCCGAGCAGCGGCCCGAGCGGTCCCGTGCCCGCCGCGATCCGGAGGAACCGGCCCTCCTCCACCAGCAGCAGCACCGCGCCCCCCTCGGCCGCGAGCAGCTCACCCGCCGCGGCCGCCACCTCGCCGATCAGGCGCGACGAGTCGGTGCCGGCGAGCAGCGTCGCCGCCAGCCGGCGGAGCCGCTCCCGCTCGCGGTTGCGCGCGGCCGAGGCGTCGAGCGCGCGGCGAAGCTCACTGCTCCGCGCCCGGGTAAGCCGCCGGCTTTCGATCACCGCCAGCCCGGTGAGGCCGGTGGTCACCAGGGGCAGCACGATCCCCAGCCAGCTGCCGTGAAACGCGGCGTAGACGCCGCTCCAGCCCAGAATGAGGGCGGCGATCGACAGCGCGGCGGGCCCCGGCCGCCGGGTCACTCCCCGCCCTCGACCAGCAACTGGTGGAACTCGGTCTCGCCGGTGGCCAGCATCCGCCGGAGGTAGGGCCGGCAGAGGCCGCAGCCGGCGCCGCAGCCGGTCTCCCGGCTCAAGCGCTCGAGGTCCCAGCCGGCGGCGCGGGCCTGGGGCAACAGGGCGGCGAAGGGGACGCGGCGGCAGACGCACATGGTCACCAGCACGCCGGGCATGGAGCGGCTGGCTATGGATTGGTGGGGCGCACGTCGAGCTCGCTCACCAGCGCCCGGGCGGGCAGCCGGACGGCATGGAGCACCGTCTCGGCCACGTCCTCGGGACGGAGGATCCGGGCCGGGTCCGACTTGAGCATCGGCTGATCCTGCAGCATGGCCGTGTCGACTGAGCCGGGGCAGATGGTGATCACCCGGATTCCTTCCTTCCGGACCTCGAGCATGAGCGACCGGGCGAAGCCGAGCACCGCGTGCTTGCTGGCGGTGTAGGCGGTGCCGCCCACGAAACCGTTCCGGCCGGCCAGGCTGGCGATGTTGACCACGGTCCCCTCCCGGCGCCGGCGCATCCCCGGCAGCACCGCCCGGGTGACCAGGAACAGGCTCCGGAGGTTGGTGGCCATGGTGGTGTCCCAGTCCTCCAGGGTGAGCTCCTCGAACGGGCGGGCGATCAGCACGCCCGCGTTGTTGACCAGCACCCCGATCTCACCGAGCTCGCCGGTAACCCGGGCGACGGCGGCCTCCACCTGGTCCGGCCGGCCGACGTCCGCGGCCGCGCCGGCCGCGGCAATGCCTTCGGCCCGGAGCTCGGCGACCAGGGCGTCGACCCGGCCGGTGGTGCGGGCGCAGATGCCGACGGCGAAGCCGGCCCGGCCCAGGGTGAGGGCGGTGGCGCGCCCGATGCCATGGGTCGCGCCGGTGACGAAGGCGGTGGTATTCGACGAGGCGGTAGGCATGGGCGGGAATCTAGCCGGCACTCGGGAGGAGCGGGGGCCGAGTCACTTCCGCAGTGTCGCCAGCTGCGTCCCCAGCGCCTCCAGGCGGCGCACCAGGTCGTGATACCGTGCCGTCTCGGACATCTCGGGGCGGCCCCCGAAGTACATCGTCCCGTTGGGATAGAGCACCGCGCTCTCGACTTCGTCCAGGCTGTCGAACCCGCGTTCGTGCGCCTTGGCGGTCAGCTCGCCGGCGTTGATGTGGAACCGGCGCATCTCGTGTTCCTGCAGCTTGCCGCCGTGGATCAGGCAGACGTCCCGTTCGGCCCGGGCCAGCTTGCCCATGTCGGGCCCCCGATAGTACAGCCGCACCAGCAGCCCGTTCACGGCCAGCAGCGCGATCGCCCCGACCGCCCCGCCCGTGAGCGAGGTGTCGTTCCCGATGATGGCGTTCTGCACCGTGTTGCTGAGCGTGAGCAGGACCACCAGGTCGAACGGGTTCAGCTGGGCCAGGACCCGCTGACCGACGCGCTTGAGCAGGCCCACGAGCAGCAGGTACACCAGCACCGGCCGGACGATCTTCTCGGCCAGCCCGACCGGATGTGCCACGGTGTCGGGGGTGCCGAATCGGACCAGGTTGTCCCACAGCACGTGCCAGTCGGGATAGAGCATGGGGCGGTCTCCGGCGATTAGCTTTCGAGGATATGGCGCTGCCGCTGCAACATCCAATCGTACGACCCAACCGCGGGGGTCGTAAGCCCGACGGGCCCCGACCCGGCTGGCGTGAGCGGCTCCAGGCGCTCAAGCACGTGCCCCGCCTGCTCCGGCTGGTCTGGGACTCGGAGCCCCGCTACGTCGCGGCCATCCTGGTGCTCCGGGTCCTCCGGTCGGTGCTGCCGCTGGGGGTGCTGTGGATCGGCAAGCTGATCGTGGACGAGGTGGTCCGCGCGATCGGGGTAGCCCATACGGGGGCGCCCGACTGGAATCGGCTGCTCGAGCTGGTCCTGCTCGAGCTGGCCATCGCCCTGGTGGGCGAGGGCCTGGCCCGGGTTTCGGCCCTGCTCGAGAGTCTGCTGGGCGACCTGTTCGCCAACCAGACCAGCGTCGAGCTGATGCGGCACGCTGCCAACCTCGACCTGGAACAGTTCGAGAACGCCGAGCTGTACGACAAGCTGGAGCGGGCCCGCCGCCAGACCGTGGGGCGGATCGGCCTGTTCACCCTGCTGCTGGCCTCGGTCCAGGACGCCATCACGCTGGCGACCCTGGCGGCCGCGCTGGTGGTCTACATCCCCTGGCTGCTGGTGTTGCTGGTGGTGGCCGTGCTGCCCTCGCTCCTGGGCGAGACCCACTTCGCCTCGCTGGGCTACTCGCTGCTGTACTCCTGGACCCCAGAGCGACGCCAGCTCGATTACCTCCGGTACATCGGCGCCAGCGACGTCTCCGCCAAGGAGCTCAAGCTGTTCGGCCTGAGCGACTGGCTGGTGGACCGCTACGATCGGCTGAGCCAGGAGTTCTACCAGGCCAACAAGCGGCTGGCCGTACGGCGGAGCCTGGTCTCGACCCTGCTGGCGGGGCTCGGCACCCTGGGCTACTACGGGGCCTACGCCGTCATCATCTACCTCACGGTCGTCGGGTACCGCTCACCGGCCGGCCTGTTCACCATCGGCGTGCTCACCTTTCTGGCCGGCTCGTTCCGCCAGAGCCGCGACCTGATCCAGCGGGTCCTGCTGTCGCTGTCGCAGGTCTACGAGCAGAGCCTCTATCTCGACGACCTGTTCTCGTTCCTGGAGATCGAGCCCAACATCCGGCGCAACCCCGAAGGCCGGCAGGTGCCGGTCCCCATCCGGACCGGTATCGTGTTCGAGGGCGTCGGGTTCCGCTATCCGGGCTCGGACCGCTGGGCCGTGCGCGGGCTCGACTTCGCGCTCGCCCCGGGCGAGCGCCTGGCTCTGGTGGGCGAGAACGGCGCCGGCAAGACCACGCTGGTCAAGCTGCTGGCCCGGCTGTACGACCCGACCGAGGGCCGGATCCTGCTCGACGGGGTGGACCTGCGGGCCTACGACGTGGAAAGCCTCCGCCGCAATGTCGGCGTGATCTTCCAGGATTTCGTCCGCTACGATTTTCTGCTCAAGGAGAACATCGCGGTCGGCAACATCGCCGCCCGGGACGACGAGCCCCGGATCGAGTCCGCGGCCCAGCGGAGCCTGGCCGACTCGGTCGCCGCCCGGCTGGCCGGGCGGTACGACCAGATGCTCGGCCGCCGGTTCGACAACGGCGTCGAGCTGTCGGGCGGCGAGTGGCAGAAGGTGGCGCTGGCCCGAGCCTACATGCGCGACGCCCAGCTCCTCATCCTGGACGAGCCGACCGCCGCGCTCGACGCTCGAGCCGAGTACGAGGTGTTCCTCCGGTTCTCCGAGCTGACTCAGGGCCGGATGGCGGTGCTGATCTCGCACCGATTCAGCACCGTGCGAATGGCGGACCGGATTCTGGTGCTCCGGAACGGCGAGCTGGAAGAGCAGGGGACCCACGAGGCCCTGGTGGCGCGCGGCGGGCTGTACGCCGAGCTGTTCCAGCTCCAGGCAGCGGGCTACCGCTAGAGGCGGACGTGCCCCGTGTCGAGGCCGCCATCCTGATTCGCGCGCCCTGGACTCGCGGTCGCCGCGCCGTACCGAGACCGGCAGGGGTGGGCCCGACTGTTTCCCGCCACCATCCGCGGGGTCCGCCTCGTCCGGTCGGTGGCGGGGCGGACGGAGCGGGAGATCGACCACCGTGGGGGCGCGGCGCCCAGGATCCTGGCTTACAGTCCGCCCACCCGCACCGGCACCGTGCTGGCATCGAGATCGGCGCCGAGCTCGCCGTTCCCGCCGTCCCCCCAGCACCAGGTACCGTCCGCCTCGTCCAAGCCGCAGAAGGTGGCCAGCGATCCGGCGATCATGCTCCAGCGCCCTCCCCCGGACAGCGGCTGCGGCGTCAGGTAGCGGATGTCGAGCCCCGCCGGGGTGACTCCGATCTCTCCGTGCGCATTGATGCCCCAGCAGGACACGGCCCCCGCGGCCGTTCGCCCGCAGGCGGCCCAGGTCCCGGTGATGAGATCGGTGAAGGCGGGCGAACTCCCGATCGCGACCGGCACCGCCGAGAAGCTGATTCCGCCCTCGCCGGGCGGCAGGATGTCGCGTCCCCAGCACCAGGGTGTGCCGTCGGTCTCGAGGGCGCAAGTATGCTCGCCCCCGACGGCGATGGCCTTGAACCTGAGCCCGCCGGTCACAGCAGCCGGTGCATCACGGGTTCCGCCGGCCGCGCCGAGGCCCAGCTGGCCGCCGCTGTTCGATCCCCAGCAGTATGCCACCCCGGCGGCCGTGAGCCCGCACAGGTGCGCGGCACTGCCAAGCGCCAGGAGGCGGAGCTTCGGCTCGGCCGGGAGGGCGACGGGCGTGCGGCTGCAGGGCGTGCCGTCACAGGTATCCCCAGCGGCCGGGCCGAGCTGGCCCGCGCCGTTGGCGCCCCAGCAATAGCTGCCGCCGCTCCGGGCGAAGCCGCAGGTATTGGCGCCGCCGGCCACCAGGACGTCGAATCAGAGTGTCGTCTCGAGCGGATGGGGGCTGGGCACGCATTGCCAGCCGTGAATCAGCTCGCCGCAGGGTACCGTGATGGCGGCGGGCAGCCCCGCCTGGCCGGCGCCGTTCTGGCCCCAGCACCACGCCACCCCATCCGAGGTGAGACCGCACGAGTGGAGGCCGCCGGCCGCGATGCTGGCGAACCGGGTATCGCCGGCCGCGACCTGAACCGGACCGGATCGCAGCGGAGTGCTACCGGTCCCCAACTGTCCCGCATCGGCCCGGCCCCAGCAGCGGGCGTGCCCATCCGTGGTGAGGCGGCATCCGTGATGCCCGCCGATCGCCAGTGCGACACCGGTGGTCGGTGGGGGGCCGTCACCGGGCGCAGCGGCATCGCCGCAGCCGGCGAGCAGCAGCAGGGAGACCCAAAGAGCGGCTCGCCTGGGTGTGCAAGGAGGCATGGTCACTCCGGGCGGGACTGGTGGGGCACAGCGCAGCCGCGGTCTTTCGAGTGACGATCGAAGGCCGAAACGCCGACACAGCCGGCCTCAGGCCTGGAATCGCTCGGCCGGCCCACCCGGGTCGTTCGCCAAAGCGCGCGTGATGACTGCCGGCGCCTCGCGGCACGCCGTGACGTTCTGACCGGCCGCAAGCCTACCGGACCACGATCGTTCCCCGCATCGCCGAGCCGTGGACGAGGCACTCGTACGGGTACCGGCCGGGCACGGTCGGCATGGTGAGCTGCTGGCTGCCCAGGTTGAAGATCGGGGTCGTGCCGGCCAGTGGTGAGGCGAAGGTGGCGCTGTGCCGGACGCCGTCCTGATTGGTCCAGGTCACCACCGTGCCCGGCGCCACGGTGAGTTTCGCCGGGCGGTAGGCGTTCGCCACCATGATCACGGTCGCCGTGGGCGGCGGGCCCGGTGGCGGCGAAGGCGGCGTGGTGGCGAAGGGGTCGGCGAACCGCGGCGCCGCCAGGAAGGTCGAATCGGTCAGCGTCCGCAGGAAGGCTACCAGCGCGGCCTTCTGCGCCCCCGTGAGCCCCAGCCGCCGGGGTGAGCCGTCCGCCGCCCGAAGCCGCGGATCCAAGTCCGGATTGGGCTGGACGCCGGCATCGAAGAAGTCGATCACCTGCTCGAGCGTGGTGAACCGCCCGTCATGCATGAACCGGGGGCGGACCGCCACGTTCCGGAGCGAGGGCGCCTTGAAGGCGCCGCGGCCGGCCCCGGTGTCGGTGGTCACGGGGTCGAGGCCCACGTTGTGGATCGAGTCGCTCACCTGCGCTGCCGTCTGGTGACAATCGGCGCAGCCGGCCGAGCGGAACAGCTGCTCACCCTCGAGCTCCTGAGGGGTAAAGACGCCGGCGAAGCTCGGCGTGCCGTCCGCGGCAAAAGCTCGGTCGTACCGGGAGTCGGTGGACAGCAGTGAGCGGACGAACTGGGCCAGGGCGCGAGACACCCGCTCGCTGGTCACCTCGGGCGATCCGAAGGCGGCAGCGAACAGAGGCGGGTAATAGGGCGTTGCCGCCAGCTTGGCGGCCAGGTCCTCGAGCGTCAGCCCCAGCTCGTTCCGGTCCTGGATCGGCTGGAGCACCTGATCCTCGAGTGTCGCCGCCCGCTCGTCCCAGAAGAACCGTCCCCGCCGGTAGAACCGCGCGTTGGCGAGCCCCGGCGAGTGACGCAGGGTAGGGACGCCGGCGAATCCCACGCTCGAGGCGGGGCTGTCCGAAAAGCCGACCGATGGGTGGTGGCATCCGGCGCAGGCAAGCTGGTCGTTGGCCGAGAGACGCCGATCGTAGAACAGGACCCGGCCGAGTCCGGCGCCGGCGTCCGTGATGGGATTGCCCGCCGGAGCATTGTCGGTCTCGGCCGCTGACCCGCCGTTGACGACGGTCCGGAAGTGCGCCGGCAGGGGCAATGCCGCATCGCTGTAAGCAAAGGGCGTCGGCGGCAGGGCGGGCGTCGGGAGCCCGGCCGCGAAGGCCACGATGGCGAAGCGGTCACTGGCGCTCCGGCCCCGCTGGTCGGTGGCCACGATGGTGGCCCAGGTTACCCCTGGTACGGCGGGCTGGCCGGTCACCGTGCCGCCCTCAGCGGACAGGCCGCCCGAGGCGCCGGGAAAGCTGATGCTGTACGCCAGCGCGGCCCCGGCTGGAGCGGCAAACGTCGCCCCGGCCTTGGTCGCGTCGTAGTTCAGCGCAGTCCCTACCACGACCCCGACCGCCCCGTTCGGGCTGGCCAGCGACGGGGCGTCGCCCGCGGGGTCATCCTTCGGTCCGGCGGGGTCGCCAGCGCACGCCAGCGCGGCAGCGAGAGAGAGACAGGCGGCGATGTCTCGGGATCTGACGGGCATCGAGGACGGTCTCAGCCGGACAGGCGAGCAGATTAGGGGGCGGAGTGGCGCAGGGGCCGAACGCCGGGTAAGCCATGAAAGATAACCGGTAGACCGTGCGTTGGGGTCCGGCGTGGGGCGGTCGAGCGAGGAGCCACCGAGCGAGGGGCCACCTGGCACGAGGACGCCCACTGGCGTGATAGAGCCCGCCGGCACCGCGGCCGTGACGGCCGCGTGGGACCTATCGCCGGCCCTCGCCGAAACCCGTGCCGTGCGGTAGGTTGGGTCGAACGAGGTCCCGCGCGATCTCGGGTGGTGCTCCATTCAGAGGCCCCTATGCGCGCCCGTTACCGTTCGGTCACCTGGCGTGGCCAGTCCTTCCGCTTTCAGTACCTGCCGCCGGACCGCGAGGGTACCGGTCCCCTTTGGGCGGTGTCCCGAGAGCGGGAGTTCATCGGGATGATGCCCTGCCCGACTGAGATCCCCACCAAGGAATTCGATACCCGCGCCTACCAGTGGCTCCGTGAGCTGCTGGAAGGGGCGCGCCGGCTGTAGCCGGGGCGAGAGGTGCCTGGGGGGCGGGGATCGCCCCGATGGGGATCGCCCCGATGGGATCGCCTCGATGGGGATCACCTCGGCGGAGGAGGGCAGGTGCCGCGGCGCCGGGAGAGTGACACGGGCCACGACAAGGGGAGGGAACTGGGTAGGGACTTCCGCGGCGGCTCAGGCGGAGCCGTTTGAGCGCCGGTGCCGCTCGACGAAATCATGCAGCTCGCGCACGCTGACCACCCACTGGGCGATCTTCACCCCTTCGGCCGACGTCTCCTGGTGTGGCCCGGCGTGGACTTCAGGAAACTCGGGGTCGAAATCCCCGTCGAGCTGATCGCGAAGGAACAGCCGTTCCTGCACGTACACGCGGTCATCGCGCCGCCACGCCGGCCAGCCAAGATGATACGGCGCGGTCGGGTGGACCATGTGGGTCAGGAAGACGGCGACCGGCGCTCCGCGCAGCAATCGTTGCGCCGACTCCAGCCAATGGGCGGCGTAGTCGCCCGGGGCCCAGTCGAACAGGGGCGCCTGAAACTCATCGATGAAGTCGCCGAGGGTGATCCGGCCCCAGTTGAAGAGCCGCTCGCCTTCGCCCTCCGGCTGTCCCAGCAACTCGATATTGAACACGCCGCATCCGCCTGTCTGGAGGCTATCGCCCTGGCCGACCGACCCGGTGCCCTGCGTCCGATGCAGGCGGTGGTTCCGGGGCAGCTCGGTACGCGGTGGAATCGTTCGGATGACGGGCGTCCGCCATGGAGTCACCTCGGGGATTACCCGGGCCGAGTGGAGCATAGGCCCCCGCCGGGCTCGGTCTCAAGCCCTTCGGTCCGTCCGACTCACCGTAGCTCGATCGGCGCCGTCCACCGAAACGTTCCCCAGGACATCGCGAGCGTGCCATGTCTGGCGTCGGCCGGCTCGATCGAAATGGTGAACTTTTCCACCGGTGTGCTCAGGCTGTCGGATCTCATCGGCGCCGTGCCCAGGTCCTGGGCCCGGGAGTATTCGGTGCCCCACTGCCCGGTCCGTCGATTCACGATCAGATCGACGCCGCGCACGCGGGGGACCGTCCACAGCGTATACGTTCCCGCCGGCAACGACAATCCCGCCAGCGTGATCGGCGCCGAGGTGGTGAACTGGGTCGCGGCGTTCGCGCCCGTCCGCCAGACCCGATCATAGCTGATCACATTGCCCAGGAGGGTCCGCCCGCGCGCCAGCGGCCGGCCGTAATCCACCGAGAACGTCGCCGCGCCGATGGTGGCGCGGGTCGTGTCGCGGACGCTCAGCTGCTGCGGCCCGGTGGCGCGCTCCTTGGCCGCGAGCCGGTCTCCGATCGAGTCGATGTTCGGCACCGCCGCCGTCCGGGCCACGGCAACCTTGTAGGTGCTCCGCATCCCCGAATAGGCCAACATCCGGCCACCACTATCTACCGTCGCGTCCCCCGTTCCCGCCAGCCAGTCGTGTCGCAGCTCCACCTTGCCGCCGCCGCGCGGGTGCACGAAACCCCGATGCAGCGTAAAGCTTGGTCCGACGTCCCGGTCGGGATAGAACTGCCGAAACGGCACGCTGTCGCCTTCGGCAAGGCCGCTCGCGGCCGCGCGGCGGAGCGCCGCGGCGATCTCCAGCTCGATCACGCTGTACATCATCGAGACATGGGGCACGGTGATCGCGCCGCCGGTGACGAACGAGGTATCGCGGACCCCCGCGCTGTCGCGGACCGAGATGCTCACCTTGTCCCTGGAGAAGTCGGCGGTGACCCGCCGGCCACGTTCCCTGGGCGTGAGCCCGTTGGGCGTGCGGATCTCCATTACCATCCGTCGGATGGTACCGTCCTCGTTGAGCTCGAATTCGCTGTGCCGCCGTCGGACGAAGGGCCATCGATCCACGCCGTCGGTGACCAGACGTCTGGGCCAGCGCTCGATACGCTCGACGGAGACGGTGTCGTTACCGAGGGTCGCCACGAAACCATAGTGCTCGGGGGGTGCCGCTGCGTTGCAGGCGAGGAAGAGGAGCACGGGGAGAAATAACCGCGGCATCGGACGGCCTTCAGGTTGGGGTGAGCCTGAGCGGGCGTGCAGGATCGGGAAGGCCGGCGCGCACTGCCGGCGTTCGCCATCGCCACCCGACGAGGCGGCGGGCCCCATGGTTTCCCGGCCGCGGATCGCCGCTGCGTCACCTGCTACAGGTGCCGGAGCCTCGACCTGCCCGCCCGAGCGGCGCCGGCCCATCTACCACTGATCCCGACGGTGTCCGTCGCCAAGCTATCTGATGGATCGGGCCGCCGCGCCCGTGGTGTCAGGCGGCCGCGCCAGATTGCGCGCGGTCACGTAGAAGTTCTCGTCCACCGCCACCTCGGCGCCCGGCGGCGCCGGGACGGGCAGTCGCTGCCACGCCTCGGTGGGTCGAAGCCAGCGCCCGGGCATGCCCGGGATCTGGACCCGCACCGGCATCGCGAACCCCGGCACTACGCCGCTCCAGCGATAGGCCAGGGTGCCATGCTCGACCTGGTAGTCGAGCGCCGGAACCCGTGCGGTCGTGAGGTACTGGGCAAAGACCTGCCGCAAGTTCACGCCCGATGCCCGGCCGAGGTAGTCCTCGATCTCAGCACCGGTGACCGTCCGGTGGCGGAAGGTCCGGGCCAGGCCTCGCAGCACGGCGAGCCACCGGGCATCGTCGTCCACCAGTTGCCGGATGGTGTGGAGCAGGTTGGCGCCCTTGAAGTACATGTCCGAGTTGTACCACCCGGCGACGCCGCGGGGACCGACGATCGGCCCGGTGTTCTGGATGCTCCGTCTGAGCCCGATCAGATAGGCCGCCCCGGCGGTCCGACCCTGCCGGCACTCGGTGTACAGTCCCTCGGCGTAGGTGGCGAACGACTCGTGGATCCACAGGTCACCCGGCTCCCGGGTCGAGATGCTGTTGCCGAACCACTCGTGGGCGCTCTCATGGATCACGATGTAGTCCCAGCCGAGCCCCAGCCCCGTGCCCGACAGGTCACGGCCGAGATAGCCGGGGAGGAACTTGTTGCCGTAGGCGATCCCGCTCTGATGTTCCATCCCGAGATACGGTGTCTCGACCAGCTTGTACCCGTCGGCGTACCATGGATAAGGACCGAACCAGCGCTCGAAGCAGGCCAGCATGGGCTTAGCCTGCGCCCACTGGACCTTGGCCGTGTCGAGGTGCGCCGCCAGCGGCCAGAAGTCGAGTGACAGGCGGCCGCCCTCGCCCGCGAGCGTGTCGGCGAAGTGGCCGTACCGTCCCGCGTTCACGGCCACGCCGTAGGAGTTGATCGGTCCGCTCACGAACCACTCGTACGTGGTCGTGCCGTCGGGATTCCGGGTGGTCCCGCGCAGCCGCCCGTTGGACACCTCGACCAACGGATCCGGCACCGTGATCGCGATGCGCTGGCTGTCGGGCTCGTCGCCCAGATAGTCCTTGAGCGGCCACCAGATGCTGGCGCCCGGCAGCTCATCCGACGTCGCGAACCAGGGCGTGCCCAAGCTGTCCTGGGCCCAGATGACGCCGGCGCCCCTGCCCGGCCGCCCTCGGCCCGGTTGCCCGTGGTAGTGGGCCCGCACGGTTCCTTGCTCGTCTTTCCCGATGCCGGCAGGCAGGGTCACGAACCAGGCGTCGCCCTCGCGCCGAGCCGCGAGCCGCTGCCCGTCGTGCACCGCGCTGTCCAGCACCAGCGGCGCCTGGAGATCGAGCTGCATCGTTCGCCCGGGCCCTCGGATTCGATAGGTGATGCCGTTCCAACCATCAAAGCTGCTGTCGGCCGGGTTGACCCGGACGTGGAGGTCGTAGAAGGTGACGTCCCACCACGAACGGCTGGGATTGTCGGCCCCGCGCACGCTATCGGCGTGCGTCGGTACGGCCGCGCCGCGGCCCTGGGCCGCAACCGGGCCGGTCGCCCAAACCAGGAGGGTGGCGAAGTAGAGGACGTGACGCATCGGGCGACAGGAGTTCCCGGAGCTGGGGTAGGGCACGGCGCTGCGATGGCTCAGATCAGGCCGAAGGATCACGACCGTGCCGCGCCGATCTCCGACCTCGAGATCAACCGTCGGTAAGTAAGACGGAATCGCCGACTCGGGCCAGTCCCGACCTGACGACCGTGGCATACACACCGGCACACGGCAGAGGGCCACCGGCACCGACCGGGAGACAATTCAGCCCGGCGACGGTCCGGAGGATAACCGGATCCTTGGGAAGATCACCCTGGGCAAGGGTGGTCATGACGCAGCGAGGATCCGGCAGGGCGACCGCGAGGCGGACCTGTCCTCCAAGCTCGAGCTGACGGCCTACCCACGCATTCTCGACGAAGCCCTCGGCCGTCGTGGCCATCACGAGATTCATCCGGAAGCGCCGTGGATCGAGCCGGCTCCCGGGTCCGGCCCGGCTCAGCCCGGACAGCGTGGCCGTGCTGATGACCGACACCGGACCGAGGTCGACCAGCGACCCCGCCGGTGCGATGCACTCCAGCCCGACGCCGGCAAAGAAGGCCGCCTGCCTTCGCCGGTAGGCGTCGGGCATGGCGCGGACCAGCCTGACGCGCCGACCAAAGTGGGAGGAGAGGAGCTCCGGCAGGGCCGGTGTGTCACTCGCCGCTGACGCGCCGTCGGGGCTCGTGACCCGTACCGCCGGAAGGGGGCTGTCGAGCCGTGGCGGCTCGAGAAAAGTCGCCCCCCAATTCATCAGTCCAGGAAAGTGCCTGTTCGAGGCACTGACTAAGTCGTCCACCTGAACATCGAGCAGGGCATAACCCCGGTCACCCAGGAGGCCTTGGCCGGTGATGAAGGCCTCCTCGACCTTCTCGCCGGCCATGGACTTCACCGGAAACCGCCAGAGCTCGGCGATGACGCCGACAGCTTGCGGTCTCGCCATGGGGGTCGGCTCTCACCAGGCCCGGCGAAGGGGGTGGGCCTCGGTATTGAAGACCACCGTGCGCAGGTCGAGCGCCGCGGGCGGCGCCACCAGCAGCCAGGCATACTTCATCGTCTCGGCGAACAGGAACGAGTGCATCCGATCCCGCTTTGCCTTGGTCCGGACGTCGGCCAGGGCGGCGAAGCCGGCCGGCGTCCGGGTCCAGCGGTCGATCGCGCGCCACATCGCCTCTCCCATCCGCTGGTAGCGCACGTCCCCGGTCAGCCGGTAGAGATAGTAGGCCGACTCGAGCGACTCGGGCCGCAGCTCGTATCCGGGGTAGTCGCCGATCGCCATCGTCGAGTAGTCGAATGCCTCCGGCTCCACCCCGAATGTGGTCCACATCCGTTCGACCGAAGCCATCAGCCTGGCCGCCCTTGCCGTGTCGCCTGCGAGGGCGAGGACGGCCGGCAGGAATGCCTCCAGAGAGCCGGACTGGGTACCGGTCCGGGCCCCGGTGACCATGTTGGCCTGCCCGTACCAGAGGCCGCCGAACCGCTCGTCGGCCAGGTAGCGCTGCATCGGCTCCAGGCTGGCCTGCCACATCCGCTCGAAGTCCTGGTCGCCGAACAGCCGCCCCGACTTCAGCAGGTACTCGTACCAGGAATCGATCCCGCCGCCCACATGGCTCGTGCTGTCCTGCCATGCCCCGGTGCGGACGTCGATCGTGCTGCCCACCAAGCCGAGCGGCGAGCGCCGGCGGAACAGCTCCGCGACCGCGCGCTTGGCGGTGTCGTAGTAGACCGGCCGGCCGGTGAGCCTGGCCAGCGTGCCAAACTCCAGCATCAGCGTCCCGATCTCGGCGGGATTGCTCACCGGATCGCGGGCCACCCCGGTCCGCAGGTTGACGTACCGGTACGGCATCCCGGTGGCCGACCGGAACGCGGGCAGCAGCCGGGACCCCAAGTCGGAGGCCAGCCGGAGGAAGCGCGGGTCGTGGTCCATCTGGTAAGCGGCGAGCAACCCGCCCAGCAGGCGGATGGTGACCTCGAACACCTGGACCGAGACGTCCTGATCGAATGAGAGCCGTCCGACGATCAGGCGTTTCGCGTCCGCGGCCTCCGCCTCGAGCCCCATGAGCAGCATGGTGTCGTACGCGTCAACCGGGGTCATCAGGAGGGAGACGCCATACCAATCGTGCGGCTTCCGGCTCAGCGGATCGAGGTCGTCGTGCCCCCAGGCATACCGCCGATAGCCCCGCCAGGCGTGGAGGAACGCGGCGCGAACCTGCTCAGCGGTCACCGAGGAGGACTCGCCGCCGGCCGGCGGCGGTGGATGCTGCGCTTCGGCGGGTGACCCAGTGGAGAGCGCGATGCCGGCCGCCACCAGCACCGCGGCCGGACGGAGGCGGCGGGCCCCCGCCATCACGGGCTGACGACCGTACCGGGCTCCAGCCGCTTGCGGAGCGTCAGGTGGCGATAGCCGCGAGGATAGTCGGCGACCTCGCCCACCACCTCGAAGCCGAGCTTCCGATAGAAGCCGGGTGCCTGGAAGCTGAACGTCGTCAGCAGCAGTTGCCGGCAGCCCCGGCGGACTGCCTCCGATTCGGCCGCGGCCATCAGACGGCGGCCAAGGCCCCGGCGGCGCCGGGACGCGGCCACCCACACCTGACGCAGCTCGCACGTCTCTCCCCAGGTGTGCCCGGCGGCCCCGGCCACCATGGTCCCGGATTCGTCCCGCAGAAACACGCCGAGCAGCCGGCCGTCATCGATACCGGTGGCGTCGGCGTTGAACTCGTACAGTCGGTCCTCGAGAAACTCGATGTCCATCGCAGAAGGATCTTCGATGTCCAGGTGATGCATCCGACTCCCTTCGTCCGGCCGCCAGGTCGCCGGCTCAGCCACCGGCGCGAGATCCGGTCAGCCGCGGTGAGCTCAATGCCGGACTGCCGGCTGGGGCCGGACGCCAGGCGTCGCGAGGGGATCCGCCCCAATGACGCCGCCAGGTCCGGCGCAGCTGCAGGGTCGACCGGAAGCCGGCGACGTCCGCCGCCCGGGTGACGCTGGCGCCGTATTCCAGGGCCTGCCGCGCCAGCTCGAGCCGGATCGACCGGAGATACTCGAGCGGCGACACCCCGGCGTGGTCGATGAACAGCCGCAGCAGGTGGCGCTCCGTGGTATGGCCCACCGAGGCCAGCGCGGTCATGTCCCAGTCCCGCTCGGGCCGGGCGACGATCGCGTCCTGGACCCGGTGCACCGCCGCATGCAGGTGACGGCGGTGGACCAGGAAGGGCGACTGCTCGGGGTCCCGCTGCGAGCGCCTGAGGTAGACCACCATGTCCTCGGCCACGCTGGCCGCCAGCGCCTCGCCGCATTCCTCGGCGATCAGGTGCAGCGCCAGGTCAATGCCGGCGGTGATGCCCGCGCTCGAAGCCAGCGGGCCATCCACCACGAACACGCGGTTGTCGATCACCTCCGCCTGTGGGGCCAGGGCGCGCAGGGTCGGCAGCAGCTCGTGGTGGGTGGTGCAGCGGCGGGCGCCGATCAGGCTGGCCCGCGCCGCCAGCAGCGCGCCCGAGCAGATCGCCAGCAACCGGTGCGGCGCCTCGGCCAAGACCAGGGAATCGCGCAGCGCGCGATTCAGCCAGCGCGCCGTGGCGGTGATCGGCGGCGTGACTTGCCGGGTGTGTGCTGCGGGCTGGCCCACCAGGACCACCCAGGTCGTCGCGTCCAGGCGCTCGGGCAGCGGCTCGAGATCGGCCAGCTGCAGGCCCACCGAGGTGGCCGGCGTCGCCACCGGTCCCGCGTAGCGGAGCCGAAAGCGCGGCGGCAGCCCTCGCCGCTCGCGATGCAGGTTGGCCAGCCGGAAGGCTTCGGCCGGGCCGGCAATGTCGAGCAGCAGCGAATGCGGCGCGATGACGAACAGAAGATCGATCAGGTGGGCGCGTGTGATCATGTGGGCCGGACCGGAGAACCGAAGCATGGCTGAAGCCGAGGACCGGGGACGTGAGACGACCGAACCCATGTCCGGAACTGATCCAAAGATGTCGGTCCGGCGATACGACAGGCAGGGGGACGCCCCATAGTTTTGCTCCTCGCGGTCGACCTGACGTCGATTCCGTTCGCACTGGTCACGATGGGTACGAGGCTACTGCTATGTACAGAGACGTCTACCTCCGTCACCGGTCACACCGGATCGGGAAGCCCGCCGAGGCCGCGGCTCGCTGGATCCCCGCGGCGCTGGCCGCGCTGGTGTCCGCCTGGCCCGTGGCCAGGGCCTCCGCGCAGGCCGCCTCGGACCGGATCCCTGCGGCGTTCGCCGGCGAGGTGGACTCGAGCGTCCAGCCCGGCGACGACTTCTTCGCCTATGCCAACGGCGGCTGGCTGAGGCACACCGAGATTCCTGCCGGCCTGGACCGGTGGACCGCCCGCAGCGAGATCGACGCCCTGACCGACCGCCAGATGAGGCAGCTGCTGGATGACGCGGGGACCGCGCCGCCGGG
>DATAOR010000244.1:0-2446 GCA_036265635.1 Gemmatimonadales bacterium
CACGGCTCCAGGTGATGCCGCTTCGCCCCCGCCAGGATCGTGAACAGCACCGCCGCCCGCGGGCCCGCCGCGGCGCTCCCCAGGAACTCCCAATTCTTCCGGTAATGCCGAGCTCGGCATTACCGGAACCTACTTTCCGCACATCACGACCGCACTTTCCCTGAATTTCCCTTCGCCTGATCACAGTAGCCGTTCACGACTCGAGTAGTGGCCTGATGATCGATCACGCAGCCTGAATGACGGGCTCGGGGGGGAGGAGCGAGGGGGCCGGCTGCCCGTCGAGTCGGGCTTGATAGCAGGCGGTGAGATAGTCCAGCACGTTGACCCCTTGCTGGCGGCACGTCGCCACCACCGTCAGCATCCGCTCGACGAACCGGCTCCCCGACTCGCTGTCGGTCCCGCCGCTGGTCTTGCGGTAGATCACCCCGTGCCGCAGCGCCCGCTCGGCGTCGTTGTTCGTCGGCTCGATCCCCTCGACTCGTACGAAGGTCCACAGATGGGTCTCGCCCGCCAGCAACTCCCGGCACGTCGCCGCCGTCTTGGCGCAGGAGCACTCCACGCCCTCGCTCAGGACGGATCGGAACAGGATCCGCAGGATCGCCACGTTGGTCCGCAGGGTCGCCCGGGCCATCGTCCCGTCCCGCACCCGATGCCACCAGTCGAAGACCTCTCGGGAGTACGCCAACAACTGCTGACCGACCTCGGCCGACTCGCCGCCCCGATCGACCATCGCCTGGAAATCCCGATCGAGGTGAGCCCAGCAGAACTGCCGCCGCTTGATCCAGGTGTAGCTCTTGGACCGATCGCTGATGACCACCTTGCGCCGGTCGGTCCCGAGCAGGTCCCGGGCGACCTCCGCCCCCCGGCTGGTGGCGATGGCGAAGACCGTCACCAGGCGAGTCACCGCCACCCAGAGCCACGCCTTGTCCCGGCCCTGCTTCCACGAGGTCTCGTCGATGTGGGCCGAGTCGGCGTCCCGCACGTACCGCCGCAATTGTTCGGCCGGGGCCTCCAATTCGGCGGCGGCCTGCCGCTCCAGCCGGGAGACCATCCCGACGGAGATCGTCAGCCCGAGCAGGTCGGAGGCCAGTTGGCGGATCGGCCGCTTGCCGAGGCGATAGGCCCCCGCCAGCACGCTGAGGATGGCCCGGAGCCGGGGGCCGAACGCCCCGGCGGGGACGCCCGGCGGCAGGGTGGCGCAGGTCGAGGTACCGCACCGGGGGCACACCAGCCGATGGAGCCGGTACTCGTCCACCGTCGGCTCGATCGGCGGCACCTCGGCGACCTGGTGCCGCAACGGCTCGGGATCGTCGCCGTGGAGGTCATGGCCACAGCAGCGGCAACTCGGCGGCTTGCACTCGAAGGCGTGCCGGAGCCGTTCGGGCGGGACCAGCGACCGGGAGTGATGGCGATGGCCGGGCTGCCCGCCCCGCTTGCGGCCCGAGGCGGGGGCCGGCGGCCGGCGCTTGACCGACGGCGGGTCGGACGACGGGGGCTTGGACGAGTTGGTGGAGTCCTTGCCGAGCCGCTCCTCCAACTCGGCGATCCGCCGCTCGAAGGATCGGGCCAGGGCCGTGACCGCCGCCTGAGCGTCGGGCGAGAGCGTATCCCAGATGGCCGGTGGGAGCGGCGGCTGATCCATCATGCCGCCGTTGTAGCGATCTCAGGACGCAAACGCAACAGTGGGCCTTGAACGCCTACTAATCAAGGAAGCCCTTTCCACAGGTCGACTTACTCGGCTCCATTCGAGCATTCATCCAAGGGGCAACAACGATGTCTGCATCTCCACTCGAAAAGGCATCCTTGACAACGACCATGTTCGCCCGCCTTCGCCAGCGCCAGACCAGCGGCCGAAGCACGGAGCAAAGGCGGGTGAACCGCCGGACCCGTCTTTCGTTCCAGACCCTAGAGGATCGGTGTGTGCCTTCGACGGCGCTCGACTTCACCGCTGTACAGCAGGAAGAACCCAAAGACAGCCATCCTGGAACGGCTGGCTGGCAGTTCACCCCGACTCAAGACCTGACCGTAACCAAACTGGGGGTTTACGACCTCGGCGGAGACGGTTTGGCTCAGTCCCATCAGGTCGCTATCTGGGACGCAGGCGGAGCGATGCAGGTCCAAGCGACCGTCTCTGGTGGCGAGTACGATAACAACTTCTGGTACGTGAGCGTCCCTGCGGTTGTGCTTCATGCTGGACAGCCCTACCTCATCGGTGTAGCTTATCTGGCCAACGAACCTGACTTGATCAGCGGGTCGCCGATCGGGCTTACAACCGACTCGATCACCCTCCAGTGGAGTCGCTATCATGTTGGGCCCGGCCTGGTACCACCAACGTCCATTGGTGGGCCCACCGTCCCAGCCTACCTCGGCCCGAATTTCCAGTTCACCACAGCCCCCGACCTCGCCGCGACCTCCCCGACCTGGAACACCGCCCAGGGCGGGGTGG
>DATAOR010000245.1:0-15099 GCA_036265635.1 Gemmatimonadales bacterium
CGGTGGCGACCGTGGTCTGCTCGCCCGCGGTGGAACCCAAGGTCACTTGAACCGAGGCACGGCCGTCGGCGCCCGTGGTCACGCTGGGGGCCGAGACCGCTGCCCCGTCGTTCGCCGTCCAGGCGACCGCCACCCCGGCGACCGGGTCCCCGTTGTCATCGGTGACCTTCACGACCAGGGGCGCCGAGAGTGCCGATCCGACCGGGCCGGTCTGGGCATTGCCGTCGACCATCGCGATGGCGCTGGCGCTGGGCGGCTGGACGTTGTTGTCCCCGCTGCAGCGCAAGGTGACCAGCGCCAGCAGGGAGAGCATTCCCCAGGATCGTACCCGTCGAAGCGAGGGCTGGCTCATACGTGGTCGCAGCCGTCCGGAGTGAAGGTTTCGCCTGTGCGAACGAGGCGAGTGTTGCAGGTTCCAGGCCGCAAACTGACCTCGATACGGTACCGCAACCAGTTGCCGGTTATTGGGTTACGCCACCAGCCCCGGCGGCGATCACAGGGTCGTTGCACCGTTGCCACGAAACGATAAGCGGGTCGCGGCAGCGGCGCCAACGCGACCGGCCGGTCAGGCCGGGCGGACGAACTCCGCCGTCGAGCCGGGCCCCGGCTCTCGCTTCAGACCCACCGACGGGGCATCGTCCCCGCCCGTGGAGTCGGGGACACGATAACACCGCCAGGCATCAGGGAGCATGAAAACGGAATGAAGCCGCTGGCCCTTGTCTGGCGGTCGGAGTTCCGGCAAGATCCTTCCAGTGCAGGGGTTTGCTGGCCCTTCGTCCAACGGCAGGACAGCGGACTTTGGATCCGTTAATGGTGGTTCGAATCCACCAGGGCCAATGCGGGCGGGGCCGGCGGGCAGTATGCCCGCCGGCCCCGCCGGTCTATTGCCGGCACGAAGTCCGGGCGTGTGATCGAGCCAGGCTCGACAGCGCGCCGAACGCGCTCTTGATGTCGGAGCGGTTGTAGTAGCTGTCGACGTAGGTCCAGTTGTAGAAGGCACAGGCGTAGCTCTGGTTCAGCAGAGCCGCCCCGTAGTTCCGCACCTCGGTCGCACTCATCGACCACTTGCCTGCCGAGACGCCGCGGATCCCGCTGGAGCCGTTGCCCCCATCGATCACGTTGAGACCCACCGCCAACCCGAGGCCCTTGCGCATGGCCGCATCGACGTTGCCGGCCACCCACGACGCGACATTGCCCTTCCCGCTGGCGTACTGAGCCCACCCCGCATCGAGGTAGCGGTAGCTCTGGGCGCTGCTGGCCAGCCACACCGGCTCGGCCCGCACGAAGGTCGTCAGCGTCGGCCAGATCTGCTTGCTGTACTGGGCCATGGCCTCCAGGGTGGCGGGCGAGATCACCTTGCCGCCCCAGCGCGAGGCGCGCTGCGGCTCGTCGATCAGGAAGTGGCCCACCAGGGTACCGTCATCGATGTAGGGCGTCAGGTTGACCCGCCGGAACCGATCGACCAGCGCCTTCCATTTGGTCAGGCTGAAACTCCCATCCGGGTTCTTGATGTAGCTGTCGCGGCCCATGCACAGCTTGAGCACCACCCGTCCGCCCTTCGCCTTCGCCCCGGACAGCAGCGAGAGCACGTTTGATTCCGTGATCCCCCCACCGGTGAGGGTCCCGGTGTGCACCTGGGTCATTTGAGAGACCTCGAGCTGATAGGTCCCGAACACGATGCCCGGCACCGATGGCCGGGTGTCCAGGACCGCCTGCCCCACGGCGGACGAGTCGGTCGCGGAGAGGCTGTCGCCGGACGGCGTGCCGGCCGGCGACTCGGTGGCGGCGGAGTCGGCGGCGGTGGAGTCGCCGGCAGCCAGCGGGGCGCCCGTCTCGGTCGCCGGTCCGGTGCGGTCGTCGCCGCACCCGAAGGCGAACAGCACGAGCGCCGTCGCGAGGGCTGGGCGGCCGCCCCTCCTGGGCTGAAAGAAAGAGTTCGACATGGGTCTAGCATCCTCTCCTAGGAGGCGTGGCTCAGGGTGGACGGGGGCGCCGCCGGGCGCGGGCATATGGGCCGCGCGCGGTGAGGCCAGGGGGGCCGTTCACCAGGGAATCGCAGAGATGTCAGTTCCGGGGGTCATCCGTGCCGTTGCCGGCCACGGTCGCGATGGAATGGGCACCCGACGTGGGGCCATCTCGTTGCCCTGAGCTCGCGGACGCAGGATAGAAAGGGTGCACCGCGGGTGTCAAGCGCAACGCCGCCGGACGGCGACCCGTCCGGCGGCGTGTGCAAGATGTTGCAGTCGGTCCTACGGCACCGGGTGCGCGGTCACCGTCATGACCAGGTCATTGAAGTCCGGTTCGCTCGGCCCGCCCACCCCGTCGTCGAACGAGAGGGTCCAGGTGGGGTACGCGCCGCTCACGTGAAGCGCGGGGGCCATCATCTGGTTGGTGGCGCCCGAGATCACGTCGGCCTCGAGCCGGGTGCCGGCCGCGAACACGTTCCCGCCGTCGAGCTCGAAGGACTGCCCGACGGCCGGCGCATAGCACCCGTCGGTGAACAGGGTCTCGAGCACCGGGGCGGTGATCCGGAACTTGTTGCCGTGCGCATCGCACGACCGACCCTGGAGGGTGACCGTCACCGTGGCGTCGGACTCGAGCACCAGGGCGCAGGACACGAAGTGGCCGGTGCCGGTGGCGTCGGCACACTGCAGCGAAGCCGGCGGCGAGACCGTGATCTGAGCCGAGGCGGTGCTGGTGAGGCCATCGTTGTCGGTGACCGTCAAGCTGGCCTGCACCACCGTGCGGGTGGTAACGTCGAAGTGATGGGTCGGCGGGTTCTGCGCGGTGCTGGTGGCGCCGTCGCCGAAGTCCCAGGCCCAGCTCACCACCGTGCCGTTCGCGTCCGTGCTCTGGTCCGTGAAGCTGCAATCGAGCGAGGAGCAGCTCACCGTGAAGGCCGCGGTCGGCGCGCCGGCTGCCGCCGCCGTCGGGCTGACCGCCCGGGTGATGCTACCGGTCGCTCCCGCGTTGTCGGTGACGGTGAGGGTGACGTTGTAGTTCCCGCCGCTGGCGAAGGCGTGGACCGGATTGGCGCTGGTGGACCCGCTGCCGTCGCCGAACTGCCACTGGCGGGCGGCCACCTGGCCATCATCGCTGCTCAGATCGGTGAACGAGCAGCTCAGATCGGTGCACTGGCTGGTGAAGTCCGCCGTCGGACTGAGGTTGGAACCATCGGGACCGTTCGAGTCGCCGCTGCAGCCGGCCAGCGCAAGGCTCGCCACGGCGACGGTGACGCCGAAGAGAGGGAAAGAACGCCGGCGCAATCGCATACACTCCTGCCTTCTGGTGGACGAACTCCGCGGTTCCCGCGCGGCCCGGGGGCCAGCCACCGGGCGGGAGGTTCCCGCCCGGCAGCCTGGGTGGCACTACTGCCTGTGAAAGGGAGTTACGGGGCTGGTGTGGCCTTGATCGTGAGCACGATATCGTTGAAGTCGGGCTCATTGGGCCCGATGAAGCCGTCATCGAACTTGACCGTCCAGCCGTCGGCGAAGCTGCCGGTGACCTGGAGCTGAGCGTTGGTGGCGCCAGTTACGCCGGTCAACATCTCGGCCGCGAGCTGGGTGCCGGCGTCGTAGGCCGCGCCGTTGTTCAGCGTGAACGGGCTGCCCACGGCAGGGGTGAAGCACCCGTCGGTAAACAAGGTGTCGACCGGTTCGGGGGATGTGATGACGAAGGTGTTGCCGTGTACCTGGCAGTCCCGGGCGGTCAAGGTAACGACCACGGTAGACCGGGAGTCGATGCCCAGGGTACAATCGGCGCCGTTACAGTTCAGCGACGCTCCCGGGGAGACCCGGACCTGCTTGGTGGCCGTGCTGGTCGCTCCGTCGCTGGTGACGGTCAGCGAGATGGTGAAGGTGGTCGGGTCGGACACCGCGTAGGTCACCGGTGCCGGGTCCTGGTCGGTACTGGTCGTGCCGTTGCCGAAGTTCCAGGCCCAGGTCACAACCGCGCCACTCGCGACGCTGTTGTTGCTGAGAGTGCAGGTCAGCCCGCTGCAGGCCACGTCGAAGTCCGCGGTCGGGCCGCCGGCGGCAGGCGCCGTCACGGTCACCGCGGTGGTCTTGGAGCCGGTGGCGTTCTCGTTGTCCTTGGCGGTCACCTTGACGTTGAAGCTGCCGGCCGCGGCGAACGTGTGGGTGGTCGAGCTCAGCGGGCCGCCCGAGACGGTGGCCGACCCGTCGCCGAAGTCCCACACCACCGAGGCGACGTTCCCATCGGCGTCGCTGCTGGCGTCAGTGAAGGTACAGACCAGGTCGTTGCAGGCAGAGGTGAAATCGGCGGTCGGGGCAGTGTTCGACGGACCATTGCCGTCGCTGCCGCAGGCGGCGAGCCAGGCGACGCCGGCCACGAGAGTGAGGACACGGGAGCTGCGCATAGTGTTGGTCTCAAGCCCCAGGATGAAGGAATGTTGTCGCACGGGAACGCGGCCGTCGAACCTGTTCAGCCGACCGGGGGGAAAGCCAGACCCGTGCCACCCGGGGGGTGTCACGGAGCTAAACACCTGTCGCTCCAGCATCTGCTGCAGCAGCAAGCACCTGGCAGCTTTCCCTCAAGAATGAGACAGCGGGGCGGTGGAGCCGCAGGTGTGGCATTTCCACCATACGACGGGCACTGAATCTTGGGACACTCGCCTCACTCCGTCAGGGGCTCCCGCTCGGACTCCACTCCCGGTTGACGCCCGACCCGAGGGCTAACTATGTTTCCGGGCTGTAATTATGACGGACGTCTCGCTGTCTCGCAGCCAGATGCTGCTCCTCAGCGGCTCGGCGAATCGGGCGTTGTCCGAGGAGGTGGCCGCCCACCTGGGGCAGCCGCTCTGCCAGGTCACGCTCCGGCGGTTCGCCGACGGCGAGCTGTTCGTCAAGATCGACGAAAACGTCCGCGGCCGGGACGTGTACATCATCCAGCCGACCAACCCGCCGGCCGAGAACATGATGGAGCTGCTGCTCCTCATGGACGCGGCCCGGCGGGCTAGCGCGGCCCGGGTGACGGCGGTGATCCCGTATTTCGGGTACGCGCGGCAGGACCGGAAGGATCAGCCCCGGGTGGCCATCAGCGCCAAGCTGATGGCCAACATGGTCTCGATGGCCGGCGCCGACCGGGTCCTGGCCATGGACTTCCACCAGCACCAGCTGCAGGGCTTCTTCGACCTGCCGGTGGACCACCTCTACGCCGCACCGGTCTTCGTGAGCCACTATCGGCAGAAGCAGCTGCACGACCTGGTGGTGGTGGCGCCCGACGTCGGCTCGGCCAAGATGGCCCGCGGCTTCGCCAAGCGGCTCAACGCCTCGCTGGCGATCATCGACAAGCGGCGGCCCTCGGCCAACGTGGCGGAAGTGCTCAACGTGGTCGGCGAGGTGGGCCAGAAGGACTGCCTGATCCCCGACGACATGATCGATACCGCCGGCACCATGGCGGAGGCCGTGACCGCCCTCAAGCGGCTCGGCGCCCGGGACATCTACTGTTGCGCCACCCACGCCCTGCTGTCGGGGCCCGCGGTGGACCGGCTGATGGCCTCGCCGGTGAAGGAAGTGGCGGTCACCAACACCATCGGCCTGCCGGCCGAGCGGCGGTTCGATCGCCTCAAGGTGCTGTCGATCGCCGGGCTGCTGGCCAAAGCCATCGGCTACACCCACAGCGACCAGTCGGTCAGCTCGCTGTTCGAGTAACCGCCGGGCCCGGGGGACGTCACCGAGGACGCCCCCGATGGACGCTCCACGCGAAGGAAGACTGAACCATGGCACAGCAGGCGACTCTCCCCGTCACCGCCCGCACCAGCCGAGGCAAGGGCGCCGCCCGTGCGCTCCGGCGCTCGGGCCAGATCCCCGGCGTCATCTACGGCCACGGCCGGGAGGCCGAGCCGGTCGCCATCGACAGCTCCACCCTGACCAAGATGCTGGTCGGGGTCAGCGCCGCCACGACGATCGTGGACGTCACCGTCGACGACCGGGCCCCGGTCAAGGCGCTGATTCGCGAGATTCAGCGCGATGCGCTCCGGCCCGGCACCATCCTCCACCTCGACCTGTACGAGGTCCGGGGCGACGAGGAGATCACCCTCGAGGTGCCCGTCCGGCTGGTCGGTATCCCCGACGGGGTCCGCAACTTCGGCGGCGTGCTCGACCACGTCCTGCGCGAGCTCGAGATCGAGGTCCTGCCGGGCAACATCCCCGAACACATCGATCTGGACGTCACCGCCCTGGCCATCGGCCACTCGCTGTTCGTGCGCGACCTCCACGTGCCGAACGCCAAGGTGCTCAACGATCCGGACACCCCGATCTGCACCGTGGTGGCGCCGAGGACCGAGGAAGCCCCGGCGGCGGTCCCCGAAGAGGTGGCCAGCAGCGAGCCCGAGCTGATCCGGAAGCCCAAGGCCGAGGCGGAGGACGAGGCCGAACCGAAGGCCTAGGCCCTGCACATCATCCTGGGGCTGGGCAACCCCGGCCCTGAGTACGACGGGACACGGCACAATGCCGGGTTTCGACTGGCCGACCACCTGGCCGCCCGGTGGCGGCTCGGTCCATTCGGCCGGGGCGAGCAGGCCCGGCAGGTGGAAGGCGTCGTGGATGGGCGTCCCGTCCGTCTGGTCAAGCCTCAGACCTATATGAATCGGAGCGGCGCGGCTCTCGCGCCGCTCCGCCTGCTTTCAGGGTTCGACCCGGCGACGCACTTGCTGATCCTGAGCGACGACGTGGCACTGCCCGCGGGGCGGTTCCGGATCCGCGGCGCGGGGTCGGCCGGCGGGCACAATGGGCTGAAGAGCATCGAGGCCGCGCTGCAGCGCCAGGACTATGCCCGGCTCCGGATCGGGGTCGGGCCCGTCCCGCCCGGGCTGGTCGACTTGGCCGGGTTCGTTCTCTCGCCTCCCGGACCGGACGACCAGGCGGCTATCGACGGCCTGCTGGATGTGATGGCGCAGGCGGTAGACTGCTGGCTCGCCGAAGGGGTCGAGCAGGCCATGAGCCGATTCAACCGGTGAGGAGCGGTAGGGAGTATGCTGCGATTAGGTATTGTCGGGCTGCCCAACGTGGGCAAGTCCACCCTGTTCAACGCCCTCACGGCCGCCAAGGCGCTGGTGGCCAACTATCCCTTCGCCACCATCGAGCCCAACACGGGCATCGTCCAGGTGCCGGACCCCCGACTTGACGTCCTGAGCGGGATCGTCGGCCCCGAACGGACGGTGCCGGCGGCGGTCGAGTTCGTGGACATCGCCGGCCTGGTCAAGGGCGCCAGCGAGGGGGAGGGCCTCGGCAACCAGTTCCTGGCCAACATCCGCGAGGTCGATGCCGTCGTCCACGTGGTGCGCTGCTTCGAGGACGACGACATCCAGCACGTGATGGGCTCGGTGGATCCGGTGCGGGACCGGGAGGTCATCAACATCGAGCTCGGTCTGGCTGACCTGGCCAGCGTGGAGAAACGGCTCGACAAGACTGCCCGGATCGCCCGGTCGGGCGAGCCGCAGGCCCGGCTCGAGCTGCGGATCCTCGAACCGGTTCGCGACGCGTTGGCCGCCGGCCGTCCCGCCCGCACGGTGACGCCGGCCGAGGACGAGCTGGCCGCCTTCCGGAGCTTCAACCTGTTGACGGCCAAACCGGTGCTGTATGCGGCCAACGTGGCCGAGGCCGAGATCACCTCGGGCAACATCCACGTGGCGGCGCTCCGGGCGGCGCTGGAGCGCGAGGGCGAAGTGGCCGAGGTCGTGCCCTTCTCCGCCAAGGTCGAGGCCGAGCTGGCCGAGCTCGATCCGGCCGATCGGGCCGACTTTCTCGAATCGCTGGGCCTGAGCGAGTCGGGGCTCGACCGGCTGGCCCATGCCGCCTACCACCTGCTGGGGCTCCAGAGCTACTTCACGGCGGGGGAGAAGGAAGTCCGGGCGTGGACCATTCATCGGGGCGACAGGGCGCCGGCCGCGGCCGGCGTGATTCATTCCGACTTCGAGAAGGGGTTCATCCGCGCCGAGACGGTGGCCTACCAGGATTTCGTCCGGGTGGGGGGCTGGAAGCCGGCCCGGGAGCAAGGCCTGGCTCGGGCCGAGGGCAAGGAGTACGTGGTCCAGGACGGGGACGTGATGCTGTTCCGGTTCAGCAGCTGACCCCTGCCCTTCCAAACCCGGTCCCGGGCGCCTAGCTTACCGCCCTCACAAACCATCCTCCTCGGCGCCCACACCGGCCCGGGGCGACCCAGACCGAAGGAAGGTGTCATGACCCGCCAGTACGAGGTGGTCTATATCTTCGACAGTGCGCTCGAAGAGGCCGCCATCAACGAGCGCCTTGCGCGCTTCCACACCCTGATCCAGCAGCCCGGCGCCGAGGCTCCCCAGGTCAACCACTGGGGCAAGCGTACGCTGGCCTACCCCATCAAGAAGCACGAGACCGGTTACTACGTCGTCGCCAAGTTCGACGCCGACGCGACGGCGCTGCCCGAGTTCGAGCGGGCCATCAAGCTCGAGGAGGGCGTGCTCCGGTTCCTGGTGGTGGTCAACGAGGGGGCCCAGCCGGTCCCGGTGACCGCCGGCAAGACCGAAGAGGAGGACGACGAATGAGGCGGCCCCAGAAGACCTGCGCCATCTGCGAGAGCGGCGTCCGGGTGGTGGACTTCAAGGATGAGCGGACGCTGTCCCGGTTCCTGACCGAGCGGGGCAAGATCCTGCCCAGCCGGCTGTCGGGCACCTGCGCCCGACACCAACGGCAGCTGAGCACCGCCATCAAGCGGGCGCGGCAGCTGGCCCTGCTGCCGTACATCAAGGGCTTCACCGGCTGAGCCCTCGCCGAACGGCGGGCTGGGCCTCGTTCCTGGCCCTGGCCGGGTACCTGCTGCTGGCCCCCCCCGTGTTCGTCTTCGGCCCGCTGGCGGGGTTGCTGCTGGTCTCCCGGCCCGGGACGGCGCGGGAATGGCTCTGGCTGGTGGCCGGCCTCGCCTGGTCGGCCCTCTGGCTCCAGCAGGTCGGCGGCCTGGGGGCGCAGGTGGCCCGGGCCGCGGCGGTCCTGGTGTGTGGGACCTTCCTGGCGCTGACGCTGTGGCAGCCGTCAAACGCCATCGGGCGGGCGCTCTCGGCTACGGCCGCGGCCGGCGCGCTGCTGGTCCTGTGGATGTGGCGCCTGGGCATCGGCTGGTCCCGGCTGGTGAGCGGGGTGAATCAGGATCTGTCGACCTACGAGTCGGCCGTGCGCGAACAGTGGCGATCGGCGGGCGCGTCGCAGGAGCTGATCGAACAGGCCGGTGCCGTCCTCCACTCGGTCTCCCAGCTCTACCCCGGGCTGCTGGCCCTGGCCGGGATCACCGGGCTGCGGCTGGCCTGGAGCTGGTATCACCGATTGGCGACCCATCCGCTGGGCGCGCCGCCGGCCGCATTCCCGGCGTTCGGGTTCAACGACCAGCTGGTCTGGGGCTGGGTGGTGGCCCTGGCGCTGGCCGTGCTGCCGGTGCCCGAGCCCTGGCGCCTGCTGGGCGCCAATCTGCTGCTGGTGCTGGGCGTGCTCTATGCCGTCCGGGGGTTGGCCGTGATCGTGGCCCAGGCCGGCGGCATCGCCGGTCCGGTGGCCGTGGTGCTCGGATTCATCGCCTTGTTTCTGCTGCCGTTCGTCGTCGGCGGGCTCACGCTGCTGGGGCTGGCCGACACCTGGCTAGATTTCCGGCGTCGCCTGGCGGCGCCGACCAAGGGAGGGTTCGACCGATGATGGATGTGATCCTGCGCGAGGACGTGCGCTCGCTGGGCAAGGCCGGCGAGATGGTCCGGGTGAAGCCGGGGTATGCCCGCAACTACCTCCTGCCGCAAGGCCTCGCCTTCGAGGCCACCGAGGGGAACAAGAAGCGGATCGCCGCGGAGACCAGGGCGCGCGGGGTCCGCAGCCAGGCCGAGCGGGCGGAGGCCGAGCAGGTGGCGGCCCGGCTCGGCGCGGTGGAGCTCACCCTCACCGGGAAGGCCGGCGAGGAGGGCAAGCTGTTCGGCTCGGTCACGGCCCAGGACATCGCCGAAGCACTGGCGGCCAAAGGTCACCAGGTGGATCGTCGCCGGATCGAGCTGGAGCACCCGATCAAGACTCTGGGGCATCACACGGTGAGCATCCGGGTCCACCCGGAGGTCCACGCCGAGGTGCGCGTCGCGGTCGTCGCGGAATAGCCCGCTCCCGGTGCCCGCCGGCATCGCCTACGTCGACGGGCCCCGCCTGGCCCGCGCGCTCTTCGCCGCGGCCGACTGGGTCGCCGCCGGGCGGGACGAGATTAACCGGATCAACGTCTTCCCGGTCCCCGACGGCGACACCGGCACCAACTTCAGCCTGACGCTTCGCGCCGTCGCCGACGCCCTCCGGGCGCTCGGCGACGCGCCGCTTCCGGAGACCGCCCGCACCATGTCCCGGGCCGCCGTGCTCGGGGCCCGGGGCAACTCGGGCATGATGCTGGCCCATTTTCTCCTCGGTTTCGCCGAGGCGTTGGGGGACCGCGCGACCGCCGGCAGCCGGGAGGTCGCGGCGGCCCTGCGACAGGGTTCGGACCGGCTGTACCAGTCGCTGGACGACCCCCGGGAGGGCACCATCCTCACGGTGGCCCGGGAAGCGGCCGCGGCGGCCGAGCGGGCTGCGGCCGAGACCGACGACATCGCCGACTTCATGCACCGGCTGCTGACCGAAGGTGAGGCCGCGCTGGCCCGGACGCCCGAGCTGATGGCCGCGCTGAAGGAGGCCGGGGTGGTGGACGCCGGCGGCAAGGGCTTCGTCCGCATGCTGGAGGGCGTGGTCCGGGTCATCGACGGTGACCCCATCCTCGCGGCCCCCCGGGGCGCCGGCATCGAGGAGGCCTACCCCGCCGCCATGGTCGAGTTCGCCGCCGAGCGCGACTTCCAGTACTGCACCGAGGTCCTGGTCCGGGGCGAGCAGCTCCCCGCCGGCATCGAGGTCCGGGCCGCGATGCACAGCTTCGGCGGGTCGGTGGTCGTCGCCGTCGCGGGCGATATCCTCAAGATCCATGTGCACACCGACACCCCGGAGGCCGTCTTTACGTATGCGGCGCGCTGGGGACGGGTCGACGCCACTAAGGCCGACGATATGCGGGCCCAGCACCGCCGGCTGGCCCACGGCAATCGGCGGCCGGTCGCCGTGGTCACCGACAGCTCGGCCGACCTGGCGGACCCGGTGCTCGACCGGCATCACATCACCGTGGTGCCGCTCCAGGTGGTATTCGGCGACGAGACCTTCCGCGACCGGATCGACCTCAAGCCCGAGGAGTTCTACCGGCGCCTCCGGGCCTCGCGGGAGCTTCCCACCACCTCGCAGCCGGCGCCCGCCGACTTCGTCCGGATCCTGCGCGACGCGCGGGCCGAGGCCGACGAGGTCGTAGCGGTCCTGCTGGCGGCCAGTCTCTCGGGCACCTTCGCTTCGGCCCAGGCCGCCGTGCGAGCGGCGGGGCTCAGCGGGGTCCACTTGGTGGACAGCCGATCGGCCTCGCTCGGCGTCGGCATGCTCGCCCTTCGGGCCGCCGAGCTGGCCGAGTCGGGGTGGCCCGCTCCGGCGGTGGCCCGGGAGCTGGAGCGGGTCCGCGGCCAGTCGGGTATGCTGCTGACGGTGGACCGGTACGACAATCTGCTGCGATCGGGGCGGGTGTCCCGCGGCAAGGCCTGGCTCGGCAGCATGCTGGATGTGAAGCCGGTACTGTCGCTCGATGCCGAGGGCCGGGTGGTGCCGGTGGACCGGGTCCGCGGCCGCGAGCAGCTGATTCCGCGAGTGCTGGCGCTGCTGGAGCGCCGGCTCACGCCGAGACCCGCCGTCGTCCGCTTCGGAGTCGTCCACACCAACGCGGTGGAGGTCGCCGAACGGGTCCGTATCGCGCTGGTGGCCGCCTATCGGCCCCGCGACTGCTTCCTCACCCTGGCCACCGGCGTGCTCGGCACGCATGTGGGCGAGGGCGCCTGGGCCATCTTCTACCAGGTCGAGGACGGCACCCCCGCCCGGCTCGACGCTGAGCCAGCGGGGATCGAAGGATCGACACCGATGTCGGGACGGAGTACCCGGTAATGGCCCGGATCCCGGAGGCGCTGCGCCTCGCGCTGGATGCCATCGCCGACCTGAAGGGCAGCGACCTGGTGGTGCTCGACTTGCGCGGGCTGACCGATGCCACTGATTTCTTCGTGATCGCGTCCGGGACCTCGGATGCCCATGTCCGCGGGCTGGCCGAGTCGGTGATGGAAAAGCTCGATCGGAAGGGCCACCACACTCACCACGTGGAAGGCCTGACCAGCGGGCGGTGGGTGCTGCTCGATTTCGTGGATTTCGTGGTCCACCTGTTCCACCCGGAGACCCGCGCGTTCTATCAGCTCGAGCGGCTCTGGGACGACGCTCCGGAGCTGCTGATCCGCTCCACCTAGGCAGAGGCCGCCATGCTTCGACGTATCCTCCCGGTCGTGCTCGCCGTGCTGGCGGGGCTCCCGGGTGCCCTGTCCGCCCAGTACTTCGGCCGGAACAAGGTGCAGTACACCAACTTCGACTACAAGGTCATCCAGACCGAGCATTTCGACGTCTACTACTACGACCGGGAGCGGACCGCCGCGCTGGACGCCGCCCGGATGGCCGAGCGGTCGTACGCCCGTCTGGCCAAGGTGCTCAACCACGAGTTCCGCGAGCGCAAGCCGATCATCCTGTACGCCTCGCAGTCGGACTTCCAGCAGACCAACGCGACCGAGGCGAGCGGTGAAGGGCTGGGCGGCGTGACCGACTTCGCCCGCAACCGGGCCGTGCTGCCCTTCACCGGGGCCTACGCCGACTTCGAGCACGTGCTGACCCACGAGATGGCGCACCAGTTCCAGTACGACGTCTGGTCGCGCGGACGGGCCGGCGCCGGGCTCAACACCCTGATCGCCATCGCCCCGCCGCTGTGGTTCGCCGAAGGCATGGCCGAGTATCTCTCCCTGGGCCCGATCAACGCCGAGACGGCGATGTGGCTCCGGGATGCCTCGCTCGAGGGCAAGCTGCCGTCGATCGAGCAGATGACGGCCGACCCGTACGAGTACTTCCCCTATCGGTTCGGCCACGCCCTCTGGTCCTACATCGGCGAGCGCTGGGGTGACGAGGCGGTGGGCGCCATTCTCAAGGCGACGCTGACCGGCGGGGTCGAGCCGGCCTTCCGGCGGACCATCGGGCTGAGCCTCGAGCAGCTCTCGGACCAGTGGCGCGACGCCGTTCAGAAGCGCTACCTGCCGGAGATCGGGGCGCGGGCCAAGGCCCGGGCCGTGTCCGACGCCCTGCTCACCAAGAAGCGGTCGGAAGGCACGCTGCACCTGGCGCCTGCCCTGTCGCCCGACGGCTCCCAGGTGGCCTACTTCAGCGAGAAGGATTTCTACTCGGTCGACTTGTATCTGGCGGACGGGCGGACCGGCAAGGTCAAGCGGCGGATCCTCAAGTCCAACGTCAGCAGCAATTACGAGACCTATCGCTTCATCAACTCCCAGGCCAACTGGTCGCCCGACGGGAAGTACCTCGCCTTTGCCGCCAAGCGAGGACCGCGCGACGAGATCGTGATCGTGGACGTGGCCCGCAACAAGCAGGTGGGCCGGATCGAGCTGAAGCTGAGCGGCGTCACCACGCCCTCGTGGAGCCCCGACGGGAACCAGCTGGTATTCACCGGCTATGATGGCGGGATCAGCGACCTGTTCACGGTCAACCGGGACGGCACCAACCTGCAGCGGCTGACCTCCGACAAGTACGGCGACCTGCACCCGGTCTGGTCGCCGGACGGGAAGACCATCGCCTTCGCGTCCGACCGCGGGCCGCGGACCAATTTCGCCACCCTCGCCTTCAGCAACTTCCGGATCGCCCTGTACGACCTGGCGACCGGGACCGTCAAGGTGCTCGACCACATGGAGTCGGGCAAGAACGTGAGCCCGCAGTGGGCGCCCGACGGCGGGTCGATCGCCTTCGTCTCGGACCGGAACGGCGTCAGCAACATCTACCTCTACCAGCTGGCCGACGCCCAGGTCTACCAGCTGACCGACTTCTACACCGGCGCCCAGGGCATTACCCCCCTGTCCCCGGTGCTGTCGTGGGCCAAGGAAGCGGACCGCCTGGCGTTCGTGTACTACGAGGACCAGAAGTACGACGTGTATACCATCACCAATCCGCGGGGCCTCAAGCGGGCGCCCTACCAGCAGCCCGCCGTGGACAGTATCGGCATGCTGGCGCGGGTGGCCACCCCACCGCTCGACACCACGCCCTCGCTCAACGTGCGGGACGAGGTCAAGGCCCAGGTGGGGGAAGGCGGCTCGATCTACCGGACCCCGTCGGGCTTCCGGTCGTCCAACCAGCTCAAGCGAACCGGGGATTCGACCCAGACGCAGACCCAGTTGTCCGCCCCGGTGTCGATTGCGGCCCTGATGGATTCGGCCAACTACAGCCTGCCCGATACCAGCGAGTTCACCCTCAAGGACTACCGGGTGCATTTCTCGCCGGATTACATCGCCCGACCCAGCATCGGCTACGCCCGCGACAATTTCGGTCGGGGGTTCTTCGGCGGGTCGGCCATCTCGCTGAGCGACATCCTCGGCAACCACCAGCTGGTGTTCGCCGGGTACGTCAACGGCCGGATCAGCGAGGCCCAGGTGCTGGCCGCCTACGCCAACCTGAGCAAGCGGATCAACTGGGCCGTCGGCCTCAGTCAGGATCCCTACTATTTCCTCGAGCCGAGCGAGATCGCGGTCGATCCCCAGACCGGGGACAACATCTTCATCACCAACGTCCGCCGGCTGGTGCTGCGCTCGGCCTTCGGCCAGGCCTTCTACCCGATCAGCCGGTTCCAGCGGATCGAGGCATCCATGCGGGTGGCCAACGTGGACGACGCCTTGCTGCGGATCAACGAGCCGTACGATCCAGCCACCGGCTTTGCCACCGAGGACCCCTTCCTCGAGACTCAGAATCTGCCGGGGATCAGCTACCTCCAACCGTCCACCGCGCTGGTGTTCGACAACTCGCTCAACGGCTACGTCGGGCCGTTCTACGGCCGGCGCTGGCGGCTCGAGTTCGCCCAGACGCTGGGCGGGTGGC
Organism: Gemmatimonadales bacterium; assembly: GCA_036265635.1. Lineage (GTDB taxonomy): Bacteria > Gemmatimonadota > Gemmatimonadetes > Gemmatimonadales > GWC2-71-9 > CAVVWJ01. The sequence goes on from DATAOR010000245.1 coordinate 15,027, forward strand.
GATTCTCCCAGGTGACGGCGGACTACCGCCGCTACGACCAGATCATCGGGCCGATCGTGCTGGCCACCCGGGC
>DATAOR010000246.1:0-7404 GCA_036265635.1 Gemmatimonadales bacterium
CCGTACATGCGGCCGATCCCGGTGGGCGCCTCGGTGGCGATGCTGGCGTCGCTCGGCGTCGCCTTCGCGGTGACGCCGTATCTTGCCCTCCGGCTCCTGCGGGGGCACGTGGCGACGTCGGGGCACGTGGCGACGTCGGGGCACGTACCGCCAGCGGGGCCGGTGGCGCCGACGGGGCATGTGGCGCCGGCGGGACACGTGGCGACCACCAAGACCGGCGCCGCTCATGCTGGAAGCGTTGGGGAGGAGGTCGCCGGCCCCCCAGAGGCGACGGGCCCCGGCCGCTTTCCCGCCTTATACGCCCGTCTGATGCGCGGGCTGCTGCGGCATCGCGGTCGCCGGACCGGATTCTACGCCGTCGTTGTGGTCCTGCTCGTCGCGTCCATCAGCCTGGTGGCGCTCCGGGCCGTCTCGGTCAAGATGCTGCCGTTCGACAACAAGAGTGAATTCCAGGTCGTGCTCGATTCGCCCGAGGGCACCACCCTCGAGACCTCCGCCGCGCTCGGCGCCGAGGTCGCGGCCTACCTCCGCACCGTGCCCGAGGTGGAGAGTACCGAGCTGTACGCCGGCACCGCCGCGCCGTTCAACTTCAACGGCCTGGTGCGGCATTACTTCCTCCGGCGCGGCGCCAACGTGGCCGACGTCCAGGTCAATCTCCGCCCGAAAGGCCAGCGCTCCCGGCAGAGCCACGCCGTGGCCGTGGCGGTGCGGCCCAGGGTGGACGCCATCGCCCGGCGGTACGGGGCCAGCGCCAAGGTGGCGGAGATCCCACCCGGCCCGCCGGTGCTGTCGACCCTGGTGGCGGAGATTTACGCCGGCAGCGACAGCGCGCGGCTCGAGGCCGCCCGCCGCGTCCGCCGGGTGTTCGAGACCACTCCTGGCGTGGTCGATGTAGACTGGACCGTCGAGGCGCCCGAGCGGCAGCTGGGCTTCCTGGTCGACCGGGAGCGGGCCGCCGCCGCCGGGGCCAGCGTGGAGCAGATCACCCGGACGGTGGCGCTGGCCCAGTCGGGTGCGCCGGTCGGTTTGGCGACCAGCCCGACGGCGCTGGAGGGTGTCCCCATCGTCCCCCGCCTGGCGCTGGCCGACCGCTCCAGCGTCGAGGCCCTGCTGGTGCTGCCGGTCGCCACCGCTGCCGGACCGGAGCCGCTGGCCCGATTCGTCACGGTGGACTCGACGATCCGCCAGTCGGTTCGGCTCCGGAAGGACCTCCGGCCGGTGATCTACGTGACCGGCGACGTGGCCGGCACCATCGAGTCGCCCGTCTACGCCATCTTGGCGATGAACCGGCGGCTGGACTCGCTGGCGGCGGCCGGGGGCGGCGAGATCCGGCGGTACAACGCGGTCCAGCCGGACCGGCTGGACGAAACCGCGCTGAAGTGGGACGGGGAGTGGCAGATCACGATCGAGGTGTTCCGCGATCTGGGGATGGCCTTCGGCGCGGTGCTGGTCCTGATCTACGTCCTCCTGGTCGGCTGGTTCCAGTCGTTCACCGTCCCGCTGGTGATCATGGCGCCGATCCCGCTCACGCTGATCGGCATCCTCCCCGGCCACGCCGTGACCGGCGCGTTCTTCACCGCCACCTCGATGATCGGCATGATCGCGCTGGCCGGCATCATCGTGCGGAACTCGATCCTGCTGGTGGATTTCATCCAGCTGGCGGAGGCCCGCGGCGCCACCGTGGAGGAGGCGGTGATCGAGGCCGGCAGCGTCCGGTTCCGGCCGATCGCGCTGACGGCCGCCGCGGTCGTGATCGGCGGGCTGGTGATGGTGCTGGACCCGATCTTCCAGGGTCTGGCGGTCGCCCTCATGAGCGGCGCCGTGGCGGCGACGCTTCTGACCATGGTCGTGGTGCCGCTGCTCTACTGGGAGCTCCGGCGCCGCGACCCGAATCGCACCTGAAAGGAGTCAACGATGTGCCGCGACGTCGTGGTCCGCCGGTTTGCCGGCAGCTTCGTGCTGCTGTCTCTGGCGCTGGGTTGGTACGTGAGCCCGCTCTGGTTCCTGTTTACGGCCTTCGTCGGCCTGAACCTGCTGCAGTCCTCGTTCACCGGGTTCTGCCCGCTCGAGCGGATCCTCGGGAGCGTCCGCCTGTTCGGCTGTCGCCCGCGGGGTGAGGCGGTCTAGCGCGTCATCCCGAGCGCGGCGAGCGATCCTCGCCGCGGAGCTCGCTCGCCGCGCTCGGAATGACGACGACGCGGTGATGATGCGCGCCGCTCCCGGCTCGCGGCACTACTACTGCATCCCCATCCCCCGCGCCCGCCCCACGATCACCTCGGCCGCCCCGTCGAATCCGACCAGCCCGGTGTTGATCACCAGGTGATAGTTGAGCGGATCGGCCCAGTCCCGCCGGTAGTACTCCCGGTTGTACCGGGCCCGCATCCGGTCGGTCTCATCCAGCACGGCCGCGGCCTTGGCCGGCGGGCAGCCCAGCCGCCCGGCCGCCACCGCGAGCCGGAAATCACGCGGCGCCACCAGCCGGACGTGGAGCGCCTGCCTGGTCCGCGAGAGCACCGCCGTCGCCGCCCGGCCCACCACCACCACCCGCCCCTCCGCCGCGATCTCGGCCACCACCGTCTCGGTGATGCGTACCAGGTCGGCCTCGGGTACGTCGGCCACCTCGCCGGCGCTGTCCGGCGGCGGGAACACCTCGGGCGATGCCGCCGCCAGCGTCCGGGCCAGCCGCTCGACGAAGGTGGACACCCGCTCCTCCCGCTCTGCCACCCGCTCGGGCGGCAGGCCGGCGCGGGCGGCCACCTGCTCGACCAGCTCGTTGTCCACCAGCCGCCACCCGATGGCCGCGGCCACGCGGCGGGCCACCTCCGAGCCGCCGGCGCCGAACTGCCGCGAGATCGTGATCAGCATCCGGGACCAGCCATGGCGTCATCCTGGCCGACGGCAACCGGCCGGGCCGGCGGGAGCCGGCCGCGTGAGTGTGGTCCTGAGCTAGCAAAGAGGGCACCGTCCGCGCAGCCTAAGATGATCCTCGAGCCTCGCTGCCGTAACCCCGCCTACTTCCCCTCCCCGACCACCCGCGCCTCGGCCACTCCGATGGCGGACTCGACCCCCACGGCACCGGCGGCGCCGGCCGGGTCGAGCACCGGCGGGCTCAATCGCCCCTGGAGCCCGGGCGCCTGCGTCCGCCACATCCGCCATGAGACGGTGCCCGCCACCAGCAGGCAGGCCAGCCCCCCGAGGGCGACGGCGGCGCGGACCCCGAAGCGCTCCGCCACCCAGCCGGCCTGGAGCGAGCCCAGCGGCGCCAGGCCCAGCACCACGAACGAGTAGAAGCCCATCACCCGGCCGCGCAGCCGGTCGGGCGCCTGCACCTGGAGCATGGTATTGGCGGCGATCCCGTTGAGCGCCATCAGCCCGCCCGTCACGGTGAACAGCATGATCGCGGTCCAGAACCCGGGCGCGAAGGCGGCGCCGGTGAGGATCAGGCCGAACAGCACCGACGAGCCCAGCACCAGCCGGGCCCGGCGGGTCCGCCCGCCCAGCCCGGCCATGAACAGTGCCGCGCAGGCCGCCCCCACCCCGATGGCCGAGACCATCGCCCCGTAGCCGCCGGCGTCGAGCTGCAGCGCGTCGCGGGCGAACACCGGCATCATGGTCATGAAGGAGAAGCCGAACACCGCGAACGTCGCGATGATGGTCATGACCGCCCGGGGCCACCGGTTGCCGAACACATAGCCGAACCCTTCCCGCATGGCCGTCAGCGCCGGGGTGTGGCCGGCCTTCGGCTGCGGCGCCACCTGCATCACCGCCAGGCTGGCGATCACGGCCAGATAGCTGGCCGCGTTGACGAAGAAGCAGGCGGCCAGCCCCACCGTGGCGATCAGGCCGCCGGCGATCGCCGGGCCCACCACCCGGGCGACGTTGAACGCGCTCGAGCCCAGCGCGATCGCGTTCATCAGGTCGTCCCGCCCCACGATCTCGGCGATCAGCGACTGCCGGGTGGGCACCTCGAACGCCGCCAGCGTGCCGAAGAACACCGCCAGACCCATCACCCAGTGCACCGTGATCCGGTCGGTCGCCACCAGGATCCCCAGCGTCAGCGCCTCGAACAGCATCAGCGACTGGAGGATGAGCACCATCCGGTGCTTGTTGACCCGGTCCGCCACCACCCCGCCATAGAGCGTCAGGCAGAGGATCGGCAGAGTCCCCAGGGTGGTGACCAGGCCGACCTGGAAGGCCGAGTTGGTGAGATGGAGCACCAGCCACCCCGACGCCACCGTCTGGATCCAGGTGCCGCAGAGCGAGACGAACTGGCCGACCAGAAAGAGCCGAAAGTTACGATGACGCAGCGCGGCAACGATGGCAGGTGACGGCACGGGCATAAAGTAGTCGCGCGACCCCGACCGCGCCCGCCGCGGCCGGCCTCCGAAGGCTACGGCAGCAGGGCCGATCGGTTGCGGAGCACCTGCAGCGGACTCGGGTCCAGGCAGGGCGACGACAACGCCAGAAGCCGGGGCGTCAGGGAGTGATTGATCAGGAGCGCCGCCACGCTGTTGCTGCCGACGCAGCCGGCCGGCGCCGCCTCGCCCGGCCGACGCTGCCAGGCCAGGTTCTCATCGGCCGACAGCACCACCGCCACCGTGTCACCGTGACGCTCGCCCGCCACCCCGCTCAGGTCCCGGAACCACGAGGCCAGACGGGTCGGCTCCCGCCGGGCGGCGTCGCGCACCCAGACTGCGGGCTGCGAGGCCGCCGCGTCGCGCCGGAGCGCGGCCGAATCGTTCCGGAGGCCGGCGGCGAGGTAGTCGCGGACGGCATGGTAGTAGGGATTCCAGGGGTCCGGCACCACGTATTGCCTGGACCCCCAGGCGAACAGGGCGAGCATCAGCACCGCCCCGAGGGCGAGCCGGGATGCGCGGTCGGACATGGCGGCCTCCCTGCGATGGGCGTCTCTGGTGGCCGTTTCATGCTACCGGTCGGGACCGCCGCCTGCAATCCCACCGGGCCTGGTCGTCCGGCGGACGCCCGCCCTTTCCCGGCCCCGCGGCCACCGTTATCCATTCGGCAGGAGACCCCATGCGATTCACCACCTACAGCAAGTACCACCCGGAGCTGGCCGACGCGGTCAACCTCCAGGGTCTGCTCGACCAGCTCACCGACTTCCTGCTCCAGAGCGGCTTCGCCGGCGGCTCGCCCTCCTTCTGGCACGACGAGATGCCCGACGGCGAGCGCTCCATGGAGGCCCTCCGGCAGGCCATTCTCCAGGCGATGATCGACTCGGGCCAGCTTACTCCGGACATGCTCAAGGTGCTCCGGGGCGAGTCCACCGGCGACGCCGCCCGGGACAAGGCGATCGAGCAGCAGCTGGGCGAGCTGCTCGACCGGATCGTGCAGCGGCTGATCGACGAGGGCTACCTCAACGTCACCCAGGCCCCCCAGGTGCCTCAGGGCTACCAGAGCATGTTCGGCCCCGGCGGCCAGGCCCGCTCGGCGGCCCAGCAGGTCCAGTTCAACCTGACCGAGAAAGGCATCGACTTCCTCGGCTACAAGACCCTCAAGAACCTGCTCGGCAGCGTGGGCAAGTCGAGCTTCGGGGCCCACGATACCCCCTACCTCGCCACCGGGGTCGAGGCCGAGGGGGTCAGCAAGCCGTACGAGTTCGGCGACGTGCTCAACCTCGACGTCCCCGCCACCCTGACCAACGCCATCGCCCGCGAGGGGCTGGGCGTGCCGCTCAACATCGAGTACGCCGACCTGATGGTGGCCCAGAGCGAATACCGCTCCAGCGCCGCCACCGTCCTGATGCTCGACTGCTCCCACTCGATGATCCTCTACGGCGAGGACCGCTTCACCCCGGCCAAGAAGGTCGCCCTCGCCCTGACCCACCTGATCCGGACCCAGTTTCCCGGCGACAGCCTCCGGGTGGTCCTGTTCCATGACTCGGCCGAGGAGATCCCGCTCAGCGCCCTGGCCACGGCCCAGGTCGGGCCGTACCACACCAACACGACCGAGGGGCTCAAGCTGGCCCGGCGGATCCTGCTGGGACAGAAGAAGGACATGCGGCAGATCATCATGATCACCGACGGCAAGCCATCGGCCCTCACCATGCCCGACGGCCGGATCTACGTCAACTCGATGGGGCTCGACCCCCAGATCCTCCAGGCCACCTACCGCGAGGTGGCCAACTGCCGGCGGAGCGGGATCATGATCAACACCTTCATGCTCGCCCGCGACCGCAGCCTGGTCGAGTTCGTCAAGCAGGTCGCCTCGATCTGCAAGGGCAAGGCGTACTTCACCAACACGATGACGCTGGGTCAGTTCATCCTGATGGACTTCATGAAGCGGAAGACCCGCCGGGTCAGCTAGCTTCGGCCCGGTCCGGGCGACGGCAAATAATCACCACGGAGGACACGGAGAACACCTCCGTGTCCTCCGTGTCTCCGTGGTACTATGTCGCCGCCGGGCGGCTCCGGTAGAACCGGATCTCGGCCGCCTCCAGGGTGGCCAGGCCCTCGTGGATCAGCGGGTCGATCTCGGCCAGGAACGTCTCGAGCTTCTCCCGGGTGTCCACGATCTCGACCACGATCGGCAGGTCGAGCGAGAGCCGTTCGATCTTCCAGGTGTGGAGCCGGCTGTGGGCGCCGTAGCCCATGATGCCGCGGGTCACCGTCGCGCCCGCCAGGCCCCGCTCGCGGGCCCGGAGCACCAGCCACTCGTACAGCGGCCGGCCATCGTGCTTGTCGGCCTCCCCCAGGAACACCCGCAGCAGGCAGCCCGCTTGTGGCAGCGACATGGCCTCTCCCGGTCGGCGTGGGCTCGCGGCCCGGACTGTCCTGCCGGCGCTATCGGCCACCCGCCGAGCGCACCCACGGGCTCACGCTGAGCAAGATATCAACGCCGCGGGCCCGCCGGCCACATTATCTTCCGGCATCCCAGCGGAGTGACACCGACCATGACCGTGCAGTGAACTCGGGCCCGGTGAGGCCGGCCGGGGCTGGAGGCGCAGGCGTCGCGCCGACGCACTCCCTCTAGCCGGCGCCCCCGGGTGCGCCCCGCTAGACTCCTCGCCGTCCTCTCCCTCGGCCTGGCCGGCCTCGCAGCCTGCGGCGGCAGCCCCCCGGCCACGCCGAGCCCCCTCCAGGGCGTGCTCCGTCCCAACCAGGCGCCGATCGTGGGACTGCCAGACGTCATCGGCGAGGACAGCCTGCTGGGCAAGCCGGTTCGCGTGCTCGGCTGGTGTGCCTGGGCCCCGGGGCTGCTGGCGGGTCGCCGGGTCGGGGCTTGGTTTCTCGCCTCGCCCGACACCATGGTCGAGGTCCGAGGGTTGGTCCCCCCCGCCTGCAGCCCCCAGGAGATCCGTCAGGTCCTGGTCCTGGTCTTTGCCCAGGTCGTCCGGGCCACCCCCGACAGCGCCTCCCGGCTGCTGCTCCGGCTGCCGGACTGACG
>DATAOR010000247.1:0-17662 GCA_036265635.1 Gemmatimonadales bacterium
TAGGCCAGCTTGCCCCGGAAATACAGGCCGCTCAGGAAGCTGAACGCCTCGCCGATCGGCACCGCCTCGCCCTCCCGGAGCTTGGCGGCCAGCGCGAACCGGCCGCGCCCGCCGAGCAGCAGCTCGGCCCGGCGGCCGCCCAGGTGGGCGGGGGAGAGCAGAAAGACCCGGGGCGCCGGCGTCGCGGAGAGCATGTCGGACGATGTGTTGGTCCGCCGGCGCCTGCGGTGGTCGGGGTCACCTGTCCCGCCGGGCTGGGCCCCCCGGGGCTCAGAACGTGGCCCCGATGGAGAAGTGGAGGTGGAAACGCCGCGACGAGCTGGTCGCCGCCGATTCGATGGGGGCGCCCGCCTTCAGCGCGTCGAGCACGTCCTGCGGGCTCCGCAGGTCGAGCGGGGACGGATTGAGCTTGTAGCCGACCGCCACCTGGATGGCCCCGACCACCGTCTGGTAGCCGAGGCCGACGCCGACGGCGTGGTAGTACTTGTCCTCGTCGATCACCCTGGCATTCAGGGCGAACCGGCGGTCCGGAATCCAGATCCGGCCGCCGTCGTAGAACAGATACGGCTGGAGCGCGTCGCCGCCGATCGGCATCGGGAAATGGAACTCGACGCTGCCGACCAGCCGCGCCAGCCCGCCGACGGGGGTGTATCGGTTGGCCACGGCCACCGTGCTGTCGCCCTCCCGCTGCAGCTCGACCTGCGGGATCTTGGGACCGACCAGGAGCGAGCCCCAGCCGCGCACGTCGCGAGTACCCCCCGCCGTGAACGAAACGTCGCGCAGCCGCAGCAGCGACACGAAGGGCGACTCCGATCCGACGGCGTCGAGCGAGTTGCCGCGAGGGTAGATCCGGCCCGCCCCTGCCCGGAAGGTGAAGCCCAGCGTCTTGCTGACCGGCAGGTAGGCAGTCGCGCCCAGATCGAGCAGGGTGTATTCGCTGGTATTGAACCCCGGCAGCGTGGTCGCGATCCGGGGGCGGATGACATATCCCTTCCGCGGGTTGGCGATGCGATCGAGCCGCCCGTAGCTCCCCTCCAGGGTCAGCGCGCTGGTGTTCCGGGTCTGCGCCAGCGTGCCCGCGCCGGCGGCGTCGGACAGGTTGAGCAGGGGCAGGTACTCTTCCGGCGGCAGGTCGGCGCCGAAGCCGTAGTCGTACACCCGGCGATGCTCGATGGCGTAACCCAGGGACAGCGACCGGAGCGGGGCGGGGGCCCACACCAGCGAGCCTTCGAAACCCACCGCCAGGCTTCGGTCGCGGATGTCGTTCCGGTACTCGGCGAACGGCCCACCCGCGACCGAGATCCGCCGGTCGCCGACGTAGGGCTGGAACGCCGTCAGACTCAGCCGGTAGAGCTGCTGGGCCGGGTTCTCCAGCGCGGCCAGACCCGACTGGGCCGTCGCGGCCACGGTGAACGTGCGAAGCCCGCCCAGCCAGCTCCGGTCCGTCCAGGCGGCCTGCGAGGTCAAGCCGCCGGAGCTGATGTAGCCGGCCTCGCCCTTGATGATGTGCTCCGGATTCTCGGTCATCCCCAGCACCAGCACCACGCTCGAGTCGCGGGCCGAGTCCCGCGGCACGGCGACCGAAGCCAGCCGGACGATGTCCATCTGGGTCAGCTGCTCGCGGGCCTGCTCGATCGCCCGGGCGTCGTACCAGTCGCCTGGGCGGACCGGCAGCTGGCGGACGATCTCGCGCTGGGGGATGGTGCGGTTGCCGGTGACCTCGATCCGCCGGATCCGGGAGCGAGGGCCGGGGTCCACCTGGACCGTCAGGCTGGCCCGGTTGGCCGCGCTGTCCACCCGCGCGACGGTGCGCGCCATGGCGAACGGATAGCCGTGAGCCCGGAACCAGCGCACCGTGCTGTCGGCCAGGGAACGCTTCTCGTCCCGGCCGGCGCGCTCCACCCGCTGCTGCTCGCCCCGGGTAAACCGGCGCCAGCTGCGGGCGGCGCGCGCCGGGACGCGCAGGGGAGCCTCGATTCCCTCGAAGGTGAGGCTGTCCACCGCCAGCGGCGGTCCTTCGTCGATCAGGTAGGTCACCTCGATGACGTCCGGCTTGGCCTGGTACTTCGCCTGATAGTCCACCTCGGCGCGGGGAAAACCGGACTGCTGGTAGAAGCGGCGGAGCCGGACCACGTCCCTGGCCATCTCGGTCGGATCGAACGGGTGGGCGCCCACCGGCGGCACGAAGGGGATGAAGCCGAAGGTGCGGCGAAGACCTACCAGGCTGCCCTGGCCGCTGAGGGCGATCTTCTGGCGCAGCTGATCCTCGTCGAGCGACGGGCCGTCCTCGAACCGGAACTCGACCGATCGCACCTGGGTCTTGGGGGTCACCCGGTTGAGGGCGTCCTGAGCCTGGAGCGGCACGGCGGCAAGCGCGGCCACGAGAGTGAGCCCGGCGAGAGCAGTTCCGGCCCGGAGGTCAGTAGGCACGACGGGCTCGGAAGAGGAGGCCCGGGGGGAGGCTGCCGCCGCGGAGGCTGGCGCGGAGCCACCGCTGCAGGGTGTACTCCAGCTCGAATCCCGGGCCCAGGTTGGAGCCCGCCGTCTGCTGGCTCTGGCTGCCGAGCTGGAGCGGCAGCTGAAAGTCGAGGAACAGTCGCGAGCCAAGGTATCGGCCCGCCGTCAGGGTGAGCCCACGGGTGGGCTCCTGCCGGATCTGGAACACGTCGAACCCCAGGCCCTGGCCGGCGGCATTGGAGATGGCGCCGGTCAGGGTGCCCAGGGCGACCTGCTCCCCGGCGTTGCCTCCGCTCTCCTGGCCCTCGAACAACGGATTGTCCGAGGCCGGACGGCCGGTGACGATGTAGGACAGGATGTCGTCCTGGCTCATCGTCGGGTCGGAGGTGAACTCGAGCGCCAGGCTGTCCAACCGGCCTTTGGCATTGACGTTGATCAGCACGCCCTCGTCGTCCCCTCCGCCCTGGGTGGGCACCTGGTAGGAGGCGTTCACGTCCAGCCTGGTCGAGTCCACCGGACCGGCCAGGTTGATGTCGCCGTCGGTCAACCTGAACTGCTTGCCGTTGAGCTCGAGCGTGCCCCGGTCGGGCACCGGCTCGACGTGCCCGAAGAACTGCATCTCGCCGCCGGGCCGCTGGGTCAGCCGCAGCCGGCCCATCAGCTCGATGTCGCTCTTGGGACTGCTGGTGCGGCGGATCCAGACCTGGCGCGGCATCTGGATGGCCAGGTCCAGCTTCGCCCGATCCATCAGGCCCGGCTGCTGCTCGGCCTTTTGCAGGACGTCGGGGCCGAAATCCCGGGCCAGGTCGCGGACCTGGGCCGAGGTCAGTTCCACTGGCTCGACCCGCACCTGAGCCCCGCCCGCGCCGACGAAGAAGTCGGTCCGGTCCAGCTGCACGGTCCCGGTCACCTCGGGCGCGCTCAGGGTGCCGGCCAGCCGGATGCGGCCCGATGCCGCGGTCCTGAGCTGGTCGGAATGGACCAGACGGAAGTGGGTCAGGGTCCCCTCGAGTGCCAGCGACGGATCGCTCAGCGGCGTGAGGCCGATCTGGCCTTGGGCCAGCAGCTCCTCGTGCTTGTCGGTCAGCAGGCGGAGCTTGTCGATCCGGAGGGCGTCGCCCTCGAGTCGTCCGGCCAGCTCTCCGCGCTGGTAGGCGACGCCGATCGTGGGCAGCTTCAGCGTCGCCCGGATCAGGTTCACCGTGCCCGTCGCCTGCGGGGCCTTGATCGTCCCGGTGATGCGGGCATCGGTCCGGAGCCGGCCGCCCAGCCCGGTGGCAGCCTCCGGCGGCAGCAGCGGCTGGAACAGGGCGAGGTCGAAGCTGTCGGCCCGAACCGCGAGCGAGATGTCGTCCGCCGCCAGCAGCTCGCTGCCCACCGACGCCGATGTGTCGCGCGGCGCCAGCGTCAAACGGTAGGGCAGAGCCCCTTCGACGGTGAGTGGACTGCCTTTGAGCGGGCGGGCCGCGGCCGAAAGCTTGAGGCCGCTGCTGGTCCAATCCACCTTGGTACCGACGGTCCCGGTCTGTCGCCCGCGACCTACGATCGCCAGGGTGACGCCGCCCTCAAGCCGGGGACTGGCGGCCTCGCCGGTCAGATGCAGCCGGCCGTCCAGCCGGCCGGCGACCGGCACCAGACCACTGGCACGCAGCGTGGCCAGCTCGAGCGCGTTGACCTGCACGGTGAAGTCGCTCACCCCGTGGGGATCGACGGTGCCGTCCATCAGGATGCTGCGGGGGCCGGCCCGGAGCGCCAGGCCGCGGATCCGCGTCAGGGGGCCCAGCGTCAGCTCGGCGGGACGGTCCAGCGTCCAGGCCCGGCCGCCCTCGTCGAGCGTGAGCCGTTCGAGCGTGGCCGTGACGGTATCCCGGGTCGTGGCCACCGTGCCGCGCAGGCGGCTGTCCACCCGCACGCTGTCACCGATATTGAGCTTGAGGTCCAGCGCGACGGTCGAATCGTAGCCGCCGGTCGCGCTCAGCTCGCGAACCGACAGCTGTCCCAGCGCCGCGTCCTGGATGTCGAGCTTGCCGGCCACCGCGGCCAGCCTGGTGCTGTCGAGCGTCGCGTTGGCTTCCAGGGCGATGCGGTTGGCCAGGTTGCCGCCATAGGCCAGGCCGTAGGCGGCGCCCCCGCCCTTGAGCCGCCAGTGCCAGGCGGGCCCTTCGACGGTCAGCCGCATCCGGGCCGAGTCGGCCCCGGCGCTGTCGGCGCCGAGCAGCGCGGCGATCGGTCCCAGATCACCGAAGACCGCGGCCAGGTTCAGCGCGCCGGGATTGGCGCCGGGGTTGGCGCTGGGCCGGAGCTGCAGCCGGCCCGAGCCGTCGATCAGGGCCACATTGGACCGGACCAGCAGCGTGTCCACCTGCAGCTGGCCATCCACCGGCTGCAGGGCCAGATGCAGGGCGGGCACCTTGATCTCGCCGTATCCGCCCAGCGCGTTCACCGTCCCGCCAACGCTTCGAAGTCCGGCGCTGTCGGTCTCGGCCCGCAAGGCCAAGCTCGACTCCAGCCGACCATCGGCATCGCCCCGGCCGGTCCAGCGCGAGAGATGCTCGACCCGGAGCGTGCCGTCCGCGGTCAGCGCCTGCCGGGAGCCGGCAGGCGCGGCCATCAGCTTGGCCTCCAGCTGGGCGTCGGGCCCGGTGGCGCGCAGCGCCGCCGTCGTGGTGGGCCCGTCGAGCCGCGCCTCCATCGATCCGCTCGCCAGTTCCGCCCGATTGATTCGGGAGGGGAACAGCGTCATGCTCGCGGTCCCTTGCAGGGCACTGTCGGCCGGGCGACGGGTGAGGTCGGCCGTGAAGGTCGAATTGAGATCGGTCCGGAGGTCGGGGCGCCCGAGCAGGGCGCCGAGATCGAGATGGGTCAGCCGTCCCCGGCTGACCCGGTAGACCGGCACCACGGCGGCCGGTGCCGCCTCGCCGGCGGCCGCCACTTCGCCGCCGTTGGTCCGGAGCGTCGCGTCGTAACTCACCAGGTCGCCAGCCAGCCGAAGCTCGGTCCGCCCCGCCTCGACCTCGATCCGGCCGAGCCGCGAGGGGGCGACGGTGACCGTGGCTCGTCCGGACCGCACGGGGCCGCGGACGCTTCCTTCGCCCGTCACGGCGAGCGTGACCGGCCCAGCCAGGTCCGGCCGGCCGAGCAGGGTGCCCAGATCGACCTGCTCCAGTGCGCCGCGCCGGAGCACGTAGGAGGCGGTGCTGTCGAACGGTCGCCCGAGCGCCTCGAGCACCAGTCGGCCGCCCTGGATGGCGCCCTCGCCGCTGAGCCGGAGCCGGCCCCCGGCGAGCCGGATGACCGCGTCTACCCGCTCGATCTTCCGGGCCCCGTAGCGCAGCTCGTCGAGATGCAGGGTCGACACCACCCGGGCATCGGCAGGCGCCGTGCCGGCGCCGGACAACGAGAACCGGCCCGACAGTGGCGCCGCCGCGGAGTCTCCCGCCAGCCGGGCCAGATCGACCCGGTCGATCCGGCCGTCGCGAATCTGGTAGCTGATCGTGTCGCCCAGGGTCACCCGGCCGCGCGCGGTCACGGTGCCGCCGCCGATCAGGAGGGTCGGCGTCAGCTCGAGCCGGCCGCCGGCCAGCCGCAGGGCGGCATGGCCCAGCGGTCGCGCCGCCCCCGTATCGGTCAACGCGACGAGCTCCAGGCGTCCACGCGCTCGAGCGGAGTCGGGGGCAAAGCCTTCACCCTGTACCCGGAAGCTGGCGGCGAGCGAAGGATCGCCGGCATTCCCAGTGAGGCCGCGAGCTATGGCGGCAGTGCCGGGCAGCCCGACGGCGGTGCCGGATAACCGGTAGCTGGGGATCGAATCGAATGCCCTGACCAGGCCGCGGGCCCGCACCCGGCCGGAATCGAGGGCGCTGCGGAGGGTCAGGTCTGCCGCCCCGTCACGCAGCACCGCGTCCAGCACGAGCTCGCGAACCCGGGTCCGCCCGAAGCGCGAGCCGCCGAGGTCGAGCCGCGCCGTGCCGTTGGCCTTGGCGGGACGGCCGGTCACCGCAGCATCGAACCGGGCGGTAACGCTCCCTGCCGGGGCCGCGACGCTGAGCCGGGCGGGGTCGAGATCGGTGATCCCGCCGCGGACTCGGTATGAGGCCGGCGTGCCGCGGTCGAGCCGAGTGCTGCCATCGAGCGTGACCCGGCCGCGGTCCAGCGCCGCCGCCAGGTGCCCCGACACGTCGTCGCCCCGCCCCTGGGCAGCCAGGTCGAAGCTGAGCTCGCCGGTGGCCGGTACCGCCGGCGAGAAGGCAGCCAGGTCCGCCAGCGCCAGCGGCCGGGCGGCCAGCCGCACGTCGAGACCGTCAGGACCTCGTGGCTCGCGCCACGCCCGGGGCACGATCACACGGCCGGTGATCTCGCTCGCCTCCGTGTGCAGGCGCAGCGGATCGAGCCGGATGTCCCGGGCGGTGACGCCACCCCGGGTGGACAGCGCGAGCCAGCGGGCGCTGGCTGGTGGCTGAATCGCCAGCCGTACGGTGTCGAGCGCGACCACGGCGGTTTCGCCGACCGAGAGGTTCCGCGCGGACAGCGCCTGCAGCTGCAGCCGGGCGACCGAGTCCGGGGCCAAGGCCGCCGCCACGGTTACGTCGTGCACCCGGAGTCGCTCGATCGCGAAGGTCGCTGCACTGCCGGCGGTGTCGCTCGACCGTCTGAGCACCTCCAGCACGTCCCAGCGCTCGCCCTCACGGCGGGCAACGATGCTGCCGCTCTCGACACTCAGCTCCTCGAGCCGGGTGTCGGGGGGCCGAAGGTCGGCCAGCCGATAGCCCAGCCGGACTCGTGACAGCCGGGCCAGAATCCGGTCGTGCCGCCGCAGCAGCACGTTTTCCAGTGTGAGTCCGTGGAGGAAGTTGCCCGACACCCGGCCGATCTCGAGCCGGTTCCCGGGATTGAACGGCGCCAGCGTCACCAGCCGCCCCGCCACGGCCGTGGCCACCGGGGGGAGTTGCAGGAGACCCACCACCGCCACCACAATCACCAGCAGCGCAGTGCCCCCGATGCCCAGGGGCCGCAGCCATCGGCGGGGCCGCTGCGGGACTGGCCGGGGATCGGGGTCAGACAAGGTCATCGGCACGCCGAGCTGGGGCTGGCTGTTACCTGCGGAAGATCTCAACCTGGGCCACCACTGGCGGTTGCCACTATGAGCCACGTCACTGCCACCAGCCTTCCCCTGGCCTGCTTCGCGGTCGCCGTGCCGGGGCTCGAGGCCCTGGTGGCCGGGGAGCTGGCGCAGCTGGCGGGCGATGGTCTGGTGGTCGGAGCGCTCGAGCCGGGAGGCGTCAGCTTCCGGGCCGACCAGGGCGGGCTCTACGCCGCGAATCTGTGGCTACGGGTGGCGTCCCGCGTTCTCCTCCGGCTGGGGTCATTTCACGCTCGGGCGTTCAACGAGCTGGAACGGCGTGGGCGGGGGATCCCCTGGGGGGACATCGTGTCGCCGGGTGCGTCCGTCCGGTTCCGGGTCACCTCGCGCAAGTCCAAGCTCTACCACCAGGACGCCGTAGCTCAACGGTTGCTGGCCCTGTCGGGCGGAGTGGCCGCGTCCCACCCCGGGGTGCGCGACCATGGTGACGGGGAGGAGGCAGAGGCCGAGGCCCAGGAGTTCGTGGTCCGGTTGTACCGGGACGAGTGCACCATCAGCGCCGATGCGTCCGGGGCGCTGCTTCACCGTCGGGGTTACCGCCTCGCGACCGCCAAAGCCCCGTTGCGGGAGACCTTGGCGGCCGCAATGCTGGTCGGGTCCGGCTGGGATGGGGTCGCGCCCTTGGTGGATCCCATGTGCGGCTCGGGGACCATCCCCATCGAAGCCGCCCGGCTGGCGCGGCGGATCCCGCCCGGCCTCGACCGGCCTTTCGCCTTCGAGCGGTGGCCGAGCTATGAGCCGGAGCGCTGGCGTGCCCTGCGCGACGCCGCCCGGGGCCAAGTGCTGGTCCGGGCACCCGGCCCCGTGGCCGGCTCCGACCGGGACGCGGGGGCCATCGCCGCCGCGGCGGCCAACGCCGAGCGGGCCGGAGTCGCCGGGGACATCAGCTGGCGGCGGGCCGCGATCTCCGCCATCGAGCCCGGCGAGACGCCGGGCTGGCTGGTGAGCAATCCGCCCTACGGCGTGCGGATCGGCGATCGGGCCGGGCTCCGCGATCTCTACGCCCAGCTGGGCAACGTGGTCCGGCGCCGGTGCCCGGGCTGGCAGGTCGCGCTGCTGACGGCGCACCGCCAGCTGGAGGGGCAGCTCCGCCTGCCGCTGACGGTGCGCTGGGAGGCGGAGAACGGAGGGGTGCCCGTCCGCCTGGTACAGGCGAGGGTGCCGGAACGCAGCGCGGGTGGGGCCGCCGAATAACCGGCAGCCCCACCCGCGGTCGATCGGGTATACTAGATCGTCAGGCGGCGGCTTTGGCCGGCTTGCTGAGAGCCCCGGCCACCATCTCGGAGAGATAGCCGAGCACGGCGCCGATCACGAGCGCGATCACGGTCCGTCCCCAGGTGCCGTTGGCGCCCACCACCACGCTGACGGCGGTGGCTGCGCCGAGGAAGGCGCCGGGGATGAAGCTGAGCAGCGGGATCTTGGCCTGCAGCACCATGCCGATCGCGGCCAGCCCGACCAGCACCGACAGGACCGGCGTTCCGCCGCCGAACCGGTTGAACGCGGTGAGCGCGAGGAAGGCCCACAGGACCCCGCTCAGGTTGGAGGCGATGGTCTTGGTGAGGCCTTCGGTCTTGCCGCCGGCGGCAAAGAAGCATCCCCACGCCACGATGCCGGCCCAGACCGGCAGCGCGCCCGGCCCGAGCGCGACGTAGGTCCAGCCGGTGATGAGAACACCGATGCTCAGGGCGAGCGCGACCAGTGCGTCCATTGGGCTACCTCCGTCCGTTCAGTGGAAACTGAAGTGCCACTCGCCGCCGAAGCGGGCTGGCGTCGAGAGCGATGAGGTAAGCGGCCCTGCGGTGGGAAACGACGGAGCGACGTTACTGTCGGATCGGAGGAGTGTCAAGCATGCACCGGCCCCTGGCGACACTGGGCAGACCGGCTTCACCCCACCCGCGAGCCTCTCGCTGGCCCCGCGGCACCCCTCTGGTCGCGCGGGGAAGCCTGCTGCTCATCCTCCTGCTGGTGGGGCGGCCGGCGCCGCCGGTGGTGGGGCAGGCCGCCTCACCGGCCGATAGCGCCGCCACCCTGCTGGTGCCGGACGCCGTCTGGGACGGCACGACCGACCCGCCGCACCGCGGCTGGGTGGTCCTCGTCCGGGGCGGGCACATCGAACAGGTTGGGCCCGCCGCGGGGGTGCCCACTCCGCCCGGGGCCACCACCCTGCCGCTGACCGGCACCACGCTGCTGCCCGGGCTGATCGAAGGCCACTCGCACCTGTTCCTTCACCCTTACGACGAGACCCTGTGGGACGACCAGGTCCTGAAGGAGCCGCTCGGGCTGCGCGTGGCCCGCGCGGTCGCGCACGCCGAGGCCACGCTCCGTGCCGGGATCACCACCGAGCGGGATCTCGGGACCGAGGGGGCGCTCGACAACGACGTCCAGCTTCGCCGGGCGATCGACCAGGGCATCGTGCCCGGCCCGCGGCTCGTGGTGGTCACCCGGGCCATCGTCGCCACCGGCAGCTACGGGCCCTCGCGGACCCGCTACGCCTTCGACCCGCCCCAGGGAGCCGAGGAGGCCGACGGCGACGACGCCATCACCCGGGTGGTGCGGAGTCAGGTCGGGCGGGGCGCGGACTGGATCAAGGTGTACGCCGACTATGGCTGGGGTCCCGGTGGCGCGATCCAGCCGACCTTCAGCCAGCACGAGCTCGAGACCCTGGTGGCCGCGGCCCGGTCCGCCGGCCGGCCGGTGGCGGCCCACGCCATGACGCCCGAAGGGATGCGCCGCGCCATCCTGGCCGGGGTCGAGACGATCGAGCACGGGGACCATGGCACGCCCGAGGTCTTCAGGCTGATGCGCCAGCGGGGTGTGACGCTGTGCCCGACCATCGCGGCCAGCGAGGCCTATGCGACCTACTTCGACGGCTGGGTCAAGGGGCGCGACGCCCCGACCGCGGAGCTCCAGGCCAAGCGTGCCAGCTTCCGGGCGGCGCTGGCCGCGGGAGTATCCATCTGCTTCGGTGGGGACGTGGGAGTCTTCCGCCACGGCGACAACGTGCGGGAGCTGGAGGCCATGGTCGCGTACGGGATGAGCGCCCCGGCCGCGCTCCGGGCCGCCACCAGCGGCAATGCCCGCATGCTCCACCTCGACGCCCAGGTCGGCCGGGTGGCACCGGGGCTGGTGGCCGACTTGATCGCGGTGGAAGGCGATCCCACTCGCGATATCACCGCACTCCGCCGAGTCCGCCTGGTGATGAAGGGCGGGGTGATCTGCCTTAGCTGCCCGAGACCAGCGCCCGCACCAGCCGGTAGGTGAACTCCAGCCCCTGATAGAAGGCCGGCACCGTGATCCGCTCGTCCTGGCCATGGGCCCGTATGTCGTCCACTTCGAGCGGCACCCCGCTCACGCCATAGACCGGGATACCGGCGTTGCGGAAGAACAAGCCGTCGGTGGCGCCCGATTCCATGCTCGGGATGACGGCGGCGCCGGGCCACATCGCCGCAGTGATGCTGTCGATGGGCTCGAGTACTTCCGGCACCAGTGGCGACGGCGGTGACGGCTTGGCGGGCGAGGTTACCGTGAGCTGCACACCGGTGTCGGCGATCACCCGGTGGATGGTGGCCAGCACGCTGTCGGGCACCTCATCGGGCAGCAGCCGGCAGTTGACGTTGGCGGCGGCGGTCTGCGGCAGGGCATTGTTGGCGTGCCCACCCTCCAGCCGGGTGGCCACGCAGGTCGTCCGGAGCACCGCGTTGAACCAGGGCGAGCCGGCCGACAGCCGGCGCATCGCGATGGTATCGCCGGTCTCGCCGACCATCCGCATCCGGGGGGCGATGGTGTCGCCCTCGGACGCCGCCGCCCGCTCGAAATAGGCCCGGGTGATCTCGTTGAGCCGGGCGGGGAACTCGTACCCCGCCAGCCGCGACAAGGCCGCGCTCAGGCGGTAGATCGCGTTGTCCTTGACCGGCATCGAGCTGTGGCCGCCTGGGTTGTGGACCTCCAGCCGGACATCCAGGTACACCTTTTCGGCCGCCTGGACGTTGCGGGCGTAGACCTGGCCGTCCCGCATCCACGGGTCTCCGCCGTCGCCGTTGATCACGTAGGCCGCGTCGATCAGCGGCCGGCGCTTGGCCAGGAGCCACTGGACCCCGTTGTCGTCGCCTCCCTCCTCGTCGGCGGTGAGCGCCAGGATCACATCGCGATCGAGCGGCACGCGCTCCCGCTTGAGCCGCAGCATGGTCTGGACATAGATCGCCGCCATGTCCTTGATGTCGCTGGTGCCCCGCCCGTAGAAGTAGCCGTCCTTCTCGGTGAGGGTGAACGGATCGAGCGTCCAGTCCGATCGCTTGGCCGCCACCACGTCGAGATGGGCCAGCAGCACGATCGGCCGGCGGGCGCCCCGGCCGTGCAGCCGGGCGACCAGGTTCTGGCGGCGCGGGTGCGGTCCGCTGACCACGACATCCGCGGCGGGAAAGCCGGCGGCCAGGAGGCGGCGGGCCATCGCCCGGGCCGCCCGGGTCGTGCTCCCGCCGTCGTGGGTGGTGTTGATTCCGACCAGCTCGGCGAAGATGGCGCGCGCCTCGCGCTCATCCGCCGTGGTCTGACTCTGGGCGGACAGCGTGGCACCGCAGACCAGAAGGAGAGCGCCCCACAGGGCGCGAGCGAGCGTGGGCGGCACGACGGATCCGATCCGGTGAATGGCGGGAACAATATACGCCGACCTCCGGTTTCGTGACGCACGTCGTCGACCGGGGCGCCTCTCCCGGTCATACTGCCCCTCTCGCGCGGCCGACTCCCGGTTGTGCGCTCCCGATCGAGGATGGCCACATGGCACACGAAAAGCGTCCTGCCGCCCGGAGCGGCACGTTCACCATCGGCGGCGACCTGCCCGTCCACCGGCTCGGCTTCGGCGCGATGCGGATTACCGGAAAGGGCATCTGGGGGCCGCCCGAGGACCAGGCGGAGGCCATCCTCGTGCTCAAGCGGGCGCTCGAGCTCGGTATCACACTGATCGATACGGCGGATTCCTATGGGCCCGAAGTCAGCGAGCGGCTCATCGCCGAGGCGCTGTACCCGTACCCCAAGGATCTGGTCATTGCCACCAAGGCCGGGCTGCGCCGGCCGGGCCCCGATCAGTGGCGCGAGGATGGGCGGCCCGAATACCTCCGCGAGCGGGTCCACGGCTCGCTCCAGCGGCTCCGGCTGGAGCGGATCGATCTGCTTCAGCTCCACCGGATTGACGCCAAGGTGCCGGTGGCCGACCAGATCGGTGCCCTGACCCGACTCCAGGAAGAAGGCAAGATCCGTCACATCGGACTGTCCGAGGTGACCGTCGAACAGATCCGCCAGGTTCGTCAGCTGGCCACGATCGTGACCGTCCAGAACCTCTACAACGTATCCAACCGGAAGAGCGAGGACGTCCTCGAGTACTGTGCGACCGAGCAGATCGGGTTCATTCCCTGGTTCCCACTCGCCACCGGCGACCTGGCGGCCGAGGGCGGTCCGCTGGCTCGCGCCGCCCAGCGGCTCGGCGCCACGCCGTCCCAGGTGGCCTTGGCCTGGCTGCTCAAGCGCTCGCCGGTGATGCTGCCGATCCCGGGGACCTCCCGGGTGAGCCACCTGGAGGAGAACACGGCCGCGGCGCTGGTCGAGCTGGACGACGCCACCGTTCGGGACCTGGAGCTGCAGCACGCCTGAGCCTTGACCCGCGGCGGCCGACCGAGCTGCCTTACACGACGAGGCCCGGGCACCTGCCCGGGCCTCGCCCCTTCTCTTCTCTCACCTGCTATTGCTGCGATCAGATCAACGGTTTCGATCCCCTTCGCTCATCCAGCACCTGCATCCTGCACCCGCCAATCTACTGCCGACGACCGCGTGAGGTGGTGTTCGATTCGGCCATCTTGTGGGTGTCCAGATCCTCCTGCCCGGTGACTCGGTGCCAGGCGTCCCGGACGGCGTCCTTCACCTTGTCCCAGGTAGAGCCGCCTTCAGGCCGATACTCATACTTGCTCCAGCCGGTCTGGAGGTCGGACTCCACGTCGTCCCACGACCGGCCCAGATTGTGCCGCGCCGACTCGAAGCCGTAGCGGTACGCCGGCCGGAACTCGTCATACTGATAGCCGGCGGCGTAGGGCCGCGAGCTGAAGTTTTCCTGCCACCAGGCGTCTTCCTGGTCCCAGCTTCTGTTGTCCGCCATGAATCCTCCTTTGATGCGTACGCTCTTCCTGCGGACCCAGTGTAGGCCTCCGACGGATTCGCCGACGTGAGCCCGATCACTGATCTTTTCCCATCCCGCGACCTGCCACGACCCCCGGCAGGTTGACATGGGCCGGCCGGAGCCGGCCGGTAACGCGGTCGCGGTCCGGTTTCGATCCCCGTCTCCATCCCCCGGTGCTGCAGGCGTTTGCGTGGCCGGGCCCGAACTCCCGGGCAGTAGCCACCAGATCGAGACCGTCGGGCACATCCGTTGCACTCGGTTTGCCTGTCCGCCCACGCAGCAGCGTCATTCACCGCGCGCCAAACCGCCCCGACGCGAAGCTTCCGCGCTCTTCTTCCTGGAGTGAGCCCATGGTCACGTTCCTCAAAGGCCGCCGCCGTGATGACGAATCCCTGGTCGCCGTCAACGAACAGGGGGCGAACATCACCGCCAACCTCGAGGCGCTGGTCCGCCGGGCCGAAGCCGCGGCGGAGCAGCTCCGGCAGTTGGCGCCGGTGATGGAGCGGTCGGCCGAGCTGGACACCCTGCGCGAGCGCTGCGTCGCGGTCGAGCAGCAGGTCCAGCTGCTGGAGTCGCTGGGTGGGCGCCTGGCTGATGCCCAGCGGCAGGTGGAGCGGGTGGCGCAGGCCGGGGCCGACCTGGATCAGATCCACGACCGGATGGGCGACCTGGGACAGAAGGTGGAAGGCGCGCTCCAGCTCCGGAGCGATGTCGAGCGGGTGCTCAGCATGGAAGGGCCGGTCGCGGCGGTGAAGGCCGAAGTCGAGGGCCTCCGCGGGCAGATCGCCGAGATGGCCGAGGGCGTGGGGCGGATCCGGACCCAGCACGATGACGCGCTCACGGCGCACCGTCATGCCACGGCCCGGCTCGAGGCCATCGACCAGGAGCATCAGGCCGCCATGGGCCGGCTGGACGAGTCGGCGCGGCGGCTGCAGGGCATCGAGCGGTCGCTCGATCCGTTGACCCAGGCCACCGAGAGCATCCCCGGGGTCCAGCACCAGCTCGCCGTGCTCAAGTCCCTGGCCGATCACCTGTCCCAGAAGACCACCTCGCTGGAGCAGCAGCGCGAGGCGGTGGACCGGGCAGCGGGGCAGATCGGCAAGCTCACCGTGATGGACCGCGAGCTCGACACCTGGCTCCGGCGGCAGGAGGAGCAGATCCGGCGGTTCGGCGCGATCGAGGCCAAGATCGCCGACGTCCAGGCGCTCCACGCCAAGGTGGTCGCCCGCAACGAGGAGCTGCAGAGCGCCCAGCAGGAAGCCGAAGCGGCCCAGCAGGCGGCCCGCCAGTCGCTGGCCGATCTCCGCGAGCAGATGCGGAAGAGCAGCGAGAGCTTCGAGCTGGAGAACCGCGGCCTGCACGCCGTCAGCGAGCGGGTGGGCGATCTCCGCTCGGCGGTGAAGGAGTGCGAGGCCCGGTTCGCGGTGCTCGACGCCGCCAGCCAGGGCACCGCCGCGGTGCAGGCCCAGGTCCGGAGCCTGACCGAGCAGGCGGCCGAGCTGTCGCAGGAGCTGGTCCGGCTGTCCGACGACGCGAAGAAGCTCGACGTCATGCGGGGCAACGCCGAGCTGCTCGAGACCATGGCCGGCGACACCGCCGAGCGGATGCAGCGGATCGATGCGATGAAGCCGCAGCTCGACGAGGCGGTCCGGCAGCTGGCGACGCTCAAGGGCACCCATGAGATGATGGCCGACGGCCTGGAGCAGATGCGGCTGGCCCACGGCGAGATCATTCGGGTCCGCGAGAGCCACGCCGAGACCCAGGGCTGGCTGACGACCACCGACGAGTGGACTCGCAAGGTCGAGGCCCAGGTGAAGGAACTGCGCGGGCTGGAGCCGGCGGTCGAGCGGATCCGCGACGAGGTCGAGCAGGTCCGCGGCGCCATGACCGACATCGCCGCTCGGCGCGAGGCGGTCGAGGACCTGCAGCGCCGGCTGACCGACCTGGGCTCGCTCAGCCTCGAGCTCAAGGACCGGGCCGAGACGCTCCGCACCCGCATGGACGGCGCCGAAGGCCGGTTCGAGCAGCTCGCCGCCAGGGCGGAAGACGCCGAGCTGGTCTCGGCCACGGTCGCCTCGGTCACCGCCTCGGTGGAGGCCGCCGAGCGCCGGGCTCAGGACGTGGACGGCTCGGTGCGGGCCCTGGAGCAGCGCACCGGCCAGCTCGACGAGCTGGAGGAGCGGATCCGGCTGCTGGGCCAGGAGCTGGAGCAGCGGCAGGGTGCCCTGGACAAGGCGACCGAGCATCTGAGCCGCGCCTCGGCCCTGCGGCAGGACTCGGCCGAGACGGCGCAGCGGCTCGAGGAGCTGACCCGGACCATCGGCGCCACCCTGGGCCGGGCCGACACCCAGGCCCAGGAGCTCGACCGCCTGACCGGTTCGCTGGCCAAGCGGGCCGACGCCCTCAAGCCGGTCGAGCGGCAGCTGGGCCAGTTCGAGGGACTGCTGGCCCAGTGGGAATCGGCCCAGGCCGAGGCGGCCCGCGGCCTGGAGCAGACCCTCGCCCGGCAGGGCGCGGTGGACGCGCTCGAGGCCCAGGTCCGGCACGTGTTCGATCTGTCGGATCGGGCCGTCGAGCACGCCCAGACCATCGGGGGCTCGCGGCGGGAGATCGAAGAGACGTTCCAGCTCCTCCAGGAGACCAACGCGCAGCTCAAGGCCGCCGAGGATTCACTGCACGGCTTCGAGACGCGGCGACGCCAGCTCGAGCGGACCGAGCAACGGCTGGCCCGGGCCGAGGCCCTCTCGCTCGAGGTCCGGTCCACGGTCGAGTCGCTTCAGGCGCAGCGCGCGGTGGTGGAGCACGTGATCGAGCGGTCCGGCGCCCTGACCTTCCTCATCAAGCAGGCGGAAGCGGTGGTGGAGACCCTCCGACGCGAGCGCACCCTCGCCTGCGAGGTGAGCGCGGCGGTTGCTTCGATGCGGGAGGCCGAAGAGCAGGGCTGAGCTGGGGGAGCCGACTGCCGGTCGGCCCGCCAGGCGGATGGTCCAGCTTGACCAGCGCGGTGCCCTCCGGCCTTCGGGCCGAGGGGCACCGCGCTCGCGCGTGGGCGCAACCGGGAAGGCCGCTCGCCCCCGGGCTGGGCGCCCGCGGCCGTCTATCGCCCGGCTCGGGTGACCGGCGCCCGGAGGATCAGTGTCAAGGTAGTCTTCGGGGTCACGATGACGTCCCGGCTGGCTGTCTGGGCGGCGACGACCGCACCGCCGGCTGCGCCCACCACGCCGCCGATGACCGCGCCCTTGGTCTTCCCGGTCACCACTCCACCGATGACGGCACCGGCCGCCGCGCCGGCGCCGACCTTTTCGGCCTCGCCGGCGGTGACCCCGCGGCCCCGGAGCTCGTGGGGGATGGGGCGGACGACCGCCTGGAGGCGATAGGCGGTGCCGCCCACGGACACGCTGTCAGCCCGGAGGACCAGCTCGCCATCCTTGGCGCTCCGGTTGGGTGCGGGACGGAGCCGCTCGATCGTGAGCCGAAGCGGCGCGCCCGAGGGAAGCACCGTCACCCCATCGGGCGCCCGGAGATCGCCGACGATCAGCGCGGTCACGCTCTGACCGACCGAATTGCGCAGCGAGCTGATCGAGTCCTGCAGGGCCGCACGGATCTCCGTCCCGGCCGGTAAGGCGCTGGCGGCCGTGGCGGCGGCGGCCGTCGCTGCGGCCGGTGGGGTGGAGGCTGGCCGGGCCGGTGGGGGACCTGGCCGGGCCGGTGGCGAGGGTGGCACCACCACTGCGGGCGACGAGTCGGCCGTCACGGTGTCGCGAGCGCCACCGGCAGAATCTGCCTGGGCGGCGGAGCGGCTGATGTCGTCGGATGCCCGATACCCGCGCGAGCTTGTGTCGGCCTCGCTCGGCGGGGTGGCAGGGGCGTCGGCGGAGTCCGTGCCCGGTGGAGCGGCGCGC
>DATAOR010000248.1:0-13679 GCA_036265635.1 Gemmatimonadales bacterium
ACGCCAGCGTCACCCAGGCCGGCTTCGTCGAGCTGGGCAAGCTCAAGGGCACCGACGGCGACCAGAACTACGATGTCCCCGCCGGCCTCGACCTCGGCAAGTACCGCGCGGTGACGATCTGGTGTCGCCGGTTCTCGGTCAACTTCGCCACCGCCCCACTCACCCCGCTGTCCTGACCAAGGAGACTGCCATGTCGTTCGCACGGACCGCGGCGCTGGTCGCCGCCGGGATCGCTCTGGCGCAAGGCGCCGCGGCCCAGGGCGCCGCCAGCTTCACCATCCGGGTGGAGAACATCTCCCGGGGCGAGGCGCTCGAGCTGTCGAATGGAAAGACGGCGCCGTTCGTGAGCGCGCCGGTGCTGTGGGCCGTCCACACGACCAGCAGCAACCCGCTGTTCGAGGCGGGAAAGCCCGATGCCGGGCTGGGCCTGGAGCAGCTGGCGGAGACGGGAAATCCGAGCCGGCTGGCCGGCGTGCTCAAGTCCAAGCCGGGCATCGTCCAGGTCGGGGTGGACGCCTCGCCCCTCGGGGCCAAGGCCGACGGGCCGCTCGCCCCGGGACAGGCCTACGAGTTCCAGGTCTCGGCCCACCCGGGCGAGGCGCTCTCGGCCGCGTGGATGTTCGGCCAGTCGAACGACCTGTTCTACTCGAACGACCGGCCGATCGCCCTGTTCACCGCCGCCGGCCAGCCGGTGTCGGGCTCGATGACGGCGCAGCTGTCCCTGTGGGACGCGGGCACCGAGGTGAACGAGGAGCCCGGCCTGGGCCCGAACCAGGGCCCCCGCCAGGCCACGCCCGACGCGGGCGTCGCCGAGCACGAGGGCATCGCCCACGTGCGCGACCGGTTCGGCTATCCGCGGACGGGCGACGTGCTCCAGCTCACGATCACACCGGCCGGCGACGCGATGAGCGCACGGTAGTCGTCGCCCCACCGCCGCGCTCAGGGCGGGTCTCGCGGGACCTCGAGACCCGACTCCGGAAATCGCGGCGGTGGCCAGGTCCCAGTCTGCTCGCCCCGCAGCATCACCTGGGACCGACACCACGGGTGCCCACATGACCACAGCGCACTACGACGTCATCATCATCGGGACCGGCGCCGGCGGCGGCACGCTGGCCCACCGGCTGGCCCCGTCGGGCAAGCGGATCCTGCTGCTCGAGCGGGGCGACTACGTGCCCCGCGAGCCCGACAACTGGAGCACCCGCGCGGTCAATGTGTCGGGCAAATACCAGACGAAGGAGCAGTGGCGGGACCGGGCCGGCCGGCCGCTCCATCCCCACACCAACTACAACGTCGGCGGCAACACCAAGTTCTACGGCGCGGCGCTGTTCCGGCTCCGCCGGGAGGACTTCGGCGAGCTGCAGCACGACGGGGGCATCTCGCCGGCCTGGCCGATCGGCTACGACGAGCTGGAGCCGTACTACACCGAGGCCGAGCAACTGTATCAGGTGCACGGCAACCGGGGCGAGGACCCGACCGAGCCGCCGGCCACCGCGCCGTACCGCTACCCGGCGGTGAGCCACGAGCCGCGGCTGCAGCAGCTGAGCGAGGACTTCGCCCGGCTCGGCCTGCATCCGTTTCATACCCCGCTGGGCATCATGCTCGACGAGCGGAACCGGCCGCGGAGCCGCTGCATCCGGTGCGCCACCTGCGACGGGCACCCCTGCCTGGTCAACGCCAAGTCGGACGCCCAGGTGGTGTGCGTGGACCCGGCGGTGGAGTGCCCCAACGTCACCCTGCTGACCAATGCCTACGTGGCGCGCCTGGAGACCAGCGCCTCGGGCCGGGAAGTGACGGGCGTGACGGTGGAGCGCGACGGCCGGCGGGAGCAGTACCGCGCCGACATCGTGGTCTCGGCCTGCGGCGCCATCAACTCGGCGGCGCTGCTGCTCCGCTCGGCCAACGCCAGGCACCCGCGCGGCCTGGCCAACGGCTCGGACGTGGTGGGCCGGCACTATATGGGCCACATCAACTCGGTGCTCATGGCGCTGTCGCGCTGCCCCAACCCGACCGTGTTCCAGAAGAGCCTCTCGCTGAACGATTTCTACTTCGGCTCGCCGGAGTGGGACCGGCCGATGGGGCACATCTCCTTCGTGGGCAAGCTGGACGGCGTCACCCTGTCGGCCGGGGCGCCGGCCATCGCGCCCGGCTGGACGCTGGAGCTGATGGGACAGCACTCGCTCGACTTCTGGCTCACCTCCGAGGACCTGCCAGACCCGGAGAACCGGGTCACCCTCGACCGCGACGGCCGCATCGTGCTGGCCTATACGCCGAACAACGGGGAGGGCCACCGGCGGCTGATCGCCAGGCTGGAGCAGCTGATGCAGCAGCAGACCCGGTGCGCCATCCACGGCCACGAGTGCCACCAGGGGCTGTTCAGCCGCAACCTGTTCGTCGGCCAGCGGATCCCGCTGGCGGGCGTGGCCCACCAGAACGGCACGGTCCGGTTCGGCGACGACCCGGCGACGTCGGCGCTCGACCGGCACTGCCGGGCGCACGAGGTGGACAACCTGTACGTGGTGGACGGGAGCTTCTTCCCCTCGAGCGGTGCGGTGAACCCGGCGCTCACCATCATGGCCAACGCGCTCCGGGTGGGGGACCACATCCTCGAGCGGATGGGAGCGGCGCGCGGCGACGCGGCGGCCGACCGGAGCGCCGTGACGGCCGGGGCCATGGCATGACCGGAGCGATCGGGCGGCCGCGCGTCGGCATCGCCGCGATACTCGCGGCCGTCGGCCTGGCCGCGAGCCTGGCGGCCGCCCCGGCCCCGGCCCAGTCGCCTCAGCCGTGGGCGGGCCGGGGGATCCCGGCGCGCCGGGTGGCGGTGGACAGCGGGCGGGTGACGGCCCCGGAAAAGGCCACTCCGAGCGCCAGCGTCCAGCGGAGCGCCGGCCGAGCCACGGACACCCCCGCGGGGACCGTCGCCCGGGCCGTGGCGATGGTCGGGCTCACCGTGTCCGACATGGACCGGTCGGTGGAGTTCTACACCAGGGTGCTCGACTTCGAGCGGGTATCGGACGACGAGCTGCTCGGCCCCGCCTACGAGCGGCTCGAGGGCGTGTTCGGCGCCCGGCTCCGGGTGGTCCGGCTTCGCCTGGGCGACGAGCAGCTGCAGCTGACCGAGTATCTCGCCTCGCCCGGACGGGCCGCGCCGGCCGACTCGCGGAGCAACGACCGCTGGTTCCAGCACGTGGCGATCATCGTAAGCGACATGGACCGGGCCTACGCCCGGCTCCGCGGGTTCAAGGTGCGTCACGCCTCCACGGCGCCCCAACGGTTGCCGCAGACGATCCCGGGCGCGGCCGGGATCCGGGCCTTCTACTTCCGGGACCCCGACGGGCATCCGCTCGAGATCCTGCAGTTTCCGCCCGACAAAGGCGACCCCAGGTGGCAGCGGTTGAACGGCCGGCTCTTCCTCGGGATCGACCACACCGCCATCGTGGTGCGGCACACCGCCGCCAGCCTGGCGTTCTACCGCGATCTGCTGGGCTTCCGGGTCGCCGGCGAGAGCGTGAACTTCGGGACCGAGCAGGAGCACCTCAACAACGTGCCCGGCGCCCGGCTCCGGATCACCGGGCTCCGGAGCGCCGGCGGCCCGGGTGTCGAGCTGCTCGAGTATCTCGCCCCGGCCGACGGCCGGCCCTATCCGGCGGACGAGCGGCCCAACGACCTGGTCCATTGGGAGACCACCGTCCTGGTGCCCGATGCGGCGGCCGCCGCGGGCGCCGTCCGCCGGGCCGGCTTCCCCGTCCTGACCCCCGAACCGGTCGAGCTGCCCGACACCGCGCTGGGCTTCCGGCGCGGCCTGCTGGTCCGGGACCCCGACGGTCACGCGGTCCAACTGATCGAACCGTCCTGAGGAGCTCGTCATGCCGACCACAGCAGAGCGCGCCACCCCGATTCGGAACCCAGCCTCCGAACCGGCCACGATGCAGGCGATCGCGGTGATCCCAGGAAAGCCGGACACGATGCATCTGCGCCGGGTGCCCAAGCCCTCGATCGCCGAGGTGCCGGGCGGGCGTGGGGTGCTGGTCAAGGTGCTGCGGGTGGGAGTGGACGGCACCGACAAGGAGATCAACGCCGCCGAATACGGCGCCGCGCCGCCCGGCGACGACTACCTGATCACCGGCCACGAGAGCTTCGGCCGGGTGGTGGAGGCAGGCCCCAACGTGTCGGGCCTGGCGCCCGGCGATTACGTGGTGGCGACGGTGCGGCGGCCGGGGTCGAGCATCTACGACCTGATCGGTACCTACGACATGACGACCGACGACATGTACTACGAGCGCGGCATCAACCTGCGCCACGGCTACCTGTGCGAGTACTACGTGGACGACCCGGAGTACATCGTCAAGGTGCCGCCGGGGCTCAAGGAGGTGGGGGTGCTGCTGGAACCGACCACCGTGGTGGAGAAGGGCATCACCCAGGCCTACGAGATCCAGCGCCGGCTCCGGGTCTGGCGCCCGCGCAAGGCGGCGGTGATGGGAGCCGGCACCATCGGCCTGCTGGCGGCTCTGGTGCTCAGGCTTCGCGGGCTCGAAGTCACGGTGTTCGGCCGGACGCCAGCACCGTACCTCAACTCCGACCTGATCCACGACCTGGGCGCCCGGTACGAGTCGACCACGACGACGCCGATCGGCGAGGGCTGCCGGCGGCACGGCCCGTTCGACCTGATCTTCGAGGCCACCGGCGCCTCGTCGGTGGTGTTCGAAAGCATGCGCGCGCTGGCCAAGAACGGGGTGCTGGTGCTGTCCAGCGTCACCGGCGGGGACCGGATGATCGAGGTGCCGGCCGACCGGATCAACCTGGAGTTCGTGCTGGGCAACAAGGTCATGGTCGGCACGGTCAACGCCAACCGGGAGTACTTCGAGTCGGGGGTGAAGGACATGGCCCACGCCGAGTCGCAGTACCCGGGCTGGCTCCGGCGGCTGCTGACCCACCCGGTGAAGGGCCTGGATCACTGGCGGGAGCTGCTCGACACGCTGACCAGCGCCAAGGGCGCGATCAAGGTGTACTGCGAGGTCGCGGAGGACGACCGGTGACGGCGGCCGCGCCGACCGACGCCCCGGCGGGGGCACGGCGCGAGCCCGCGTGGTCTGCCCGACCGACCCGGCGGGAGGCCCGGCTCCGGGCCGAGTTCGCCGGGTGGTATCCGGGACTTCGGGCGGGGGCGTGGGAGTCCGCCGCCGTCATGGCCGACCGGGTGCTGGCGCAATCGCTCCTGAGCCACCGCGGGAGCGGGATCCGGGGGCGGGTGCTGCTCGACGCCCATTTCGAATTTCGGCACGGGGCGGGGTCGGGCGGCGAGCGGCACGGGGTCCGCGGCGGCGGGTGGGCCGCGCCCGAGGGCTGAGCCGGTCTCTGGCGCGTGCAGCGGCTACACCACAATATCAGGGCCATCCGAGCGGACCCCGGTCCGCTCCCGGTGCAGGCATCCCCCAGCCGCCGGATCGCTCATGCCCGTCATTCGCTCCAAGCTCACCGGCGAGCCGCTGCACGAGCTCACCGGCGCTAGCCTTCGTGGCGCCCGGCTGGACCACCTGGTCCTGCTGGCCGCCGACCTGCGCGGCGCCGACCTCCGGGGCGCCGACCTCCGGGGCACCGACCTCTGCCAGGCCGACTTGCGCGACGCCCGGCTCGACGAAGCCGACCTGCGCGGCGCCGACTTCACTCTCGGCACCGTGGCCGGCGCCAGCTTCGAGCGAGCCAACCTGGCCGACGCCAGGATGCAGGCGGTAAACCTCGAGATTGCGGGGGCGGCCGGTACCCGGTTCACCGGGGCCGACCTCTCGCGGGTGAACCTCAAGAACTCGAACCTGTCGGCCAGCGCCTTCGACGACGCCGAGATGCGGCGGATCGACCTGACCCACTCCAACCTGTCGGCCGCGACCCTGACCGGGGCCAACCTGACCGAGGCGAACCTCAACTTCGCGGTCTTCCAGGGGGCCCGGCTGGACGGAGCCATGCTGGTCTATGCCGTGCTGACCGGGGTGGACCTCGGCGGGGCCAGCCTGCGCGATGCGGACCTGGGTGGGGCACTGTTCAGCGGGGCGCGGCTCGAGAGCGCCGACCTGACCCAGGCGCATCTGTCGGCCACCGTCTTCGCCCGCTGCCACGACCTTCACCGGGCGCTCGGGCTCGATACGGTCACCTGGAACAACGCCGCCTGCCTCGACACCGCCACGCTGCGCCACTGCTTCGCCGGCCTCGGCCCGGACTTCCTGGCGGGCGCCGGGCTCGAGCCGGCGGAGATCGCCGCGCTCGGCGCGCTCTTCGGGGCCGCGGGCCAGCCGGTGCCCGCTGCGGCCCTGCCGCCGGCGCCTGCCGGGCCCGCGGCAGAGCCTGCTGTCGCCGGGTCGGCAGCAGGGTCGGCTTCCGGCTCCGCCCGCTAGACCTCCGGCCCCCGGCCCTCCGGCCCCCGGCCCTCCGCCCCCGAGAGCTGGGCCAGGATCCGCGACAGCAGATCGGACGGCGGCGCGGCCAGGTGCCGCAGCTTCTGCTTCACCCCCTCGAGCACGCTGGCCTCGAAGGCGAACTCGCGGGTGCAGGCGTCGCAGATCCGAAGGTGCTCCTCGATCTGCCGCATGTCGTCGGGGCCGAGCCGCCGGTCGAGGTAGTCGTCGAGGCGGCGGAAGGCTTCCTCGCAGGTGTGGCGATGCAGGCGATGGTTCATACGTCCGCCTGGGCGAGGGGAAGGCCCACGATCCCGTCTTCCTGGGCAATCTGCCACAGCGCTTTCTGAAGCATCTTCCGGCCTCGGTGCAGTCGCGAACGAACAGTGCCGACGGGGCACTCGAGGGCCCGGGCAATCTCTTCGTAGCTCAAGTCTTCCATGAAATACAAGGTCGAGACCACCCGGTACTCGTCGGGCAGCCGCTGGATGGCCTCGACCACCCGCTCGGTGCCCAGCGCATCGAGCAGCTGCGCCGCCGGGTCGGGGCCCTGGGTCGGGAACCCCGCCTCGCCGGCCCGGGCGTAGATGTAGAGGTCCGGCGTGTCGTCCAGGTCCGAGGTGACCGGCCGGCTCTTCTCCCGGCGGCGGCGCGAGTAGTAGCAGTTGGTCAGGATCTTGAGGAACCAGGCCCGGAAATTGGTCCCGGGCATGAAGGAGCCGAAGGCCCGGTGGGCCAGCAGGGCCGCGTCCTGGACCAGGTCCTCCGCGTCGGCCTGGTTCCGGCAGAGCCGCATGGCCACCCCGTAGGCCGTCCCGAACACCGCCCCGAAGAGCGACTCGAACGATGCGCCGGTGGCATCGCGGCTCAGCGGGGTGGCCGATGGCTCGGACTGCGCCTGGGATAGATAGGGCACGCGGTTCCCGACTCAGGAGACGGCGGGGCCACGCGCCGGGGGTCCGGCGGTGGCTCCGATGGCGATTGTGGGTGTAATGCGGCCGCCGGTCAAGGAGTTCCCCCCGGGGCCAGGGCGGCCTGGACCGGGGCCCCGGGCCGGATGCCGGGCAGGCCGGGCCGGATGCCGGGCAGGCCGAGCCGGATCCGGTAGAGGCCGGTACTGGCCGTGAGGTAGAGGGTGCGGCCATCGGCGTCGCCGAAGGCGAAGTTGGCGTCGTGCTCCGGGGGCACGATCCGCCCCAGCGCCTTCCCTGCCGGAGACAGGATCCACACGCCCCCCGGAGCCGACACGTACACGTTGCCCGCCACGTCCACCTTGATCCCGTCCAGCGCGACCGGCTCCCGCTCGGCGGTGAAGTCGTGGAACACGATCCCGCGCCCCAGGGTGCCGTCCTGGTTGACCGGATAGCGCATCAGCACCTTGTGGTCGAGATCCCAGTCGTCGACGTAGAGAAAGCGCTCGTCGGGCGAGAAGGCGAGGCCGTTGGGCCCCCGCAGCTCGGTGGTCAGCAGGGTCACGGTGTCGCCGGCCACGCGATAGACGCCGCTGAAGGGCAGCTCCTTGGCCGGGTCGTCGAAGGTGCCGGGCAGCCCGAACGGCGGGTCGGTGAAGTAGAGCGATCCGTCGCGGCGGTACACCAGGTCGTTGGGGCTGTTGAGCCGCCGGCCGCGATAGCGGTCCGCCAGCACGGTGACCCGGCCGGTCCGCTCGAGCCGAGTGACCCGCCGGTTGCCATGCTCGTTGATCGTCAGCCGGCCGTCGCCGTCGAGGGTGAGCCCATTGGAGCCCGGCTGGTGATAGCGCCCGATGTCGACCCCGGTGTAGCCGCTCTTGGTCCGGTAGACCGAGACCGACCCGCCGGGCGACCAGCGGTAGATCGTGTTGGCGTTGGGATCGCTGAACAGCAGATAGCCGTCGGGATGCCACACCGGACCCTCGGTGAACTGGAATCCGCCCGCGAGCTTCTCGAGCCGGGCGTCCTTCGGGACGATCCGATCGAGCTCCGGGCTCAGCCGCACGACCTGGGCGGGCGTGGCGGCGGGGGACACCCGGCCACCGGGATAGATGTCGAGCGTGGCCGAGCGGATCCAGATGAAGTTGGCCGGCGGCTGCGAGACGGGACCGTTGAGGCCGAAGACCGCGAGCTGGATCTGCTGGCCGGGACGGGCATCGGTGGTCAGGACCACGCGATTGGGCGCGTTGAACCCGGCGACCGCGGCGCCGCCCCGCTGGCCCAGCACCAGCGGCAGCTTGCCGTCCACCCATATCTCGGCGTAGTCGTCGAGGACCAGCTCGAGCACCACGGTGGCGCCGCGGACGGCCACCTCGCCGATCCGCTCGGGCAACGTCACCCGGGTGCGGTACCAGGCGAAGGCCAGCCGCCCATGAGACCGCCGCTGCTCCAACGCGGCCGGTGCCACGACCTCCCAGGCCGAGTCGTCGAAGTCGGCCGCCTGGGCGTGGGGGGTGATGTCGCTGGTGTGGTTGGGGACGCCCGTCGCCCGGAGATCGGGCCCCGGATCGCGATGCTCGACGCCGACGATGGCGACGTCATGGTAGCGCCATTGGGCCTGGACCAGGCGGGCGCCTTCATCGGTCCGAAGATCCACCACGGCGGCGGGCAGGACCGCCGGCACGTCCGCCGGCGCCTGGGCCCGGGCGCTGGCCGGTCCGAGCGCGAGGGTGACGCCGGCGAGGGCGCCGGCTAGGGTGAGGCCGGCAAGGGTGCCGGCAAGGGGGACGCCCGCGAGGGGGACGCCGGCCAGGGCGGGGCCGGCCAGGGCACCCCACCCGAGGCCCGCGGCCAGCCGGGATGCACGCCGCGCGCTCATCGGGCCGCCTCGCTCGCCGCCGGCCGCGCCGCCTGCCGCACTTTCACGACGTAGTACCGGAACGGTGCCGCGACCTGGCGGAACCAGTGGGGGACACCGTTGGGGATCACCACGACATCACCGGGCTCGAGCCGCCGGGTCTCACCGCCGCGGATGGCGCTGCCGCGCAGCTCCTCGGGACCGGTCGGCCGCGCATCCACCGCCGTCCCGCCCGTCACCAGCGTCGCCGAGCCCTCGAGCACGTAGGCGATGTCGGTGTCGCGGGTGTGGATCTCGACCAGGCCGGGGCCGTCGCGCCGGCTCGCGTGGATCTTGTAGTCGCCCACTTCGACCAGGGGCATGCCCTTGGCGAAGGCGGCGGCCACCTGCGCGTGATCGATCCGGGTCACCCGGCTGTCGTCGGCCTGGGCCATGAGCGCGCGCGAGGGCAGCGCGATCAGGGCGAGCACGGGCGCCAGAGCCGACAGCACGAGGAATCGTCTGGGGGAGGCCGGCATCGTCGGGCTCACTTTCCGGCCGTGGTCGTGCCCGCGAGGGCGCCCGCCCCGGCCAGCGCGATCGCGGCGTCCCGGGCGGCGCTCGACGCGCCGCTCACGCCGATCGCGCCCACGACCTGCCCCTCCACCACCAGCGGCTCGCCGCCGTTGAGCGGCGCCGACCAGGCGTTGAGCAGCGGCGTCCGGCCCGCGACGATGGCGTCCTCGAGGATCTTGGTGGGCTTCTGGAACAGGGCCGCGGTCCTGGCCTTCTCGATGGCGATGGTGGTGCCCATCGGGAAGGTGGGCTGGAGCCGCTCGAGGTAGATCAGGTTCCCGCCCTCGTCCACCACCGCGACCGAAGCGCCCTCGTTGCCCCGCTTCGCCTCCGCCGTGGCCGCCGCGGCGGCGGCCTTGGCCCCTTCCAGCGTCAGTCCCTTCTTGCTCACGACGGCTTGTGCCTCACTCCGGCCGGCCAGGGCCGACAGGGCGGCGGTCAGGACGAAGGCTGCGACTCGCATGGTCAGACACTCCTCGCGGTGGGGGGGCGGCCGGCATGACTCGGTCGGCATGCCGCTGTCGGGTATGCCGCTGTAATGCGACCGGCGGGGTGTTGGTTCCAGAAGAGCGCCGGGGGGGATGAGACTGGAGCACCTGAGGTGGGCCTGCCGCCGCGCCAGTCGATCAGGTGCGCTGGTAGCGGCCTTCACGATGCTGATCGGCCGGACCGCATGACCCAGCCGGCCTGTGGGGCTAGGAGTTGGCTCGCGGTCAGTCCGGGGTGGGGCCGCGGTCAGTCCGCGGTGAGGTGGCGGTCAGTCCGCGGTGAGTCGGCGGTCAGCCCGCGGTGAGTCGGCGGTCAGCCCGCGGTGAGGCGGCGGTTCAGTCCGAAGTGAGGCTACGGTTCAGTCCGAGGTGAGACCACGGTCAGTCCGGCGTGCGCTCGCCCCGGAGCCGCCGCACCAGCGCGGGCAGATTCTGGATCACCACGATCCGGGCGGCGGGGCTCCGCCGCACCATGACGAAGCTCTTCCCGTCCGGGGCGACGCCGTAGTTGGCGTGGGGCGCGGTCCCCACCACATCGCCGATGGGGAAGAGCCGCTGCCGACCGGTCACCCGCAGGGCGGGTGTCGTCGCGATCCCCGCCGCCACCAGGTACGGGTCGCCCTCCTTGGTCTCGCGATAGAACAGCTCTTTCCCATCGGGGCTCCAGGCCGGCTCGTTGCCGCCGTCCAGCGACACCAGGACCTGGTCGCCCGTCCCGGCGAGGTCGCGGACGTAGACCTCATCCCGGCCCGACTGGTCGGAGACGAAGCAGATCCACCGGCCGTCGGGCGAGACGCCGACGTAATGCTCGGTGAAGGGGCTCGCGACGAGCGGCTCGACCGGGCCCTTGCCGGCGTTCCGCACGATGGCGGCGTCGGTCCGCGAGTCGGCCTGGAGCGAGTCGGGCCGCTTCGGGTCGCGCCGCAGGTTGTTGGCCGTGGTGACCAGGGCGCTGCCGTCCTTGAGCCAGACACCGGTGTAGGCCAGCAGCGGTGACGCCAGCAGGGTCTCCGCCGGCTCGGCGCTGCCCGGCAGCTTCTTCATCAGGACGAGGGTCACCCCGTCGGGCCGGTTGAGCGGCGCGATGTAGGTGATGTGGCGGCCGTCCGGCGTCCAGGTCCCGTCGTGCCCGTCGCGATCGAAGGTGGCCCGGGTGAAGGTGCCATCGTCCAGCGACATGACCCAGACGTTGCGGCCCTCGATCGAGGTGAAATCGAGCAGGATGCGCCGGCCGTCGGGCGAGAACTGCGGATGGTGGAAGTTGCGGCGCTCCGCGGTGATCACCCGGCTGGCGCCGGAGCGATCCACCACCACCAGCGACGCCGGCTCCTCGGGGATGTAGGCGACGTTGCCATTGGCCGCCACGGCGAACTGCGCCACCGAAAAGCCGGTGATGGCCACGTTGGCGGCCACGGTGACCGGCGGGCCGGTGACCGTGCGGGTCTTGAGGTCGAAGGGTGCCGCTTGGAGGACTCCGCTGGGCAGCACGAACACCAGGAACCCCCCGGTCACTCGGGCGTCAATGACCGGGGTGGCAAGAATGGTGCTCTCGGCGCCGCTCTCGAGATCCACCAGGAGGACCGCCCCACCGGTATTGCCGAGCAGGCTCCGGGTCACCACGGCGGTACGGCCGTCCGGCAGGATCTGCTGCAGCTGGCGCTGCTTCGCCGCGTCGCGCCGGACGAGCGAGTCCCCCACCACCTTGCCGAGCGAGCCACCGCCGCTGCTGGCACCGTCGGAGAACCAGAGCCCGCCGTCGGGCGCCCAGGCGGCATCGGTCGTGGTGAGCGGCGTCCGCACCCGCAGCTCGGAGCTGCCGCCATCAATCGGGAGCTGGAGCACCTGGTTCTTCACCGCTAACGTCCCGATCACGTACCGGCCGTCCGGCGAGATGATCGGACTCCCCATGCCCGCGGAGCCGGCGATCGGGGTCGGGTTCTCCGCATCGAGCGTCTGGCGCACCAGCCGCATCGCGCCGTCGCCGCCCAGCAGCGAGTACACCAGCCCCTGGCCGTCGGGCAGGAAGGTCAGGTGGCGCTGCGAGGATCCGGCCCCGCTGCCGCCGAGCCCCGGCGCGAAGATCGCCAGCCGCGAAGGCGGCTGCTCGGCGACGGGCCGGCGGAGGGCCGCGATCGCGACGGCCGCCGCGACCGCGGCGGCGGCCCAGCCGAGCCACGGCAGGGCGCGCTCGACCGCGCGACGGGCCGGCGGGCGCGCGGCCGTCATCGGGATGGTAGGAGCGCTCTGGCTGCGCTGCGGGCCGGTGCCCGCCAGCGCGTCGCTGAACTCCTTCGCGGTGCCCCAGCGGTCGGCCGGCAGCTTCTGGAGCGCGGTGAGGATGGCGGCTTCCGCGGCCGGAGCGACGGTGGGCCGCTTGGGCCGGAGCGGGGGCGGCTGCTCGGTGAGGACCTTGGCCACGATGGCCTGCGAGCTGGGGCCGGTGAAGGGCGGCTCGCCCGCCAGCATCTCGTAGGTCATGGCCCCGAGGGCGTAGACGTCGCTCCGGGGGCCGATCTCCCGCTCGCCCATCGCCTGCTCGGGCGACATGTAGGCCGGCGTGCCGAGCGACATCCCGGTCTGGGTCATCCGGCTGCCGCCGGCCTGCTGCACGGCCAGGGCGATCCCGAAATCGGCGACCAGCGCCGAGCCATCCTGCAGCAGCGTGTTCTCGGGCTTGATGTCGCGGTGGACCACGCCCTGGCGGTGGGCGTAGTCGAGCGCGGAGGCGACTTCCCGGGCCAGCCGCAGGGCCTCCTCCACCGGGAGCTGCCGCTCGCGCGCCAGCCGGGCCCGGAGCGATTCGCCGGCCACGTAGGGCATGACGTAGTAGAGCAGGCCGTCGGCCTCGCCCGAGTCGATCAGTCCCAGGATATGCGGGTGCTGGAGATTGGCGGTGACCTTGATCTCGGCGAGGAAGCGGTCGCCGCCGATCACGGCGGAGAGCTCGGGGTGGAGCACCTTGATCGCGACCTTGCGGCCGTGCTTCGGGTCTTCGGCCAGATAGACCGTGGCCATGCCGCCCTGGCCGAGCTCGCGCTCGAGCCGGTAGCGATCGGCCAGGGCGGCGCGCAGGCGGTCGAGGTTGGTCGCGGTCACGGTCGCTCAGTCTCCATCACCCAGACATCGCTCCGCTGCTCGGACGCGCTGTAGACCATGCGGCCGGCGGCGGCTCCCCAGCCGCCCCGGGTGGGCACGGGACCATCGGGGTCGAAGCTCACCAGCCTACGGGGCGGACTCCCGTCGAGGGGAATGGACCAGTACGCCATGCTGCTGCCCGCTTCGCTCCGGGTATAGAGCGAGCGCCCGTCCCTGCTCCACCGGACGCCGTTGCCCGTCATTGCCGTCTGACCGACCGAGTCCGCCGCCAGGCGAGGCGGCCCCGAGTCGGCGGGCATGACCCAGACCGAGCCGTCGATGAGCGAGTTGCCGAACGAAAGGCTCCGCCCGTCGGGCGACCAGTCGGGGTAGAATCCGTGGTCCA
>DATAOR010000249.1:0-2322 GCA_036265635.1 Gemmatimonadales bacterium
AAGGGGCCCGGGGCTGTCGGGTGGTGGCCGTGCATCCGGTCGGGGAGCCGCGCTCATCTCTCTATCGCCGCCTCAGGGGGAGGACCAGGTGGGATGGGAGGGGCTTCGCTCCGGTGGCGCAACTCATTCGGGGGCCCTCAACAGGGGCCAGAGACTACGCGGCGCCTGCCGGAGCGAAGGGCTTGTTGGTGGTCAGCATGTGCCAGATTGCCTCGGCCAGCCGCCGGGCGAGATCGACCTGGGCGACCTTGGGGCCGCGTTGGCGGCCCAGCCGGGTCTTGGTGCGCCGGTAGCGATCGGCGTAGAGCGGGTGGCGGGCGGCGTGGACGGCGGCTTCGATCAGGGCCCAGCGCAGGTACTTGGGGCCGTTGCGGGCCAGCGGTCCGCGGTGGTCCTTGCCGCCGGACTGGTAGACCCGCGGGCACAGCCCGGTGTAGCCGGCCAGCTTGGTCGGGCTGGCGAACCGGGTGATGTCGCCGATCTCGGCGGCGATGGTGTAGCCGAGCACCCAGCCGATCCCGGGGGCGGTCATCAGCAGCGGGACATACCGGTGATCGGCTCCCAGGTGCCGCAGGGCGCGCTCACAATCGGCGATCTGCGCGTCGAGCTGATCGATCAGATGCACCGCGGCGGCGGTGTCGGTGGCCCACGGTTCGGGCAGCGCCAGCCGGGCAAGCAGCTCCCGCCCGCCGACCCCGAACAGGTCCGACACCGGGCACGGGTGGCCGAAGGCCAGCAGGGTGGCGTGAATGCGGTTCTTCAGCGCGGTTCGGTGGCGGACCAGGTGCAGCCGCCACCGGGCCCGTTCCCGCTCGGCGCGCACCGCTGGGGTGGGCAGCCAGATCGCCGGGACCAGGTCGCGGCGGGACAGCTCGGCCAGCACCCAGGCGTCGATCTTGTCGGTCTTGCAGGCCAGTGGGGCCAGCCCCTTGACCTTCTGGGCGTCGGCGATCTCGACCTGCCAGCCCGCCATCTCCAGCTGGTCGTGCACGAACCGGGCGCCGTTCATCGACTCGATCGCCGCGTACACCGGCCCGCCGAACCCGCCGATCTGGCAGGCCAACGCGGCCAACCCGCCGCCGTCGGGCACCGCCGTGGTGACCGCCAACGGCGCCCCTGCCTCGTCCATCACATGCACATCCAGCCGCGTTCGGCTCAGGTCCAACCCGACGTGCACCATGACAACCGGCCTCCTTCCGACACGCATCCACTGGCCAGCACCGGCAAGCGTGCCCCCCGGGGGAGGCCCCCGGCTTCATGACATTCATTCAGCGCGCCGCCAACCGGGCCCTGGCGGCGTGCTCTCAGCCGGTTCGGCGGGCGAGCAGGATGCCGTACTGCCATTGCGCGTCGATCCATCGACGCTCGACGGGCATCCCGTGACCGGCCAGCTCGTCGTCGAGCCGGTCGCGGTCGAACTTCGCCGAGAAGCCCACGTTGATCGACTCCCCGCGCCGGACGTCGAGCTCCAGGTCGAGGCGGGGCAGCTGCACGTGCTGGTCGATGCGGGCGTAGAGGTGCCCCTCGACCATGCCGGTCCGCTCGTCGAAATGGGCCCGCGGTTCATACTGATCGACGGCGAAGTCGGCGCCGAACCGCCGGTTGACGTGGGTCAGGTGGTTGAGCCGGAACTCGGCGAACGCGCGGTGTCCGGGCGGGTCGTTGTAGCCGGTTTCGAGAACCTCGGCCGGTTTGAGCAGGTCGGCGGAGAACAGGAAGCCGTCACCGGGATCGAGCGTGGCCGCGATGTCGGCCAACAGCGCCGAACGCTCCGCTGGCGTCGCGTTGCCGATGTTGCTGCCCAGGAAGACCAGGGCCCGGCACCCGTCGCCGCGGTCGGCACGCAGCCGGGCGAGCGCCTGCTCGTAGCGCCCCCACAGCCCGACCACCTGCAGCCCGGGCACGTCGGCGCTCAGCGTCCGCCCGCTCATCTCCAGCATCTCCCGGCTGACGTCCACCGGGAAGTAGGTCGTCGGGCGCTGCCGCTGGCAGGCACCGAGCAACTCGCGGGTCTTCTTGGCGCTGCCGCTGCCGAGCTCGACGATCTGGTCGGCGTCCAGGCAGCGGGCGATCGCGGGGGCATGGGCGCGTAGCAGCGCCCACTCGACCCGGGTCAGGTAGTAGGTGGGCAGCTCGGTGATGGCCTCGAACAACTCCGATCCTCGTTCGTCGTAGCCGAACACCGGCGGGATGCGCGAGACCGGCTCGCGCAAGCAGGCCCGTAGCACGGCGCTGTCATCCCAGAATGCGTCCGCGGCGTCCACCGGCTCCACTCTCATGACCTGCGCATACCCCCGGATCGAGTAGGGGACACCGTCCGTT
>DATAOR010000250.1:0-19158 GCA_036265635.1 Gemmatimonadales bacterium
ACGGTTCGGCATGGGTCAGCACCGTCGTCTCGAGAAAGTGCTTGTAGAACAGGATCGGGTTTCCCTCCGCCTGCTTGCTGACGATCTTCGGCATCGTGGCGATCCAGCGCTCCGACGCGCCCGGCAGCGGCACCACCCCACCCACCATCACGATGCCCAGCTTGGTCACCACCGCCTTGGCGAAGTACAGCCCGACCACGATTCGCAGAAAGGCGAGCCATCGGTCGGGCTGGGACATGCTGGCGACGGGACGGGACGCGTAGGCCATCGGGGGCTCCTTCGGGTGGGGGATGGCGGCACTCCGCTAAACCTCGACCCCCAATGCCGAAAACACAAACGTCCAGGTGTCGGTCAATTCATCCAGCACCTTGGCCAGCGGCTTCCCGGCCCCGTGCCCTGCCCGGGCCTCGAGCCGGAGCAGGACGGGGCGGCCGGACGAGGTCGCTGCCTGGAGCCGGGCGGCCATCTTCCGGGCGTGCATCGGGTCCACCCGGGTATCGCTCTCGGCGGTGGCGAGCAGGACGGCGGGATAGGCGGCGCCGGGCCGTACGTGATGATAGGGGCTGTAGGCCCTGAGCCAGCGGTACGCCTCGGCGTCGTCGGGTGAGCCGTACTCGGGGATCCACAGCCGGGCGATCAGGAACCGATGGTACCGCAGCATGTCGAGCAGCGGGACCTGGATCACCACCGCGCCGAACAGCTCGGGCCGCTGGGTCAGCACCGCCCCCATGAGCAGGCCCCCGTTCGATCCTCCGGCGATCGCCAGCCGGTCCGGCCGAGTCCAGCCCTGCCCGATGAGCCACTCGGCCGCGGCGACGAAGTCATCGAAGCTGTGCTGCTTGTTCGCCAGCATGCCGCCCTGATGCCACGACTCGCCGTACTCGCCGCCGCCCCGGATGTTGGGCACGGCCACCAGGCCATCGTGCTCGAGCCAGAGCAGCAGCGAGCGCGAGAAGGCCGGTGTCATGCTGATGTTGAACCCGCCGTAGCCCGTCAGGTAGGTCGGGGTGCGGCCGTCGGGCACCAGGCCCCGGCGGTGGACCACGAACATGGTGACGGGCGTGCCGTCCCGCGACGTGACCGTGACCTGCCCCACCTGGTATCGCTCGGGGTCCACGTCCGCCTCGACCCGCCGCCACAGCTCCTGCCGATCGGTGGTCAGGTCGATCCGGTATACGCTGGGCGGCACGGTGTAGGACGAGAAGCCGAAGAACAGCTCGTGCCCGTCCCACTCGGCCCCGAGTCCGAACACGCTGCCCAGCGTGGGCAGCTCGACCTCCCGCCGGAGACCGCCGTCCAGATCGGCCAGCCGGAGCCGCGAGCTGGCCCGCTCGAGATAGCTGAGGGCCAGCCGGTCGCCCGCCACCCGGGCACCTTCGAGCACCGCGTCGTCGCGCGGCGGGACCAGCTCGCGCCAGTGCCCCCGGGCCGGGCGCTCGGGATCCACCTCGTACATCCGGTAGGTCGGCGCGTCGAGGTTGGTGCGGAGGAAGAGCCGCCCGTGGGCGATCTCCCCCTCGAACGAGAACGGCAGGCCTTCGGCCACCGCGACCAGCGGCGGCACGATCCCCCCGCCCGCCGTCCGGTCGCCCAGGTAGAGGTCGGTCTGGTCGAAGGTCCGGGCCACGCTCACCAGCAGCCAGCGCCCGTCGGGCGACAGGCCGACGCCGGGCCAGAACTCCTTCTCCCGTGGCCGGTAGACCAGCGGATCGGCCGCCGGGTCGGCGCCCAGGCTGTGGAAGTAGATCGAGCGGTGGTAGTGCTCCTCGCCCGCCGGCACGGTGTCGGGCGCTGGGTAGCGGGTGTAGTAGAAGCCCGAGCCGTCGGGGAGCCAGGCGAGGTCGGCGGCACGGGTTCGCTCGATCCGCTCGGGCCGGATGATGCCGGAATCCACCTCGAGCACGTGGAGCACGCTCTGCTCGCTGCCGTCGCGCGACAGTCCATACGCCAGCAGCCGGCCGTCGTCGCTGGGGTAGTACCAGTCCAGGGCGGTGATCCCGGCGGGGTCGAGCGCGTTGGGATCGACCGCCACCCGGTCGGCGCCATCGTGACCGTCCCGGACGTACAGCACCGGCTGGTTCTGCCGCCCGTCGCGCCGCTGGTAGAAGTACCGGCCCCGTGCCGGCGTCGGCACGCTGATGGCGCCGATGGCGAGCAACTCATCCAGCCGCTGCCGGATCGCCGCCCGGCCGGGAACGGCGGCGAGCCAGGCCTCGGTGACGGCGTTCTGGCGTTCGGTCCAGGCTCGGGTGTCGGGATCGTCGCCCTGCTCGAGCCAGCGATAGGGGTCGGGCAGGGTCTCGCCGTGCAGGATCTCCACGGCGTCCACCACCCGGGTGGGCGGATAGGCGAGGTCAGTCACCCAGGCTGATTCCGAGCTCGCGGGCGGTCCGGACCGTATCGGAGTCGAGCGGGACATTCTTGGACCGACCCACCACCAGGTCGAGCGGCACCCGGGTGATGTCCGGCCCGTTGAGCCCGACCATGATGCCGTAGGCGCCGTCGGCGATCGCCCGCACCGCCGCGGCGCCGAACCGGAGGGCCAGCAGGCGGTCGTAGGTCGTCGGGCTGCCGCCCCGCTGAAGATGACCCAGCACCAGCGTGCGCGTCTCCTTGCCGGTGTGGTGCTCGATCGCCCGAGCCACCTTGCTGGCGATGCCGCCGAGCCGGTCCACCGTGCCGACGCCGCGCCGCTCGAGCAGCTCGATCGCCCCGTCCTTCGGCCGGGCGCCTTCGGCCACGACCACGATGCTGAAGTGGCGGCCGGCCGCCTCGCGGGCGCGGATCTTGGCGCAGACCTTCTCGATGTCGAACGGGATCTCGGGCAGCAGGATCACGTCGGCGCTGCCCGACAGGCCGCTGGTGAGCGCGATCCAGCCGGCGTACCGGCCCATCAGCTCCACCACCATCACCCGGTCGTGGCTCTCCGCGGTGGAATGCAGCTTGTCGATCGCCTCGGTCGCCGTGCTCACGGCGGTGTCGAAGCCGAAGGTCCGCTGGGTCCCGCTCACATCGTTGTCGATCGTCTTGGGCACGCAGACCACCGGCAGGCCCTTGCGCCAGAGGTCGTGCGAGATCTGCAGGCTGCCGTCGCCGCCGATCGAGACCAGCGCGTCGAACCCGCTGGCCTGGAACGCGGCCACCAGGTCGTCCGAGCGGTCGCGCTCGAACTCCTCGCCCTGCTCGTTCCGCATGACGTAGCGGAACGGATTGCCGCGATTGGTGGTCCCCAGGATGGTGCCGCCGAGGTGGGTGATGCCGCGGACCTCGGCGGGGCCGAGCGGGACGACGCCGTTGAACGAGAGCAGGCCCTCGTAGCCGCGCTGAATGCCGTAGGTCTTCCAGCCGCGGGTGTGGGCCGACAGCACCACCGCCCGGATGACG
The DNA here is from genome assembly GCA_036265635.1 of Gemmatimonadales bacterium. Taxonomy (GTDB): domain Bacteria; phylum Gemmatimonadota; class Gemmatimonadetes; order Gemmatimonadales; family GWC2-71-9; genus CAVVWJ01. The sequence goes on from DATAOR010000250.1 coordinate 3,385, forward strand.
GCGTTGAGCCCGGGGGCGTCGCCGCCGCCGGTGGAGATCGCGATGCGCATTCAGTCCGGCCGGATCAACCGCAGGATCTCCCCCGGCTCGGCGTGCCGGTGAAGGGCCCGCTTGGAGAACACCAGGCGGCCGTCCACGGTCACCTCGAACACCCCGCCGGACGAAGGGACCAGCTGCACCTCGGCCTCGGGCCAGGCCCGGGTGAGCTCAGCCGCCAGACCGGCGGCTCGGGGCTGGTAGTTTCAAACGACGCAGTATTCGATGACGACGCGCATACGCTCCCGGCGGGTAGCTCGAGCTGGCTTGAAGATCGTGGGCGAATCGTAGTGGCCCCATCGGACGCTGCCAAGGGTTGCGCGATCGCTGGTGACGCGGCTCCTTGTCAGGCTTACCCGGACGCCGTATCTATTTGAGCCATGCGAACCTACCGACAGCACCCCAGGGGCTGGGCCATCGGTGAATTCCTGGCCGGCCTCGCCCTCGTGGTGGTGTGCGCGCAGGCCGGCGCCGCCCAGCAGCGGAAATACTTGGTGGAGCTCAGCGCCGGCGGCGCGCTCCAGTCCTTCGACAGCGACGCCTTGCTCAAGAGCGCCGCCGGCGGCGTGGGGCGGCTGGGAGTCTGGCTGCCGCTCAATTTCTCGATCGAGGCCGAAGGCGACTTCACCTCGGCCAAGAGCAAGACCCGGGACGTCAAGGTTGGGGTCAAGACCTTCGCCCTCTCGGCGCTGTACAACTTTCTCATCGGGGCCAACAACTCGGCCTATCTCAAGCTCGGCGGCGGCAGCACCAAGTACGGCAGCGATTGCCCCGCGGTCGCCAGCGCCAACGATCCGATCTGCGGGCGGAGCGGCGCGTTCCTCGGTGGCGTCGGCTTCCGCGTCGGGCTCACCCCGACCCTCCTGGTCCGGGGCGAAGGCCTGGTGACGCTGAACAAGAGCAAGGAGGGCCCCAGCGGCGCCGGGGTTTCCCTGTCGAACTTCGGCGCCAGCCTCGGGCTCAGCCTCATGCTCGGCAGCAAGCCGATCCTCGACGCCGACAACGACGGCGTCCTCGACAACCGCGATCGCTGCGCCGACACGCCCAGCGGCGCCTCGGTCGACGCCCGGGGCTGCCCCAGCGACGGCGACGGTGACGGCGTCCCCGACGGGGTCGACCGCTGCCCCACCACGGTCGCCGGCGCCGCGGTGGACGTCCGCGGCTGCTCTCAGGACACCGACGCCGACAACATTCCCGACGGCCTCGACCGCTGCCCCGACACGCCGGCTGGCGTGCTGGTCGATCCCCGTGGCTGCCCCAAGGACAGCGACGGCGACCAGATCCCCGACGGCCTCGACCGGTGCTCCGACACGCCCCGGGGCGCCACCGTGGACGCGCTCGGCTGCCCGGGCGACGAGGACGGCGACGGCGTGCTCGACGGCCTCGACCGCTGCCCCCGTTCCAACCCCGGCGCCTCGGTGAATGCCACCGGCTGCACCCAGGGCCAGGTGCCGACCCGGCCCGCCCCCACGGCCCCTGCGCCCGCGGGTCCGCCGGCTCAGTCCAACGCCAACCCGGCAGCCCCAGCCCAACCGCCCAGCGGGGCCGCCCGGCCGGGAGTAGCGGCCCAGCCGCCGCCCTCAGGCCGTCCGGCCATCGACACGACCGGCCGTCCGATTCAGCGGCCCAACGTCACGGTGCCCCGCCCGGCGGCGGGCGGTGGGGCCATCGCCGCCGGCGCCATCCCCGGCGTGGCGTTCGCGCCGCGGACGGCCCGGCTCGATCCGGCCTCGTACACCGCGCTCGATTCCCTGGCCGACCTGCTGCATGCCAATCCTTCGGCCCGGGTCGAGATCGCGGCGCACACCGACAACAGCGGCTCCTCGAGCGACGACCTCCGGCTGACGGCACTTCAAGCCGAGGCCGTGCGCGATTACCTGGTGGTCAAGGGAGTCAGCTACCAGCAGATCGTGGCTCGTGGCTATGGCTCCTCGCTGCCGCTCACGCCGGACACCACGCCGCGCGGCCGCGCGGCCAACCGTCGGGTCGAGATTCGACCGGTGGCGGCGGAACCCTGATTTGCGGGGATTTGACGGACTGGCGGCGACGTCCTTCTCTGCCGCCTCTATCGTCTGGCCCGGTCGGAATGACACGGTTGCGGTCCGCCCGGCCGAAGTCCGCACGCCAACTGATTGCCGCCCCATAGCTTAGGTGAGATTGACGGATTCGGTCCGGCCCTTGCCATCGAACCCGCTTGACCGCCTTCCGGGCGGCAGTATTCTCTATAGCCCGTCAACGACGACGTCATTCACAGGAGCCACGATGGACATCAGGACTCGTTTCGGCCTGCTGGTCGCGCTGGCCGCCATGCTGGGGGCCCGCCCCGCCGTGGCTCAGAAGCCCGCCGCGCCCGCTGGCGCCCCGACCGCGGCCCAGCTCGCCCAGGGCGACAGCATCTTTCACGGCAAGGGCAACTGCTACGCCTGCCACGGTGCCAACGCCGAGGGCGCCGTCGGACCCAATCTGACCGATGCGGAGTGGCTCCACAGCGACGGCTCGTACGACGCCATCGTCAAGCAGGTCACCGTAGGCGTGACCCAGGCCGAGTCCAAGAGCGGCATCATGATGCCCCCCAAGGGTGGTGCCGAGCTCTCCGACGCCGAGGTCAAGGCAGTCGCGGCGTACGTCTTTTCGCTGGGTCACAAGAAGGGCTGACCCGCCGGCCCCCGCCGCCGAACCAGGGGCGCACCTCGGTGCGCCCTTTTCGCTACCTTCCGGCATGCGTGTCAATCGTCTGACCGAGGCCACCTCGGCCTATCTGCGCTCGGCCGCCCACCAGCCGATTCACTGGTTCCCCTGGGGCGACGAGGCGTTTGCGGCCGCCCGGGCCCAGGACCGTCCCGTGCTGCTCGACATCGGTGCGGTCTGGTGCCATTGGTGTCATGTGATGGACGGCGAATCGTACGAGAACCCCGAGCTGGCCGGCTTCCTCAACGACCACTTCGTCTGCATCAAGGTGGACCGGGACGAGCGCCCCGACGTGGACGCCCGCTACCAGCGGGCCGTCCAGGCGCTGACCAGGCAAGGGGGCTGGCCGCTGACCGCGTTCCTGACGCCGGCGGGCGAGGTCTTCTACGGCGGGACCTACTTCCCGCCCGATGGCAGTCACGGCCGGCCCGGCTTCCGCACCGTGCTCCAGGGCGTGCTCGAGGCCTACCGCGACCGCCAGGCTCAGGTGCAGTCGCAGGCGGCGGCGGTCCGGCGTGTCGTAGTGGACGATCTCGACGGCTCGGCGCCGGGGGACATCGACGCTGGGATGGTGGACGCGGCCGTGGCGCAGATGCGCCGGGTGTTCGACCCGGTCCACGGCGGCTTCGGCAGCCAGCCCAAGTTTCCCCATCCCGGTGCCATGACCCTGCTGCTCCACCACTGGAGCGACCAGCCCGGCGAGCCCGCCCGGAGCATGCTGGAGCGGACCCTGACGGGGATGGCGCGCGGCGGGGTATACGATCAGCTCGGCGGTGGCTTCCACCGCTACAGTGTGGATGCCGAGTGGATCGTACCGCACTTCGAGAAGATGTCTTATGACAACTCGGAGCTCCTCAAGGCCTACGCCGACGCCTACGCCGTATTCGGCGCCGAGCTGTATGCCAGCGCGGCCGGCGGCATCGTCCGCTGGGTCCGTGAGGTTGCCTCGGATCCCGAGGGCGGCTATGCCGCCAGCCAGGACGCCGACGTGGGGCTCGACGACGACGGCGACTATTTCACCTGGACCCGCGACGAGGCGGCGGCGGTGCTGGCGCCCGACGAGCTCGAGGTCGCGGGGGCATACTGGGACATCGGCACCGCCGGCGAGATGCACCACAACCCGTCCAAGAACGTGCTCTATGTGGCGGCGACCCCCGCGGTCCTCGCCGCCCGGACCGGCCGGCCCGAGACGGAGGTCGTCGAGCTGATCGAACGGGCCCGCACCCGGCTGCTGGCCGCCCGGGCGGGGCGGCCCGCGCCGTTCGTCGACCGGACCCGCTACACCAACTGGAACGCCATGATGGCGTCGGCCATGCTCCGTGCCGGGCCGGTGCTGGGCGACCACGCGGCGGCGGACCACGGCCTCCGCAGCCTGGCCCGTCTCCGCGACGAGCGGCTGGCCGAGGACGCGGTCGCCCACACGGCGGGCGGCGTGGCCGGCCTGCTGGATGATCAGGTTCAGGTCGCGTCGGCCGCGCTAGACGCCCACGAGGCCACCGGTGACGACTCCTGGCTTGCCTGGGCCGAGCGGCTGATGGACCGCGTCTGGGCCGACTACTGGGACGAGACCACCGGCGGCCTGTACGACACCGCCCGGGGCCGCGCCGCTCAGCCGGGGCTGCTCCCCGCGCCGGCCAAGCCGATCGAGGACGCCCCGACCCCGTCGCCCAACGGGGTCGCGGGAATCGTGCTCGCCCGGCTGCACGAGCTCACGGGTGAAGCCCGTTGGCGCGAGCGGGGCGAGGCCCTGGTGCGGGCATTCGCCGGCCGGTCGGGCGAGCTGGGGCTCTATGCCGCCACCTACCTGCTGGCGGTAGACTGGCACCTCCGCCCGGCCACGCACCTCGTCGTCGTGGGCGAGCCGGGTGACCCCGTCGCCGACCGGATGCACCGCGAGGCGCTCGCCGTCTTCCTGCCCCGCCGAGTCGTCCGGCGGCTCGCGCCGGGCGAATCCACCGGTCGTCCGCTCCCACCCGCCATGGCCGGCATGGTGGCCGCGGGCGGCGCGCCGCGCGGCTACGCCTGCACCGGTACCAGCTGCTGCGCTCCGGCCGCCACACTCGAGCAGTGGCGGGCCACCCTCGCGGAGATCCGGCCCCGGAGCGTCGTCTGACGTTCGAGCCTTCGCCCGCGCAGCGCCAGGCCATCGAGGCCCCGCTCGGTCCTGTCCTGGTGGTGGCCGGGCCGGGCGCGGGGAAGACCTTCTGCCTCATCGCCCGGATCGCCCGGCTGATCGCCTGGCACGGGCTCGACCCCGGGCGGATCTGCGCGGTCACCTTCACCAACAAGGCGGCCGACGAGATCGCCGCCCGGCTGCAGCGCGAGGTCGGCCCGCTGGCCGAGGATGTCACCCGCGGCACGCTCCACGCCCTCTGCTTCGGCCTGCTGCGCGATCACGCGTCGGCCGCGGGGCTCAAGCGCGGCTTCGCCATCGCCGACGACGACTACCAGCGCCGCGTGCTTCGCCGGCTCCGGGTCCGCTCCGAGCAACAGGGCCAGCTGCTGCTCCGGTTCGGCCGGCACCGGCTGCAGCATGTGCCGCTGGCCCACGGCGACCGGGAGTTGTTCGAGGCCTACACCGACGCGCTCCGGAGCCGGAACCTGCTGGACTACGACGACCTCATTGCCCGGACCGGCGAGCTGCTCCGCTCGCGCGAGGAGGTCCGGGCCGAGGTGCGGGGCCGGTGGGACTACGTCCTGGTGGACGAGTTCCAGGACCTGAGCCTGGCCCAGTACGAGGTGGTGACCGAGCTGTCGGCCCGGCACCGCAACTGCTTCGCCGTGGGCGACGACGAGCAGTCCATTTTCTCCTGGACCGGGGCCGATCCGGCGATCCTCGGCCGGTTCCGCGACGACTTCGAGGTCGCCCGGCCGATCATGCTCGATCTCAATCGGCGCTGCTCCCGTCAGATCTTCGAGACCGCCCGGCGGCTGGTGACCCGGAACACCGGTCTGTTCGACAAGCGGCTCGAAGCCACTCGCGAGTCGGACCACTGCGTCACCGGCCTGACCTTCGCCGACGAGCGGTGCGAGGCGGAGTGGGTGGTGTCGGACCTGCTCCGGGACCAGGCGGCCACGGGGCTCGACTGGGGCGAATACGCGGTGCTCTATCGCTCGCACCGGATCGGCCAGGGGCTCGAGACCCGGTGCATCGAAGCCGACATTCCCTGCCTGATGGCCCGGGGCCAGGCGCTGCTCGACGACGAGCTGGTCGGGGCCATCGTGGCCAGCCTCAGGATCATCCAGGCGCCCGAGGATCCCATTCCGGTCGAGGCCTTCGCCGAGCAGGTCCTCCCCCGGCCACTGGTGGATCGGGTCCGAGCCGGGTACCGCGGGCTCGATCTGCTCACCGCCCTCCGCATCTTTGCCCGGACCAACCGGGGCGATCCCGACGCCCGGCTGGCCTGGAGACTGGTCTTCCACGTCGAGAATCTGGCCGCGCTGGGCCGGACCCACGACCGGCTCGACAGCCTGGTGGATGCCCTGCTGGCCGAGCGGCTGGGCCGCTACCGCAACCCGCTCGACGAGCGGGCCGCCGAGCTGACCGATCCGGCCGAGACCCCCGGCGCCGCGCATCTGGCCCAGCGGCTGACCGAGACGCGCGACACCGGCGGCACTGTCTGGCTCGAGCCCGATCGGGGGGTCGACATCGCCCTGCTGCCGCTGCTCCGGACGGTCGTCGGCGACCGGGCCCATCGGCTCACTCCGGCCGATCGGCCCGCGCCGGGTGACCTGGTCCTTCGCGCCGGCGGCGTTCGTCCGCTCACGCTGTTCAAGGCCCTGCAGCTGATGCAGTGCCGCGGACTGACCGATCCGCTGCAGGATTACGTGGCCTTCGACATCGAGACCACCGAGATGGATTCGGCGGTGTGCGACATCGTCGAGCTGGCGGCGGTCCGGGTGCGGGGCCGGGTGATCGTGGCCCAGTTCAACTCCCTGGTGCGTCCGTCACGGCCCGTCAGCCCCCGGGCCGCCCAGGTCCACGGCTATGCCGCTGAGACTCTGGGCGAGGCCCCGACCCTGGTTCAGGTCTGGCCCGAGTTCCGGGCCTTCGTCGGCGACGATCTGCTGGTGGCGCACAACGGCCACACCTTCGACGTCCCGGTGCTCCGCCGGGTGGCCGCCGGGCTCGACGGAGTGGAGCAGCTGGTGTTCTTCGACACCCTGCCGCTGGCCCGCTCGCTGATGGACGAGAGCGCCCGGCTCGAGGACCTGGCTCACCGCTTCGGCGTCGACCGCGGCCGATCGCACCACGCCCTCGACGACGCGGCCACCTTGGTCGGTGTCACCCACCACCTGGGCGAGCTCCGTCTGGTTCGCGCCCGCAAGACGGCGCTGGTCCAGCTGCTCGGCTGGCTGGGGCTGGCGCTGGCGCTCGATGCCCCCTCCGATCCCACCGCCGAGGAGCGGCTGATTCGCGACCTCGCCCTGCCCGCGGCGCTCGGGCGCTACGGCGGCTGCCTCGAGACTTACGCCGAGCAGGCGGCCGGGACCGAGGCGCCCTCGGCCGAGGAGCTGATCGAGCGGCTGGGCGGACGGCGCCTGATGGAGCGGATCCGGACCGAGCGGCCGGTGGCCGAGCGGTATCCCTCCTCGGCCGCGCGGCTGGAGGCGCTGGTGGGGGCCAGTGCCGCGCCCACGCTGTCTGACAGCATCGCCCTGCTGCTTGGCCGGGTGGCGCTCAGCCGGAGCGACGGCTGCCGGACCGACGACCACCGCGTCAGCCTGCTCACGCTGCACGCCACCAAGGGTCTCGAGTTCTCCCGGGTCTACGTCGTGGGCGTGGAGGACCGGCTCCTGCCGGGGAGCGTGGCCCTCGAGCAGGACAACCTGCGCGAGATCGAGGAAGCCCGCCGGCTGCTCTACGTCGGGATGACGCGGGCCAAGGACCGGCTGGTGCTGACCCGCGCGGTGCAGCGCGAGGGCCGTCCGACCGGCGGCGACCTCTTTCTCCGGGAGGCCGGCCTCGCGAGCACGGTGTTAGATTAGCCCGCTGACCTTCTTCGGAGCGCACGTACCGTGGCCAAGACCGCGACCATCGAGACCAGCAAGGGCACCATCGTCGCCGATCTGTTCGACAGCGAGACGCCCAATACCGTAGCCAACTTCGAGAAGCTCGCCAACAGCGAGTTCTACGACGGCACCCGGTTCCACCGGGTGATCAACAACTTCATGATCCAGGGCGGCGATCCCCTGTCGAAGGACCCCAACAACCCCCGGGTCGGCACCGGCGGTCCCGGCTACAAGATCAAGTGCGAGACCCACCTCAACACCCACAAGCACGTCGCCGGCACTCTCAGCATGGCCCATGCGGGCAAGGACACCGGCGGCAGCCAGTTCTTCATCTGCCACACGCCCCAGTCGCATCTCGACCGGGTCCACACCGTGTTCGGCCAGGTGCGCGAGGGGATGGACGTAGTCAACAGCATCAAGCAGAACGACGTCATCACGTCCATCCGGGTGGCGTGACCTGCATCTCGACTTCGCCATCGTCGCCGACTACGCCTTGATCGATCAGCAGGGCAAGCTCAGCGTGCTGGGCATGTTCCAGCACGTCTGGCTGACCAGCTTCCCTTCGGTCTGCCCCCGGACCCACCTGGTGCTCCGGGTTCGGGGCCGGCGGACCGAGATCGGCGTCCATTCGATCCGGATCCGGTTCGTGGACGAGGCCGATACCGAGCTGCTCGGGGGCGAGGGGACCGTCCAGTTCGGCGAGCCGCCTGCCGGCGTGGTGGACGTGGAGGCCGGCGCCGTCCTGGTGTTCGACGTGCCGCTGCCGCGGCCCGGCGCCTACGCCTTCGAGATCTCGCTTGACGGCGAGGTCGCCACCCGGGTGCCGCTCACCGCCGGATACGCCCAGCCCGCCGCCTGACCGCCGGAGACCCGCCGTGACGCTCGATCGCGACCGCGCCCTGGCCCTGATGCACGAGTACACCCCCTCCGACGCCCTGCGGAAGCACATGTACGCCGTCGAGATCGCCATGCGGGCGATGGCGGCCCGCGCCGGCGAGGACCAGGACGCCTGGGGGCTGGTGGGCCTGGTGCACGACTTCGACTACGAGCGCTTCCCCAACGCCGCCCACTCGGCCACCGAGGAGCATCCGGCGGAAGGGGTCCGCATCCTCACGGCCCGGGGCCTTCCCGAAGCCAGTGGCCGGGCCATCCTCGGCCACGCACCCTACACCGGCGTGCCCCGCGATACGCCGATGGCCCAGGCGCTGTTCGCGGTGGACGAGCTGTGCGGCTTCCTGGTGGCCTGCGCCCTGGTGCGGCCGTCCCGCAGCCTCCAGGATCTCAAAGTGTCGAGCGTCAAGAAGAAGCTCAAGGACAAGGCCTTCGCCCGCGGGGTGAGCCGCGACGACGTCGTCCAGGGCGCGGCCGAGCTGGGTGTCCCGCTCGACGAGCACATCGCCTTCGTGCTCGAGTCCCTCCGGCCGCACGAGCAGCGCCTGGGCCTCGGCGGGGCATGACCGCCAGCGGGCTGGCCGCCGAGCAGTCGGTCGCCAGCGCGATCAACCGCGCCGCCGGCGGGCGTCCCATCCCGGGCAATAAAGTCGACCTCCTGATCGACGGCCCCTGCGCCTACGACGCGATGCTCGACACCATCGCCGGGGCCACCCGCTGGATCCATTTCGAGAACTACATCATCCGGTCCGACGATGCCGGCCATCGGTTTGCCGACCTGCTGATGCGCCGCGCCCGGGAGGGCGTGCATGTGCGGGTCCTCTACGATGGGCTCGGCAGCATCGGCACCCGCCGCTCCTTCTGGCGCGCGCTCCGGGGAGCCGGCGTCGAGGTCCGGCCGTTCCGGCCGCTCTCCGCCTTCGACCTGGTGCGCAACTTCTCCCGCAATCACCGCAAGCTGGTCGTGGCGGACGGCGCCCGGGCGGTGGTGGGCGGGCTCTGCATCGGCTGCGAGTGGACCGGCGAGGAGGCCGAGGACAAGCACCCCTGGCGCGACACCGCGGTGGACATCGCCGGACCGGCCGCGGCGGTGCTCGACCAGGCCTTCGCCAGCACCTGGGAAGTGGCCGGCGGCCGGCTGCCGCCGGACGACGTGGCCGGCCGGGTGACCCCACGCGGGGACGCCGCGGTCCGGGTCATCAGCGGCGAGCCCGGCCGTGAGCGGACCTACCGGGTCGTCGAGCTGCTGGCCGGTGGCAGCATCGAGCGGCTCTGGGTCACCGACGCCTACCTGGTGGCCCCGCCCCGACTGTTCCAGGCCCTCCGCGACGCGGCCCGCGACGGCGTCGACGTCCGCCTGCTGGTCCCGGGCACCAGCGACCTTCCCCTGGTCCGGAACCTGTCCCGGATCGGCTATCGTGACCTGCTCCGGAGCGGGGTCCGGATCTTCGAGTGGGACGGACCCATGCTCCACGCCAAGACCATCGTGGCCGATGGCCGGTGGACCCGGGTGGGGTCGAGCAACCTGAACCCGTCGAGTCTGCTGGGAAACTGGGAGCTGGACGTCCTGATCGACGATGGCGCGCTGGCGGACGCGATGGAGCGCCAGTTCCGGCGCGACATTGCCCGCAGCCGCGAGGTGATCCGCCGCCCCGCCCGGGGCCCGCAGCGGATCAGCGCAGCCCTGCCGACCGTCCTCCGCCGGGAGGCCCCTGAGGTGCTCGACCAGCATCGGCCCACCCGGCGGGAGCGGCGCCGGCGCGCCGCCCTGGCCGTGCGGGCGCTGATGGCCAATGCGAGGCGATCGATCTTCCTCCCGCTCAGCGCCATGCTGGTCTCCCTCGGCGCCCTCTTCTTCGCCCTCCCCAAGATCACGGCGTACGCCTTCGGCGTGCTCTGCGGCTGGCTGGCGCTCAGCGCCTGGCGGGAGGCGTTCCGCCGGCGCAGCGAGCGCTAGGGCCGCATCCAGCTCGCCTGCCTCGCCGTCCGGGCAGCCAGGGCATCTCAGGGCCGCTGCCACCCTCCCGCCGGCCCCCGCCGCTGCGACGGCCAGGATGACCGGCGAATCTGACGGGGGGACCTTCCAGGACTATCTTCCGCTGTCGTCCTCGACCACGGAATCGCATGCGCCGCGTGCCGTTACTCGTGCTGGTCTCGCTCCTGGCCTGGACTCCCGTCCAGGCGCAGGCTCCTGCCGTCACGCTGGCCGAGGCGATTCGCCTGGCCGAACGGACCCAGCCGGACGTGGTCCAGGCTCGGACCGGGGTCGAAACGGCCGCCGCCGTCCGGCGCAATGCCTGGGGCAACTTCCTGCCCAATCTCTCGGCCAGCTCCTCGGCCAGCGAGTTCACCTCCGAGGGCGCCCAGCGGATCGATCCCATCACGGGCCAGCTGCTGACCGGCAACACCAGCAACCGCAGCTTCAACACGTCGCTCAGCGCCAGCGTGGACCTGTTCACCGGGTTCCGCCGCGGGGCGGAGCTGTCGGCGGCCCGGGCGGGGCAGGCCCAGGCCGATGCCGGGCTGGTCGGCGCCAGGTTCCAGCAGGCGCTCGCCACCACCAACCAGTTCTTCGACGCCCTGAGCGCCGCTCAGCTGGTCGGCGTCCGCCAGGCGAGCGTGAAGCGGGCGGAGGAACAGCTCAAGGTGTCCGTCGCCAAGCTCCACGCCGGTTCGGCCACCCGGTCCGACTCGCTCCGCTCGCTGGTGACCCTGGGCAACGCCCGGCTTGACCTGATCCAGTCGCAGACCGACCTGGCCACCGCCGAAGCCGGCCTGGGCCGGCTGATCGGCCAGACCGGCAGGGTCCGCGCCGTCGACGACTCGGCCTTCAACCAGGTCCAGCCGGCGGTGGACACCTCGGCGCTCCGGCAGGAGGCGGAGGCCCGATCGCCCCGGATCCAGACCGCCATCGCCGGCGCCACCCTGGCCCAGGCCAACCTCAAGGCGTCGCGCGCGGCCTATTGGCCCAGCCTGACCCTGGGCGCCAACACCAGCTGGAACGCCAGCCGGGCCAACGATTACGCCTTCTTCAACCAGCGCCAGCTCAACCTCCAGTTGAGCTGGGCCCTGTTCAACCGGTTCGACCGCGAGCTCGCCATTGCCCAGCGGGAAGCGACCCTCGACGTGGCCCGGGCCACCGCCGACGACGAGCGCCGGGCGGTGGACGCCGAGCTGACCCAGCGGCTGGCCGAGCTGGCCGCGGCCCGCGACAAGATCGACATCACCGCCACCAGCGTGGCCGCGGCGACCGAGGACCTCCGGGTCCAGCAGGAGCGCTACCGGCTCGGCGCCTCGACCATTGTGGACGTGCTCACGTCCCAGGAAGCCCTCAACCAGGCGGAGGTGGACGTGGTCAACGCGCGATTCGACTACCTCCGCGCCAAGGCGCAGCTCGACGCGCTGATCGGACGATCCCTGTGACCAGTCTGGGCGATACCGCCGAACGCATGGCGGTCCTGCCGGCCGACATCCCTCGGGACGCGGTCATCGTGACCCGCGGCCTCGGTCGCGACTACGACATGGGCGGCGAGGTGGTCCACGCCCTCCGCGGGGTGGACCTCGTCATCCGGCAGAACGAGTTCGTCGCCATCATGGGCGCCTCGGGCTCGGGCAAGTCCACCCTGATGAACCTGATCGGCTGCCTCGACAGCCCGACCGCCGGGGAGTACTGGCTCAACGGTCACCGGGTGTCGGAGCTGGACGACGACGAGCTGGCCCGGATCCGGAACAAGGAGATCGGATTCGTCTTCCAGACCTTCAACCTGCTGCCCCGGGCCTCGGCCCTCCACAACGTGGAGCTGCCGCTGGTCTACGCCGGGATGGGCGGGCGCGAGCGCCGCGCCGCCGCGACCGATGCCCTCACCCGGGTCGGGCTCAAGGACCGGATGGAGCACCGGCCCAATGAGCTGTCGGGCGGCCAGCGCCAGCGGGTGGCCATCGCCCGGGCGCTGGTCAATCGGCCCAGCATCCTCCTGGCCGACGAGCCGACCGGCAACCTCGACAGCGCCACCAGCGAGGAGATCATGGGCCTGTTCCAGGGGCTGCACACGGACGGGCAGACCATCCTGCTGGTGACCCACGAGACCGACATCGCGGCCCACGCGCTCCGCCAGGTCCACCTGAAGGACGGCCGGGTGGAGCGCGACTTCGCCACACCGGGGAGGCCGGCGTGAGCGGGCCAGGTCCACTCGGCCTGGCGGCGGCGAGAGATCCGGTGCGGGCGCGCCCGTGGACCGGCCGCTGGCTCGACCGCCGGTCGGCCGGATCCTCCACTCCGCCTGGCATGGCGGCGGGGAGGCTCCCCCGGCGCACCGCCGCCGCGTTCGCCCTCGCCCTCACGCTCGCCGGCTGCAAGAAGGAGACGCCCCCCGTCGTCTACCAGGCCGTCGCCGTCACGCCGCGCGACATCATCCTCAACGTCCAGGCTGCCGGCGCCATCCAGCCGGACACCACGGTCGAGGTCAAGTCCAAGGCCTCGGGCGAGGTGCTCCGGCTCAACGCCGAGACCGGCCAGCTGGTCAAGCGCGGCGCGCTGCTGGTACATATCGATCCCCGCAACGCCGGCAACGCGCTGGCCCAGGCCCAGGCGGACCTCGACGTGGCCCAGGCCCAGCTCACCAACGCCACCAGCCAGAAGCGCCGCGCCGACGAGCTGTTCAAGACCCAGGCCATCACCGAAGAAGAGCACGAGACCGCGCTGCTCAACTACGCCGATGCCCGGGCGGCGGTGGTCCGCTCGCGGGTGGCGGTGGACAATGCCAGGATCCAGCTCGAGGATACCGACGTCCGCGCGCCGGTGACCGGGACCGTCATCGAGAAGGACATCGAGCGCGGCGCGGTCATCGCCTCGGCCACCTCGAACGTGAGCGGCGGGACGACCCTGCTCAAGATGGCCAACCTCGCCCTGGTGCAGGTCAAGACGCTGGTGGACGAGACCGACGTGGGTAAGGTCCAGCCCGGGCAGGCCGCCACCATCACGGTGGACGCCTACCCCAACCGCACCTTCGAGGGCGAGGTCCTCAAGATCGAGCCCCAGGCCACGACCGAGCAGAACGTCACCGTGTTTCCGGTGCTGGTCCGGATCCACAACGAGACCGGGCTGCTGCGTCCCGGCATGAACACCGAGGTCGAGATCCACGTCGGCCAGCGGGAGGACGTCCTGGCGGTGCCCAACGCCGCGCTCCGGACTCCGCGCGACGTCGGCTCGGCAGCGTCCGTGCTGGGGCTCTCGCCCGACGCGGTCCAGCAGCAGCTGGCCGCGTCCGCCGACCAGACCGGCAGCTCCGCCGGGGCCACGCCGCGGATGCCCGACTCGATCGGCACCGAGGGGCCGCGAGCGGGGATGCGGCCCGGATCGAGCGACTCCACCCGGCGGTGGGCTCGCGACTCCGCCCGTCCGGGGAGCACTGGGGGCCGGGGCGGGGTGGCCGGCGGGGGTCAGGGTGGGGTGGCCGGCGGGGGTCAGCGCGGGGCCGGCCGCCGGACCCGCGGCACCGACGCGGGGGGCGGCCGCTACATCGTCTTCGTCAAACGGAACGGCGCCGCGGCCCCCGCCTGGATCCGGACCGGGCTCACCGACCTCGACTACAGCGAGGTGGTCAGCGGCCTGGGCCAGGGCGACTCGGTCTACATCCTCCCCAGCGCCAGTCTGGTCCAGAGCCAGCAGGACATGAAGCAGCGGGTGAACCAGATGACCGGCGGGGGCGCCGTGCCGGGGATGCGCCAGCAGACCACCACCGGCGCGCCGGGCGGCGGCGCGTCCGCCGCGCCGCGGAGCCGGTAGCATGCAGCTGGGCGAGACCATCGCCGTCGCCATCTCGTCCATCCGGAGCAATGCCCTCCGGGCCGTGCTGACCATGCTGGGCATCATCATCGGAGTGGGCGCGGTGATCACGATGGTGGCCCTGGGGAGCGGCGCCCAGAAGGCGGTGGAGGAGCGGATCGCGGCGCTGGGGGCCAACGTCTTCACCGTCTTCGCCGGCCAGGGCCGGGCCGGGGCGGTCATGATCACCGACCGCACGGTGCTCAGCACGGACGATTACCAGGCGCTCCAGCGCGGCGCCACCCTGCTCAAGGCGGTGGTGCCGGAGGCCCAGTCGGCCCAGCAGGTCGTGTTCGGCAACCAGAACCGCAATCTCCAGATCATCGGAACCACCGCCAATTACGTGGAGGTCCGGAACTACAGCCTGCCCTATGGCCGGATGTTCAGCGCCGGGGACGACGCCGCCCGCCAGCGCTACGCCGTGCTCGGCTCGGCCGTGCCGGAGATGTTCAATGCCAATCCGGCGGCCATCATCCACCAGACCATCCTGATCCGCGGCATCCCCTTCGAGATCATCGGCGTCCTCAGCACCAAGGGCGCGTCGGGCGGGTTTCAGAACCCCGACGAGCAGATCTTGATCCCGCTCCAGACCGCGCAGTTCCGGGTCTTCGGTAGCAAGCGGCTCCGGTCGATGTCAATTCAGGTGAAGGACGGCGTGCCGATCGAACAGGGCATGGTGGACCTCGAGCGGATCCTGCGCCGGGAGCACCACATCCGGCCCGGCGCCGAGAACGACTTCACCATCCGCAACCAGCAGGACGTGCTCCAGACCCAGCAGCAGGCCACCCAGGTGTTCACCACCCTGCTCGCCAGCATCGCGGCGGTGAGCTTGGTGGTGGGCGGGATCGGGATCATGAACATCATGCTGGTCTCGGTCACCGAGCGGACCCGCGAGATCGGCGTCCGCAAGGCCCTCGGTGCCACCCGGACCAACATCCTGCTGCAGTTCATGATCGAGGCGCTGACCCTGTGCATCCTCGGCGGCGCCATCGGGATCGTGGTTGGGGTCGGCACCACGATCGTGCTCGCCCGGGTGATGCAGTGGAACACCCTCATCTCGCCCATGTCGGTCCTGGTCGCCTTCGGCTTCAGCGCCCTGGTGGGGCTGTTCTTCGGCATCTGGCCGGCCCGGCGGGCCGCCCGGCTCGATCCGATCGTCGCCCTCCGGTACGAGTAGCCGGCCCGTGACCAGGACCGACGGGGCCGGCGCCGACGTCAGCGTGGTCGGGGCCGGGATGGCCGGCCACGCGGCGGCCGAGCGACTCGCGTCCGGCGGCTGCCGGGTGACGGTGCTCGAGGCCCGCGACCGCCTGGGCGGGCGG
>DATAOR010000251.1:0-3505 GCA_036265635.1 Gemmatimonadales bacterium
CCGGTGCCCTGACAGGTGGCGCAGCGATCGGGCGCCTTGAACCGGACGGTCTTCTTGACCCCGGCGGCCACCTCGGCCAGCGACAGCTTGACGGTGACGCGGACGTCCTGGCCCCGGCGGCTGTCTTCGCCGCGGCCACGGCCCCCGCCGAAGAGCGAGTCGAATCCGCCCATCCCGCCGAAGTCGCGCATGAAGATGTTGAGCGCCTCGGTCAGGTCCACGTGATGGAACCCGAAGCCCCCCGCGGCGCCACCGACGCCGGCCTTGCCGTAGCGATCGTAGGCGGCCCGCTTCTGGGGATCGCGGAGAATCTCGTACGCTTCCGTAATCTCCTTGAACCGGGCTTCCGCCTCGGGCGCGGGGTTCCGATCCGGATGGAACTCCATCGCCAGCTTCCGGTAGGCCTTCTTGATGTCGGCTTCGCCGGCGTCGCGGGCGACGCCGAGCAGGTCGTAGAACTCGCTCACTCCAGCAGGTCCTCCACGAGGCGGCTGGTGTGCTCCACCAGCCCGATGATCTTGTCGTACGGCATCCGGGTCGGGCCCATGACCCCGATGACGCCCTTGAGCGCGCCGGCCTCATACGAGGCCGTCACCAGGGTAAAGCCCGACAGCCGGCTGTCCGGGTTCTCCCCCCCGATGGTGATCGCCACGCCGGTCTCGCGGCGCGAGGCCAGAGCCTGCTTGAGCAGGTCGCGACCCTCGGTCAACAGCAGCAGCTCCCGCATCCGGCTGTTGGAGGCGAACTCGGGCTGGTCCGCCAGCATCTGGGCGCTGCCCAGCACCACGGCGTTCCGGTCGTCCGCCAGCCCGAAGATCTCCTCCCCCTCGGCGATGAAGATGTTGAGCAGCTCGCGGCCGCCCGTGCCGCTGGCGGCGTCGCGCAGCCGCTCGGGCAGGGTGGCCCGGATCTGCTGCAGCGTGTGGCCCGCCAGCCGCTCGTTGAGCACCCGCGACACATCGTGGATGGTCTCGGCGGGTACCCGACCAGGTACCTCCACGAAGATGGTCCGGACCAGCCCGCTGCGGAGGTTGAACACCAGCAGCAGCCGCTCCGAGCTGACCGCCACCAGCTCCAGCCGCTCGATCACCAGCTCGTCCAGCGCCGGGGCCACGGCCATGCCCAGCTCCTGGGTCAGGACGCCCAGCACCTGCGCCGCCCGGCGGAGGATCTCCTCGACCGCGTTGCGGCCGGCCAGCAGTTCGGTGTGCAGGGCGTGACGGGCCTCACGGCTGGGCGGCGCCAGACGCATGATCTCATTGACGTACACCCGATAGGCCCGGTCGGTCGGGATCCGTCCGGCCGAGGTATGCGGATGAAACAGGTAGCCCTTGTCCTCCAGCTCGCTCATCGTGTTGCGGATGGTGGCCGCGGATACCCCGAGGCCGAACCGCCGGGCGATGGTCTGGCTCCCGGCCGGCTCCGCGGTCTCGATGTAGGTCTGCACGACCGCCTCGAGGACCTTGAGTTCCCGTTCACTGAGCTGCTCTGGCGTGGGCATGACGGGAGAAATCTATTCGGGTTGACGGCGGTGCGCCCCCGCCCCAACCTGGAGGCAGAGCGGGAACGGCCCGGACGACTCATCTGGAGGTGGTGATGGCACTCGCAACGACGCAGCGCGCCCTTACGATGGAACAGTGCATCGAGAACTGCACCAATTGTCACCGGATCTGCCTGGAGACGGCGGCCCGGCATTTCCGGGAGGAGCGGCCGCCCCACCTCGACGAGGCGCTGGTCCGCCTGCTGCTGGACTGCGCCGAGATCTGCCGGACCAGCGCCGATTTCATGATCCGGGGGAGCGAGCTGCACGCTCACATCTGCCGGGCCTGTGCCGCGGTCTGCGCCCGGTGCGCCGACGAGTGCGACCGGGACGGCGAGGACCCCTATCTGGCGGCCTGCAGCGAGATCTGCCGCCGCTGCGCCCTGTCGTGCGCCGAGATGGCTGGCGTCACACCGTAGCGGCCGGCACGAGCGCGTCCAGTCGGAGCCACCCCTCGGGGGTCAGCCGAATCCGGTCATCGGACCCAACCAGCGCCCACCCCGAGCAGCACCAGCCGTCCACGGCGTCATCGGGGAGCCGGCCGGCCGGGAGGCCGTCGGTGGTCCGGAGACCGAGGTAGGCCTCTTCCAGCGCTACGGCCTCGTCATCCAGCCGCTCCTCACCGGCCAGGAGGGGTTGGCCGGCCCCGGCCGCGCGCTGGTAGGCGGCCCACTCCCGCAGATTCCACCGCCGGTACCGGCCCCAGCCGCTATGGGCTGACGGCCCCAGGCCCAGAAACGGGGCTCTGCGCCAATAGGCGCTGTTGTGACGGGCTCGCCGGCCGGGCCGGGCCGCGTTGCTGACCTCGTAGTGCTCCAGCCCCGCATCCTCCAGCGCCTGATGCGCCACCAGGTACTCCTCCGCGTACCGATCCTCATCCACCGGTGACACCTCGCCCCGGTCGGTCCAGCGTGCCAAGGGGGTATGGCGCTCCACCGTGAGGCCGTAGAGCGACAAGTGGTCGGGGGCCAGGGCGAGCGCGCCCGCCAGGTCGCGGGCCCAGTCGCGACCGAGCGCGGCAGGCAGGCCGAGGATGAGGTCCAGCGAGACGTTGTCGATCCCGGCCCGGCGGAGCACCGTCACCGCCGCCGCGGCCTGCGAGCCCGAATGGGTCCGGTGCATCCAGGCCAGCACCGCCGGATCGAACGATTGCACGCCGAGCGAGACCCGATTGATACCTGCGGCCTGCCAGGCCGTCGCGCGCTCCGGGGTGACGTCGTCGGGGTTGGCCTCGAGGGTGACCTCGGCCTCCCGAGCCAGGGGGCGATCGGCCCGGATGCCGTTCAGCAGCCGGGCCAGGGCGCCCGGCGCCAGCCGGGACGGCGTGCCGCCGCCCAGATACACCGTGTCCAGGACGTCGCGCCCGGACTCCGGCTCGTCCAGGCGGGCGCCCCACTCGGCCAGAATCAGGTCGACGAACGGGTCGGACGGGACATCGCGGCGCACCGCGATGGCGAAATCGCAGTAGCTGCACCGGCGGGCGCAGAAGGGGACATGGATGTACAGGTGCACGCTGAAATATGCACCGGGATCGAGATGGGCTGGTCAGATCCGCCGGAACAGCCGACCCGGCGCCTGCGCGACCAGACCCTGCAGTTCGAGCGCGCACAGGATGGCGAGCACCCGGCCTACCGGCTGCCCGCACTGGGCCACGATGGTATCGAGATGGCTGCCGTCCGGGCCTACGGATTGGGCCACCTGGCGGTGCAGCGCTGAGAGGGTAGCGGGACGCGGCCCGGGGCCGCCCGGCGGCTCCGGTGGCCGGAAGGTGACCTCGGGGTAGAACTGCGCCAGGTCGACTGGTTCCAGGTACGGCGTGGCGCCATCCCGGATCAGGCGGTTGCAGCCGACCGATTGCGCGCTGGTGATCGGGCCCGGCACCGCCACGACCTCACGGCCCTGGTCGAGCGCGGTACCGGCCGTGATCAGCGCCCCCGAGCCGACCGCCGCCTCGATGATGAGGGT
>DATAOR010000252.1:0-12648 GCA_036265635.1 Gemmatimonadales bacterium
CGGTGCCGGCCAGCCCGTACCCGCCAAACCAGCCGAACAGCTTCTGGCTGCCGTGCGCCACCATCGCCAGGCCCAGCATCAGCCTGCCGACCAGCAGTCCCGCGCTGACCCCCGTCGGGTCGATCGCCTCCATCGTCGCCGTCATCGTCTCATCCTCGTATGATGTCCGGTTCGCCGGCGCCGGCCCCTGTGGGCGCCCAGGCATCCCGCTTGACCAAGTATCGCACCGATGTTATGGATGATCTATGCCCAAAACGGCGAAAAACATGTCCGATCGTCCATCGCAGTCGTGCATCGAGCAGGACGTGGTGTCCGATGTCCTGGACGCCGTCCACCTCCGGGCCCATGTCTTTGGCCGTTGGGAGCTTGGCGCGCCGTGGGCCGTCCGGGTCCCGCCCGGCGGCCATCTCTTCTTCTATGTGGTCGCGCGGGGGGGTGGCTGGCTCGAACTGGAGGACGCGGGGGATGGCGCGGCCCCGCTCGCCCTCTCGGCCGGCGATGTCGCCCTCCTCCGCCACCGGGGCGGCCACGTCCTTCGCGACGAGAGCCGCAGCGCCCGCGAGATCCTCACGGTCGGCGCCGAGGACTGCCCCCGGCCTACCCTGCCCGGGCCGGTGCGCGTCGGCGGCGACGGGCCGGTGACCACGCTGGTCACCGGCGGCTTCACCTTCGCGGCGGCGCCGCCCAACGTCCTGCTCGAGTCGCTGCCGGCGGTGCTGCATGCGCCCGCCGGCGACCCTCGCATGAGCCCGCAGCTCGCCGTCGCCGCCCAGCTCATCCTGGCCGAGAGTGCCGCGCCCGGCCCGGGCAGCACCATGCTCTCGGCCCGCCTCGCCGAGATCCTGCTGATCCACGCCCTCCGCGCCCGGGTCGCCGCCCGGGAGACCGACGGCGACCGCCGCCCCGGCCTCTGCGCGCTGGCCGACCCCGCCATCGGCACGGCCATGCGGCTGATCCACGCCCGGCCCGCGGAGGAGTGGACGGTCGAGCGGTTGGCCCGCGAGGTCGCCATGTCCCGCTCGGCATTCTCGGCCCGGTTCACCGAGCTGGTCGGGCTGCCGCCGCTCCAGTACGTCACCCAATGGCGGATGACCGAGGCGGCCCGCCGGCTGCGCGAGCCCGAGACCAGCGTGGCCGGCGTGGCGGAGCAGGTGGGCTACGCCAACGCCGCCGCGTTCATGAAGGCGTTCACCCGGGTGCACGGCGTCGGACCGGGGGCGTATCGCCGGCAGAGCCGCGGCCGGATGGAGGCGGGCAGGGCACCGGTCGGTGAGACGGACCCGCCGGATGACATACCCGAAGAGGTGGCCCGGCTGCCCGGCCAGGAGGGACCGCCGCCGACCCCGGGCGATCCGGTAGCCACCTCACCGTGACTGGCCCCGGGACCGTCCTGGTCACCGGCGGATCCGGCTTCCTCGGCGGCCACACGATCGCTCGTCTCCTGGCCGACGGGCACCGGGTGCGGACCACGGTGCGAAGCCCCGCGCGCGAGCCCGACGTGCGCGCCATGCTGGGCCGGGCCGGCGTGGACGCCGGCGACCGCCTGGCCTTCGTCGTCGCCGACCTCGGGCGCGACGCCGGCTGGCCCGACGCCGTGACCGGCTGTGATCGGGTGCTGCACCTCGCGTCGCCCTTTCCCGGCTCGCCACCCAGGCATGAGGACGAGCTCGTCGTGCCCGCCCGCGACGGCACCCTTCGGGTCCTCCGCGCCGCCCGCGCCGCGGGAGTCCGGCGCGTGGTCCTGACCTCGTCCTTCGCGGCGGTCGGCTACGGCCACCCGCCCCGGAACACTCCGTTCGACGAGACCGACTGGACCGATCCCGCGGCCGGCGTGTCGGCCTACGTCAAGTCGAAGACGGTGGCCGAGCGCGCGGCGTGGGACTTCGTGGGAGGGGAGGGCGCCGGCCTCGAGCTGGCCGTGGTCAACCCGGTGGCCATCTTCGGCCCCCTGCTGGGCCCCGACTACGCCAGCTCGATCGGCCTGCTCAAGCGCATGCTCGATGGCGCGATCCCCGCCGCCCCGCGGCTCTGGTTCGGCGTGGTAGACGTGCGCGATGTCGTCGATCTGCACCTCCGCGCCATGGCCGCGCCGGCCGCGGCGGGCGAGCGATTCCTGGCCGTGGCGGGCGATTTTCTCCGGATCGTGGAGATGGCCCGGATCCTTCGTCGTCGGCTCGGCCCGGCGGCCCGCCGCGCGCCGGTGCGCGAGCTGCCCGACGCGGTCGTCCGCCTGTTCGCCCGCTTCGCGCCCCCCATGCGGGAGTTCCTCCCCCAGCTCGGCCAGCCGAGGAACGCCACCAGCGCCAAGGCGCAGCGGCTGCTGGGCTGGTCGCCTCGCTCGAGCGAAGAGGCGCTGGTGGCCACGGCTGAGAGTCTGAGGCGGTTGGGCCTGCTGAAGCATTCCGTGTGATCGGGCGCCCGAGCCTGACTTGGTCGGCAAGATCGGCACGGGGACGCGTCGGCGAACCGGCGCCGGGCTACGCCAGCCGGCGGTACCGCGCCCGGACCAGCTGATAAACCGCGAAGGCGATCAACCCCACCGCCACGACCGCCAGCGGCCACCGTCCGGTTCGCGCCACCATCTGGAGCGACTCCCGGATCCCGCCGGCCGCGCCGGGATCGTGCCGCAGCGCGGCCCGGCTCAGCAGCACGCCCACCAGCCCGGCCACCACGCCGCGGGCGGCGATGCCGACCCGGCAGACCGGGATCACCCACCGGCTGGTCCCCGCCGGCAGCGAGGCCAGGTCGAGCCGGCGGTCCAGCTTGGCGATGGCCCCCCGATAGATCTGGTAGAGCCCGTAGCCGACCACGGCCAGCCCGACGGCCAGGGTCAGCCACTGTCCGCCGGGCAGGTCGAGCAGCCCCGCCGCCACCCGGCTCGAGCCGTGGCCGCCGCTGTCGCGACCGCCCGTAGCCAGCCGGAACGCCGCCAGGGCAAGGGCGCCCTGGGCGATGGCCACGAACACCGTCCGTACCCGAGCCGCGGCGCCCTTGAGGCCCGGGCCGTGCTGCTCGGCGTCGGTCACGGCATCCACCAGACGCCACAGTCCGTTGCCGGCGAAGCCGACGGCGCAGACGCCCAGCAGCGCCTGTCCCAGCGGCGCGTGGAGCACGGCGCGGAGCGCGCCGTGGGTGTCGGTCGTTCCGCCGCCTTCGCCCAGGGCCGCGCGAGCGGCCAGCGTGCCGATGGTGGCATAGACCAGAGCCGACGCCAGGTGCCCGATCCGCGCCAGCGTGGCGACCACGGGCGCGACCTGCCGTCCCGCCGCTTCGATCGGCTGGGCCATGGCCCGGGCTGAGTCTGTGACTGCCATGCAGCCAAGCTGGCGGGGCCAGGCCCGAACCGCGGTGACCCAGGCCGCACCCCGGGGGTCCTAGCCTCGCAGGCGCATCCGCGGTAGCGTTTGGGCATAGGACCATGGCTACAGCCCCCCTGACGACCTCCACCCGCGGCCGAGTGCCCGCCGCGGGTCTGGCTTTCTTCGCCGGCCTGACCGCCCTCGGCCTCATCGGATGCGGCGCGGGCGACCTTGCCCTGCCCAACCAGGGCCAGCCCTCCGAGCTTCGGATGGTGCGCGGCGACCGCCAGAGCGGCACCATCGGCCAGCCGCTGGCCGACTCGCTCGTCGTCCGGGTGCTCGATCCGTTCGGCGCGCCGGTCGCCGGCGCGCGGGTCAGCTGGACGCCCGAGACCGGCGGCGACGTCAACCCCGACACCAGCGTCACCTCGGCCGACGGCCAGGCCGCCACCGAGCGGGTGCTTGGTCCCGATCTCGGGACCTACGTCACCACCGCGGCCGTGGTCGGCACGGGCGACCCGCCCGACCCGGTCGTCTTCGTCACCACCGGGGTCGCGGCCCGGCTCGCCTTCGTGGTGACGCCGCCCGCCACCGCCAGCAGCGGGGTCGCCCTCGATCCCGCGCCCGTGCTTCAGCTCCAGGACGCCAGCGGGGCCGACCTGGCCCAAGGGGGCGTGACCGTCACGGCTCAGATCGCCGTCGGCGGCGGCAGCCTCGACGGCGCCACCACGGCCACCAGCGACGAGGCGGGGCGGGTGACCTTCGCCGGCCTGGCGCTGCGCGGCGCGCCCGGCACCCGGACGCTGATCTTCGCCGCCGAAGGCTTCGCCCCCGCCAGCGCCAACGTCGGCCTCGGCGTCGGCGCGCCGGGGTCGATCGCGACCGCCGCGGGCGACGAGCAGACTGCCCAGGTGGCCACCCCGGTCGCCGTCCGGCCCGCCGTGGTGGTGCGCGACGCCGACGGCAACCCGCTCGAGGGCATCCCGGTCTCGTTCAAGGTGACGGGCGGCGGCGGCTCGATCAGCGGCGCCGGCCCGGTGACCGGCAGCGACGGGGTCGCCGCCGTGGGCGGCTGGACCCTGGGTCAGAAGGCCGGCCCCAACAGCCTCCAGGCGACCCTGAGCGGACTGACCGTGAGCGGCAGCCCCGTGGTCTTCTCCGCCACTGCCGCGCCCGGGCCGGTGAGCGCCGCCCGGAGCGGCGTGAGCGCCGCGCCCGCCAGCATCACGGCGTCCTCCGGCTCGAGCCGGAGCACCATCACCGTCACCGCCCGCGACGCCTTCGACAATCCGATTTCCGGTCTTGCCGTCTCGCTCTCGGCGACGGGCGACGGCAACAGCCTGAGCCAACCGACCGACCCGACGGGAGGCAACGGCGCCACCACCGGATTCTTCAGCGCCAGCACGCCGGGCAGCCGTCAGGTCAGCGCTACCATCGCCGGGACGGCCGTGAGCCAGGCCGCCACCGTCACCGTGACGGCCGGCGCCCCCAACGCCGGCAGGAGCGGCGCCGCCGTCCCCAACGGCACCGCCGGCCAGGCCACCACGGTCGAGATCCAGCTCCGCGATGCTCAGGGGAACGCCGTCGCCGGGCAGCCGGGCGCCATCGCGGTCTCGGTGTCGGGCGCCAATCCCAAGAGCGGGCTGCCCGCCACCGATCAGGGCGGCGGCCGCTACACCGCCGCCTATACCCCGACCAAGGCCGGCGCCGACCAGATTCAGGTCAAGGTCTCGGGCACGGCCGTGCCGGGCGCCCCGTTCGCCAGCGTGGTCTCGGCTGGTCCGGCCGACGCCGGAGCCAGCCAGGCAGTAGTGCCCGCCTGCGTTGAGCTCAACCAACTTCCGGCGCCGGTCTCGATCACGGCCTTCGACGCCTTCGGCAACCGGGTGACCCACGGTGGGGACGCCTACCAGATTCGCGTCAACCAGACCACCCCGGTGAGCCCCACCGACAACGGCGACGGCACCTACGCGGCGAGGCTGAGCCTGCTCGTGGGGGTCTGGCGGATCGACATCACCCTCCGCGGCGAGCCGATCAAGGGCAACCCGTTCCAGCTGGTGGTGCCGTTCCCCTTCTCCTCCTGCCGCTAACGAAGAGGCCGCCGGTCGCGGCCTGAGCCGATCTTCCTCACCTGGTGGGTAACCACGGAGGCACGGAGGGCACGGAGAACAGCAAGTGAGACTGAGGGTGAACAGCACACCCACCAGCTCCCTGCTGTTCTCCGTGCCCTCCGTGCCTCCGTGGTGACTCAGTCCTTGCGGGCCCCCATAACCAGGTAGGGAACCCTGGCGGCCGGCAATAGGTTGGATCACCATGCCAACCACCGATTCCACCATCGAGCTGGGCCTCGATACCTTCGGCGACGTCACCGCCGACGCTGACGGCCGGCCCCAGCCCCAGGCCCGGGTGCTCCGGGACGTCGTGGCCGAGGCCGAGCTGGCCGACCGGGTCGGCGTGGACTTCTTCGGCGTCGGCGAGCATCACCGGCCCGACTTCGCCATCAGCGCGCCCGAGGTCGTCCTCGCCACCATCGCCGGCCGGACCGGCCGGATCCGGCTCGGCACCGCGGTCACGGTGCTGAGCTCCGACGATCCCATCCGGGTCTACCAGCGCTTCTCCACCCTCGACGCCCTCTCCGGCGGCCGGGCCGAAGTCATCCTCGGCCGCGGCTCGTTCACCGAGTCGTTTCCGCTGTTCGGCTATTCGCTGGAGGACTACGAGCGGCTGTTCGAGGAGAAGGTGGCCCTGTTCGCCGCCATCAGGGACGCCGATCAGCAGGGCCGTCCGGTGGCATGGCAGGGGACCATTCGTCCGCCGCTCGAGGGGGTCCGGGTCTATCCGCCGGTCGAGCGGCCGCCGCTCCGGACCTGGATCGGCGTCGGCGGCAGCCCCGAGTCAGTGGTCCGGGCGGCCCGCTACGGCTTTCCGCTCACGCTGGCCATCATCGGGGGGGACCCGCGCCGCTTCGTCCCCTACGTCGACCTCTACTACCGGGCACTCGACCAGCTCGGCTCGCCCCGGCTCCCGGTGGGGATCCACTCGCCCGGCCACATTGCGCCGACCGACGAGGAGGCCCGCGAGCAGCTCTGGCCGGCGTACCGGGTGATGCGGGACCGGATTGGCGCCGAGCGCGGCTGGGGCCCGACCAGCCGGGCCGAGTTCGACCGCGAGATCGCGGCCGGCTCGCTCTACGTCGGCTCGCCCGCGACGGTGGCCCGGAAGATCGCGGCCACGGTCGGCGCCCTCGGGGCGGCCCGGTTTGACCTCAAGTACAGCGCGGGCACGCTCGGCCACGAGCCGATGATGCGGAGCATCGAGCTGTACGGGCGGGAGGTCATTCCCCGGGTGCGGAAGCTGCTGGCCGAGCCCACCGCGGCGACGGCGGCAAGCACGGTGGGGTTGGGCGCCTAGCCTCCCCCAGTGGAAGAACGAGACGGCCCCGGAGCGATCCGGGGCCGTCCGGTTTGTTCTGCCCGACTTGTCGTCCGCCGCCCGTTGATGCCCGGCAGGGCGGGCCTACCCCGCCAGCCCGAACCGCTCCCCCAGCACGCAACCGCTGAGCAGCATCATCAGGATCTGATCGATGGCGACCTGCTCGCCCGGGTCGAGCCCGTCGAGCCCGTCGAGCAGCCGCGTCACCCTTCCCTGATCCACGAACGGCAGCCGTTCCAGGGTCGAGCCGCGCAGCGTGTCGTGCACCATCTCGTGCAGCCGCTCGTTCGGGTTGAGCGTGGCCGGCGGGCTGATGAACGGGTGTTTCTGGCGCCGGTAGACCGTGTCGGTCAGCACCGGGCGGGCCGCCTCCCGGAGGACGTACTTCTCCGTCATGCCCCGGATCTTCATCCCCACCGGCATCCGACATAGCAGCTCGACCACCTCGTGATCCAGGAACGGTACCCGCCCCTCGACCGAGTGGGCCATCTCCATCCGGTCGCCCAGCACGGTCAGGATGTACCCCGGCAGCACGGTCTTGGCCCAGAGATACAGGGCCTGATGCACCGGCGCCCGGCCGTGCAGCCGGCCGGGCAGGTCGAGGCTGTCGAGCAGCCGGCCGTAGCTCTGGCGCGCGCCCAGCTCCGCCCGGAAGTCGTCCGACCAGAGCGCCTGCATCTTGAACAGCCGGCCGCCCGCCGCCTCCATCCAGCTGGGCACGAACCCCAGGGCGCCGTGCAGCCCGTCGAGCGGCGCGGCCTCGCCGTCCGGCAGCAACATCCCGCGCGAGACCGTGTTGCCCTGGTCCAGCTGCGCCAGCAGCTGTCGGACGACGGTCGGGTCCTGGCCGCCGTTGTCGTACAGCAGCATGTCGCGGCGGAAATGGGGATAGCCCGCCAGGATCTCGTCCGAGCCCTCGCCGGTGAGCACCACCTTGTAGCCTGCGTCGCGCACCGCGCGGCTCAGGATGTACTTGGCCACCCCGTGGGCGTTAAGGAAGAGGGTCTCGGCGTGCCAGGCGGCGTCGGCGAAATGCTCGGCCAGATCGGCCTGGCGGATCGGGATGGGCCGGAACTCCGCGTTGGCCCGCTCCGCCATCTCCCGCGCGATCGGCGCCTCGTCGTAGGCCGCCTGATCGAACGCCAGGGTGAAGGCGCGGATCGGCTCCGCCGAGTGACGCGCCGCCAGGCCGAGCACGGCGCACGAGTCGAGGCCGCCGCTCAGGTAGCAGCCCACCGGCACGTCGGCCCGAAGCCGGAGCCGGACTGCCTGCTCCAGCGTAGCCGCGAACTCCTCGATCCACGCCGCTTCGGTCACCGCCGCCGGGACCGCCGACGTCTCGGGGTAGGCGAAATCCCAGTAGGGACACAGCTCGACCCCGGTCGGGCCGGCCAGCAGGAAATGGCCCGGCGGAACCTGCCAGATCCCCTGGTACAGCGTGCCCGACGGCGGCCCGCCGGCCACGACCGCGTCGAACAGCCCGTCGGGAGACCAGCGCGCCGGCACGCCGGCCTCGAACAGCGCCTTGACCTCGGAGGCGAGGTACAGCGTGCCCTGGTGCTGGGCGAAGAACAGCGGCTTGATGCCGAACCGGTCGCGGGCGGCAAACAGCCGCTGCTCCGCCTCGTCCCACAGGACCAGGGCGTACTCGCCCCGCAGCCGATGGAGACAGCGGGGCCCCAGGTCCTCGTACAGGTGGAGCGCGATCTCGCTGTCCGACCGGGTCCGGAACCGGTGGCCGGCGGCCTCCAGCTCCCGCCGGATCCGGAGAAAGTCGTACAGCTCGCCGTTCACGATCAGGTGCCGGCGCCCGTCCTCGCTCGCGATCGGCTGGTCGCCGGTGACGAGGTCGATGATGCTGAGCCGGGCATGGCCCAGCCCCACCCGCCCGTGCGGCGCGATCCACTGCCGCCGGGCATCCGGCCCCCGGTGGTGGAGTCGCGCGGTCGCCCGCGCCAGCGCCTCGGCGGAGACCTGACCGTGTGGACTGTAGATGGCGACGATGCCGCACATGCCGTCGATCCTCCTCTGGCTTCGCGATCGCCGGGGTAGGCGGTCGGCTGGTGCGGTGACAACTTGGTGGCCGGTCCCGCCGGGGGCTATCCCTCGCTGGTCAGGCCGGACCCCTGCCTTCGGCCGGTGGTCCGGCTGGGCGGCCCAGCGGCAGCGTCATGAAGACGCTGTTGGGGTCTTCGCCGTAGTCGCCGAAAGGGCCACACTCGGTGAAGCCGTGCCGGGCATAGAGCGCGCGGGCCGGCGCGAAGTATGGCCACGACCCCGTCTCCAGGCTGAGGCGGGTGAGCCCCGCCGCCCGGGCCGACTCGACGATCCGCCCGAGCAGCGCCGAGGCCACGCCCCGCCCGCGGGCGGCCTCGGCGGTGTGCATGGACTTCACTTCGCCGTGGTCCGGGCTCAGCCGCTTGAGCGCGCCGACCCCGACCACGACATCCCCCTCCCAGGCCGACCAGAAGGTCACCTCGGGCGCGGCCAGACCGGAGAGGTCGAGCGCATGGGCGCTCCCCGGCGCGGTCTCCGCCCGGGCCCGGCTCAGGTGGGTCCGCAGCAGCGCCGCGACCCGGGGGTCGCCCAGGCCGCCTTCGATGATGTGCACGGGGGACGGTGGAGGGCTACCGCTTCCGGGTGAGCCGCTTGAGCCGGGCGATCCGCTTCCCGGCCGCCGACTGCTGCACCTGCGCCAGGTCCCAGCGCTGCTGCAGATCGAGCCAGTAGCGGGGGGTGGTGCCCAGCACCCGCGCCAGCCGCAGCGCCAGGTCGGCGCTCACGCCCCGGTCGCCCAAGATCACCGAGTTGACCTGGCTCACGTGCACGCCGAGCGCGCGGGCGACCGCCCGCTGGGTGACACCGAGGGGAGTGACGTACCGGGTGAACAGGATCTGGCCGGGATGCACGGGTTGGCCCTGCGCCGACTTGCGACGAACCATGGGCGGGCTACCTCCCGAGAATGTGAGGACGGCGGGGACGCCGTAATCTGTCGGACGGAGGGACGGTTGACCAGCGCCGGGCCGACGGCGGCCAGCCCGGCCCCGTCGCCAGGTACTGGTCGCGCACCGCTCCCACCCGGCTGCTACGCGCCCGCGCGGCTGGATGGCGCCGAGCGCCGCCACTCGCCCCGGTACCGTCCGGGCGGAGAGCCGCGAAGCCTCGAGAAGGCGCGGGAGAAGGCGAACTCCGAGGTATACCCTACCCGGCGCGCGATCGTGCCGACCGAGTCGTCCGTCTCGCGAAGATTGCGGGCGGCCAGCTCCATCCGCCACTTGGTGAGGTAGCTCAGCGGCGCTTCGCCGACCAGGCCGCTGAAGCGCCGGGTCAGCGTCGCCCGTGACAGGCTCGCCTCCCGGGCCAGCAGGTCGAGCGTCCAGGCCGCGGCGGGATCCGCGTGCATCGCGGTCAGGACCCGGGCGATGATCGGATCGCGCAGCGCGCCGAGCCACGACGACGCGCTGTCCCGGCCGGTGGCCACCCAGGCCCGGATCACCTGCACGAAGAGGACGTCGATCAGCCGGTTGACGACGGTGCTCCACCCGGGCCCGGCGGCGATGAGCTCGTGACGCAGCAGCCGCAGCGTCGCCTGCACCGCGCTGCCCTCGCCCAGCTCCTGTCCTCCCACGATCACCAGCGGCGGCAGCAGCGACACCAGGGGGTGCGCCACCTCGCGGTCGTAGTAGTACGCCGCGCAGATCAGCTGGGTCGAGCCGCCGGGACCGTCGAGCACCATCTCGCCGGCGGCGTTGCGTGACAGTGACGGGATCGCCCGATCCCAGGACTGCGACGGCCCCGCGGCGCTGCTGGCCATCACGTGCGGCGCCCCGCGCGGCAGCAGCACGACGTCGCCCGCATGCACTTCGCGGGCCGGCTGGCCGCGCAGGCGGACCCAGCAGGTGCCGGCGGTGACGGCGTGAAAGGTGGCGCCCGGGGCGCGGTGCAGGCTCAAGCCCCACGGGGCATGGGCCCGCACGTGCGCCGTCACCGCTCCGCGGACCCGGAGCAGATCGACTACATCGGCGAGGACGTCGCGGCAGGCCACGGCGCTAATATGTTCGACGGCGGCTGACGGCGTCAATTCGTGAGCCGATCGGACAGGAAGTCGCCTCGTTCGAGCATTGGTCGGCGCAGGCGCGAGCCGTATGATCCTCGCTCACCGGAGGATCCATCATGGCTCGACTGGAGAACGGCGACCGCTTCCCCGACCTCACCCTCTCGCTCGTCGGTGGCGGGACCCTCGCACTGCCCGGCGCCCTGGCCGGCTCCTATGGCGTCATCCTGTTCTACCGCGGCGCCTGGTGTCCCTACTGCAACGCCCAGCTGGCCGCTTTCGTCCGGGCCGGTCCGGCCCTGGCCGAGCTCGGCATCCGGGTCGTCGCGCTCTCGGTGGACGACGAGGCGACCTCGGCCGCGCTGGCCGCCCGCCTGGGGCTGGACTTTCCCGTCGGGTACGACGCCGACGCGGCGGCGATCGCCGCGGCGACGGGCGCCTACGTCAACGACGACCCCCGATACCTGCAGTCCACCGGCTTCGTCCTGGATCCCGACGGGAACATCGTCACGGCGGTGTACTCCAGCGGCGCCATCGGCCGGCTGATGCCGGTGGACGTCGCCGGCCTGGTGCGCTACGTCGCGTCCCACGCCTGACCGGCCGCGCCCCCGCCGGCGCGACCGCTGGCTGCTCGCCCTGCTGGTGATCGTCTGGGGCATCAGCTGGCCGGCGATCAAGCTCGGGGTCGCCTCGGTGCCGCCGCTCTGGTACGGCTGCCTGCGCTACCTGGTGGCGGCCGGGTGCCTGTTCGCCGTGGTGGCGGCCCGGCATGAGCTCGGCGTGCCTTCCCGGTCGGACTGGCGGCTGGTCGGCGTGTCGGGCGGGCTGCAGATGGGTGTCTATGCGGCGCTCACCGGCCTGGCGCTGACCAGGCTCCCCGCCGGGCGCGCGTCGGTGCTGGCGTACTCGACCCCGGTGTGGGTGGTGCCGCTGGCGGCCTGGCGGCTGGGGGAGCGGCTCTCCCGGGCCGCTCTGGCCGGGGTGGCGCTTGGCCTCGCCGGGGCGGGCGTGATCGCCGCGCCCGGTCTCCGGGCCGGGCGCGGGGAGGTGCTGGCGTATGCCATGCTCCTCGGTGCCGCCGCCGCCTGGGCGACAGCGATCGTGTATGTCCGGGCGCACCGCTTCGACGCGACCGCCCTGGCGCTCGCGCCCTGGCAGATGCTGGTGGCGGCCGTCCTGCTCGGCCCGCTGGCGCTGGTGGTGGAGGGCGCGCCGCCGGGGATCGGCCCGGTCGGCGCGGCGTCGCTGGCCTATGTGGGGCCGGTCGCGACCGCGTTCGCCTACTGGGCGGTGGTGGAAACCGGCCGCCGCTTCCCCGCCAGCACCCTCTCCATGGCCCTGCTGGGCACCCCCGCCCTCGGCCTGCTGCTCTCGGCCGTCGTCCTGGGCGAGCCGGTGACGGCCTCGCTCCTCACGGGTGCGGTGCTCATCGGCGCGGGAATCCGCGCGTCGGGCGTGCCTGATGGGGCGAGGACTTCTTCATGCTGACTTCATCCCCGAGTGGATGTCGCCGGCCTACCTTTGAAGCCTAAGCCATACCTCGACCACCCACCATCACCATGGAGTTCGGCTCGAACGGTAGGGCCGCCGGGAGGTTCGCTGTGACGCCTTTCCTCAAGTTGCTTCCGCGCGCTGCCTGGGCCGCGGTCGTCCTCGCCCTGTCCGTCGCCGTGGCCTGCCGCGACAGCACCACCCTGCCAGCGGAGCCCGAGCTCGCCGGCTCCCCGTCGGGTGGGCGAGCGGTCCTCGCGGCTGATTCCGCCACCGTCATAGTCGCCGGCGACATCCATGCCTCTTGCAACAATGACTTCAACAAGTCCCCGGCCACTGCGGCCCTGGTGGCGCGCTATCCCGGCGCCCTGG
>DATAOR010000253.1:0-4142 GCA_036265635.1 Gemmatimonadales bacterium
ACCGTCGTCGGCCTGTTCCACGACAACACCGAGGCCGAGCGGGCCATTCGCGACCTGAAGGCCGCGGGCTTCGCCGACCGGCAGATCGGCGTGCTGATGCAGGACCGGGACGAGCAGCGCCGGCTGGCCGAGGACACCGGCACCAAGGTCGGCGAGACCGCCGCCACCGGCGCGGTCGGCGGCGGCGTGCTCGGCGGCATCGTCGGGCTGCTGGCCGGGCTCGGCGCCCTGGTCATCCCGGGAATCGGCCCGATCGTGGCCGCCGGCGCGCTGGCCTCGACCCTGGCCGGCGCGGGCATCGGCGCGGCCGCGGGTGGCCTGGTCGGCGCCCTCATCGGCATGGGCATCCCCGAAGAGGACGCCCGGTACTACGAGTCGGGCCTCAAGGAAGGCGGCATCCTGGTGACGGTGGATGCCGGGGCCGACACCGAGCGGGCCCGCCGGGTCCTGCTGGACGCCGGGGCGCAGTTCGGCCCGGCCGCGGTCGGCAGCTTCGGGACCGAGGAC
This sequence comes from Gemmatimonadales bacterium, assembly GCA_036265635.1. Taxonomy (GTDB): domain Bacteria; phylum Gemmatimonadota; class Gemmatimonadetes; order Gemmatimonadales; family GWC2-71-9; genus CAVVWJ01. The sequence goes on from DATAOR010000253.1 coordinate 508, forward strand.
CGCCAGCGGATCCAGCTGCGCGAGGAAGAGCTGTCCACCCGGAAGGAGCGGGTCCAGACCGGCGAGGTCCGGGTGCGCAAGGACGTCGTCACCGAGGACAAGACGATCCAGGTACCGGTGACCCGCGAGGAGGTCGTGATCGAGCGGCACGCCGTCTCGGGACAGGCGCCCTCGGGCAGCATCAAGGATGGCGAGGAGATCCGCATCCCGCTCAGCGAGGAGCAGGTGCGGGTGGAGAAGCGGCCGGTGGTGAAGGAGGAGATCACGGTCGGCAAGAAGCAGGTGCAGGACACCGAGTCGGTCCGGACCCAGGTCCGGCGCGAGGAGGCCAGGATCGACGAGAGCGGCGAGGGCCGCACCCGCAAGCCGTGGAAGGGCAAGGAGCGGCGGGTCCGGTACGACCAGAGCTACGCCGGCCCCGAGCGCCGGCTGGCCACCGTCTAAGGCACCTGAGCGGCCGCAAATGAGGGGATGGCCTCGGCCATCCCCTTTGTGCGCCCGGGCGCTGCCCTGCCGGCCCCGCTCCGGGATACATTACGACGGTACCGGCGTACCGCTCACCCTCGAGCCGCCCCCGACCCGGACCGCCCGTGATCACTGCCGACCTGATCCGCCGCATTACCCTGTTCGCCAATGTCCCCGAGGACGAGCGTGCCTCGCTGGCGGCCCGCGCCGCCGACCTCCGCCTGCGCAAGGACGAGTGGCTCCTGGTCGAGGGCCAGAACCCCGGCTTCTACGGCCTGCTCGAGGGCCACATCGACGTGCTCCGGATGGTGAACGGCGAGGAGCACCGGCTGACCACCTACGGCCCGGGCGACTCGTTCGGCGAGGTGCCGCTGCTGCTGGGCTCCCCCGCCATCGCCAACCTCCGGGCCACCGAGCCGTGCCGGGTGCTCCGGCTCGACGGCGCCGACTTCCTCCAGCTGGTCAACCAGTGCCGGGTGCTGAGCTCCGAGATCACCCGGACCATGGCCGGCCGGGTGCGGCGGCTGAGCCAGTTCCAGGTCGAGCACCCGGCCGGCGTCGTCACCGTCATCGGCCCGGCCCACGATACCGCCTGCTTCGCCCTGCGCGACTTCCTGCTGCGGAACGGGGTGGCCTTCGTCTGGCGCGAGCCGGACGGCACCGTGGCGGACGGAGCGGCGCCGGCCGGCACTACGGTGGTGCTCCCCGACGGACGGCGGCTCGAGTCCCCCGACTTCCGCCAGCTGGCCGAGGCGCTCCGGCTCCAGACCGAGCCGCGGCATCGGGACTACGACGTGGTCATCGTGGGCGGCGGCATCGGCGGGCTGGCGGCGGCGGTGTACGGCGCCTCCGAGGGGCTCCGCACGCTCACGGTCGAGCGGCTGGCCTACGGCGGCCAGGCCGGCACCTCCTCCCGGATCGAGAACTACCTCGGCTTCCCGGTCGGGATCGGCGGGGACGAGCTGAGCCACCGCGCCCGCCGCCAGGCGCTCCGGTTCGGCGCCGAGCTGCTGGTGACGCGCACGGTCGCCCGGCTCGAGCCCGGCGAGCCGGGGTCGGACGAGGGGTCGCACGTCATCGTGCTGGACGACGGAAGCCGGATCGAGGCCAGGACGGTGGTGCTCGCCACCGGCGTCGACTGGCGCCGGCTGGCCGTCCCGGGGCTCGACCGGCTGGTCGGCCACGGGGTCTACTACGGCGCCGCCCGGGCCGAGGCGCTCCGGATGCAGGGGCGCACCGTGCACCTGGTGGGCGGCGGCAACTCCGCCGGCCAGGCCGCGCTGCTGTTCGCCGAGTACGCCGAGTCGGTCACCATGCTGGTCCGGGGCCGGTCGCTCGCCGCCAGCATGTCGCAATACTTGATCGACCAGCTCGGCCAACAGCACAACATCACGGTGGAGACCGGGGTCCAGGTGACCGGGGTCGAGGGCGGCGACGGCCTCGAGGCCGTCGAGCTGGGCTTCGGCCAGGGGCGCCGGGAGCGGCGGCGGAGCGACGCCCTGTTCGTGCTGATCGGCGGCGAGCCCCAGACCGCCTGGCTGCCCCCGGCGATCATCCGGGACCAGTGGGGCTACGTCTGCACCGGCCGCGACGTGATGGACCTGCTGGAGGAGCGCCTGCCCGTCACCTGGCCGCTCGAGCGCGATCCGTTCCTGCTGGAGACCAGCGTCCCCGGCATCCTCGCGGCCGGCGACGTCCGCCACGGCTCGATCAAGCGGTGCGCCGCGGCGGCGGGCGAGGGGAGCATGGCGATCGCGGTGGTCCACCAGGTGCTGGCCGAGCTCGAGGGCCGGCGGGAGGCCGCCCCGGAGGCCGCGAGCTCCCGGCGGTAGGCTGCCGGGCACTCGCGGAACGGAGACCGGAGGCCGTCGAGGAACGGCCGCTTTCCGAGTCGAGCAGGGGCCGGGCTGGGGAGGCCGAATGGGTAGAGTGGTGGGGCTCGCACTCGCGCTGGGCCTGTTCACCGTGCCGGTGGCCGGGCAGGACACCTGTCCGGCTCCCGTCGGCCGTCTCGTCACCGTCCCGTCCGGGCTTCGGGTCGAGGTGGTCGAATGGAGTCGGGCGGGCGAGCCGCTCGTCTTCCTGTCAGGGATGGGGGGGACGGCCCATGCCTTCGACGACTTCGCCCCGGTCTTCGCGGACCGGTATCGGGTGGTGGGGATCACGCGCCGGGGCTGGGGACGCTCGTCGCCGTCGCCCGGCTACGACTATACCAGCGGCGCGCTGCTCACCGACATCATCGCCGTGCTGGACTCGCTCGCCATTCCCGCGGCCCACGTGGCAGGATGGTCGTTCGGAGGTCATGAAGCGACGCTGCTGGCCGTCCGCTACCCGGAGCGGGTGCTGAGCCTGACGCTGCTCGACTCCTACGACAATTCGCCCTCGGCCGGGACGTTCGCCGGCTCGGACTCGCTGGAGCCTCCGAGGCGGCCTCGACCACCCGGGTCTGTCTCGAGCCTCCGGGAGATGCTCGCCCTGGACCGCCTGCGCGGCGGACGGGAGCCCGTCACCGAGCTGTGTGCCACGTGGCGCTTCGGGAAGGACGGCCGCTACCTCGGGCCCGTCGCTTCGGACTCGGTTGGCGGCTACACCGTGTTGGAGGCCGAGCGCCTGGCCTACTCGGCGGTCGAGGCGCCGGTGCTCGCCATCTATTCGACCATGCGCGGCGTGGAGGACATGTACCCCGACCTTGCGGGTATGGATTCGGCCGAGAAAGCCGAGGCGAGCCTTCTGGCCGGCGCCGTGAAGCGCGAGATGGATGCGGCGCGGGGCCGTCTGCGCCGCGCGCTGCCGTCGGCCCGGGTGATCGAGATTCCTGGGGCGGACCACGCCGTGTTCCGTTCCCATCCCGAGCGGGTGATCCGGGAAATGCGCCGATGGCTGGCCGAGCACCGAGCCGCCAGGTGGGAGCGGTCATGAGCTGGCTCTTCCCCGACGAGCGGGCCTTCTTCGAGCACTTCAGCTCGATCGCCGCCAGCCTCACCACCATGGCGGAGCTGCTGGTGCAGGCGTTCGACCATCCGGCCCGACTGCGGGAGTTCGTCGAGCGGATCGACCGGGTCCAGCGCGAGACCGACGAGTCGGCCCGCGATCTCGACCTCAACGTGGACAAGCTGTTCATCCCGCCGATGGACCGGGAGGACATCCACCTGCTCTCGACCCGGCTCAGC
>DATAOR010000254.1:0-7248 GCA_036265635.1 Gemmatimonadales bacterium
CGATCCTGACGCCGGACGCACCTTCTACGTCGGCGTCATGGGGGAGGGCTTCTGGACGACGGCCGTCAGCCTGGCCCCGCTGCCCGAGCGCGCCGCCGCCCGCGGCGCGCCGCCCCACTGGGCCGGGCACCTCGGCGTGCCCGACGTGGAGATGGCGGTGAGCCGGATCGCGGCGTCAGGCGGGGAGCAGCTCGGGCCGGGCCATCCGGGCGCGAACGGCGGACTCGAGGCCGTCGTCCGCGATCCGTTCGGCGCAGTGCTGGTCGTGAGCGGCGATACCATCGCGCCCCAGGACGAGCCGGTCGCCTGGCACCTGCTGCTCGTCAGCGACGAGGCGCGGGCGTTCGATTGGTATCGCACCATGTTCGGCTGGGTCGCGGCCGAGCGGGTAGACCTGGGCGACCGCCTGGGCCGGCACCAGCGGTTCCGCTGGGAGGAGCGCGGCCCCCTCGTCGGCAGCGTGGCGGACCTGGCCCGTCGGCCCCACGTTCATCCCCAGTGGCTGTTCTGCTTCGAGGTCGCCCGCATGGCGCCGGCCCTGGAGCGCGTCGGGCGGCTCGGCGGCCAGGTGATCGACCCGACGCTGACCCCGGAAGGTGACCTGGTGTCGGCCTGCGAGGATCCGCAGGGTGCGGCGTTCGCGCTGTACCAGTGGCGATCCGGCTGAGCGCGGCGGCCTGGCTGCGGGTCCGGCCTGGATCGCGCTCGCCAATCACAGCCGAACCGGTCACCCGGAGAGCATACGATGGACTGCCTGATCCGCGGATTTCCCACCACCATCATCAACACCCGTCCCGACATCGACACCACCGACGCGCTCGGCCGGCTTGACGGCGCGCTGGCGCTGCTCGAGCGGTATGTGCCGCATCACTATCGCCGGTTGCCGCGCGACGTCGCCGGGTTCCTGATCGAGCGCCGGGCGTACCGGGGGGCCTTCCTGCCCGCCACCCGGATGCTGCTGGTGGAGCTCACCTTCGTGGTCAACCGCTCGTTCTCGCTGGCCCAGGTCGCGGCCACCATCCTGCACGAGGGGATGCACGCGCGGCTCTACCGGCGTGGGCTGGCGACCGGGGCCGACGAGAGCCACCGCCAGGAGCGATTCTGCCGCCGGGCCGAGATCGAGTTCGGTCGACTGGTGCCGGGGGGCGAGCCGATCGTCGAGCGTGCCGTGGCCGCGTTGACCCTGTCCAACCGCGAGATCGCGCCTATCGTGGACCCGGACCTGGCCGCGCGCCGGATCGCCGAGGTCGATCGCGCGGCCCGGGACCGGGATCGGGGGTAAGGCCGGCCGGGGCTCAGCTCGCCGGCCTGGCCGGCTCGAGCATCCAGATATCGCCACCTTCCGGCTTGAGCCGGTCGAACAGCAGCCAGTGGCCGTCGGGCGACCAGACCGGGTAATCGATGCGGACGCCCGGGTCGTCGAAGGCGAACACCGGATACGGCGCGCCCGCCATCGGCGAGACCCAGAGCTGGCGGTGGTCCACCACGTCCGCCACCATGGCATCGGCCGGACCGAACGACATGTGACTGCCGCCCCGCACCGGGAGCGGCGCCAGCCCGCCGCCGACAATGGTCAGCCGTGCGGCCGTCAGGCCGCCGCTCGAGGGATGAAACAGCACCGACCGCCCGTCGCGTGCCCAGACCTCGAAGTGCCCGGTGCTGCCCACCTCACTCAGCTGGCGCTGGCCGGTGCCGTCGGCATTCATCAACCACAGCTCCATCCGTCCCTCCCGGTCCGACTGGAAGGCGATGAGCCGGCCGTCCGGCGAGAACGAGGGGTTGATGTCGAGCCACGGGCTGTGGGTCAGCCGGGTGAGCCGGCCGCTTGCCAGCTCGACCGTCCAGATGTCGGCGTTGCCGTCCCTGGCGGAAAAGAACGCCAGCCGCAAACCGTCGGGCGACCAGCGGGGCTGATAGTCGCCGCCAGGACCCCGGGTGATCTGTCGCTCGGTCCCGTCCGACAGCGCATGGAGCCAGATATTCATGTCGCCGCTGCGGTCCGAGTTGAAGGCCACGAACCGCTCGTCGGGCGACCACGACCCGCGGCTGTCCTCGCGGGTGGTCGCCACCACCGCTTCCGGAGCGCCCCGGGGCCGGCCCGAGGCCGGGTCGACCGGAAGCCGCCAGAGGTCGGCGTTGAGCTGCAGCACGGTGAAGGCCAGCCGGCCGTCGGCCGACGGGACGCTCAGCTGCACGTCCTGGCCCGCGCCGGTGGTGATCTGCGCCGGCGGGCCGGTCGGCTTGCCGGCCGGCGAGACCGGGATGCGCCACACGTTCATGCCGCCCGCCCGGTAAGACGAGAAGAAGATGGCCCTGCCGGAACGGTCCCACACCGGGTTGACGTCCTGGAAGTTGTCGTCGGTGACGGCCACGCCGGCCCGGGTCGTCACGTCTACCACCCGGATATCGAATCGGGTCCGCTCGATCTCCTGGTAGGCGATGTGGCGGCCGTCCGGCGACCAGCGCGGCAGAATGTGGGAGACCGCCTCGGAGCTGTCGACCGACACCTGCTGCGCGTTGCGCCCGCGCTCGTCCGAGACCCAGATCCGCCGCGTGCCCGAGCGCTCGGCATCGAAGGCCAGACGCCGGCCGTCGGGCGCGACCGCCGGATCGTAGGCGTCCTCCACCAGCCGCTCCTCGGTGCCGGCGGCCAGGTCGTGCCGCCAGATATCGCCGCCGTCGAACACGCCGAACACGTCGCCCGGCTGGAGCCGGGCCAGCGGCTGGGCGCCCCGGACGAAGACCACCGCCTGCTGATTCGGCGTCCAGACCGATTGGATGTGATCGTAGTCGCCTTGAGTGAGCTGCCGCTCGGGGCCGTCGGGCAGCTGGCGGAGAAACAGCTGTCGCCGGCCGGCCACGTCGCGGCTGAACACCAGCTGGCGCCCGTCAGGGGAGAGCGCCGGGTATTCTTCGACCGCCTGGGAGAAGGTGACCTGCCGCAGGGTCACGGGCACGGGGCCGGGCGCGGGGGTGCCGGCCCGGCTGCGCGACCAGAGCAGGCCGCCGAGCGCCGTCACGATCCCGACTCCGGCCAGCAGCGGCACGAGCCGGCTGGCGTTCGGTCGCGCCGATGCCGGCGGCGGGGCGGTCTCCAGCGCGGCGGCAAAGGCGCCGGGCGTGGCGAAGCGGTCGGCCGGCGACTTGGCGAGGGCCCCCGCCAACGCCGCCTCCAGCGATGCGGGGACGGTCGGGCGCAGCCGGCTCACCGGCGGCGGCGGCGCCGTCAGGTGCTGGCGGGCGATGCTCTCGGCGCTCGGGCCGGTGAACGGGGGCTGGCCGGCCAGCATCTCGTACAGCACGCAGCCGAGGGCATACACGTCGCTCCGGGCATCCACCTCGGCGTCGCCGGCTGCCTGCTCGGGGCTCATGTACGCCACCGTGCCCACCGCCATGCCGGGCGCGGTGATGTGCTCGGCGCCGCGGGCGCTCCGCACCGCGCGGGCGATCCCGAAGTCGGCCACTACCGCGTGGCCCCGCTCGAGCAGGATGTTCTCGGGCTTGATGTCGCGATGGATCACGCCGCGGCCGTGGGCGTAGCCCAGCGCGTCGGCGACCTCCCGGGTCAGCTGGAGGGCCTCCTCCAGGGGAAGCTGCGGCTCACGCTGGAGCCGGTCCCGGAGCGACTCCCCCTCCACGTAGGGCATGACATAGTAGAGCATCCCGCCGGCAGCGCCCGAATCGTACAGCGGCAGCAGGTGGGGATGCCTCAGGCTGGCGGTGGTCTCGATCTCGCGCAGGAAGCGCTCGGGCCCGAGCATCGCCGCCAGGTCGGGCCGGAGGACCTTGAGCGCCACCGGCCGGCGGTGCCGCAGGTCCTCGGCCAGATACACGGTCGCCATGCCGCCCCGGCCGATCTCGCGCTCGATCCGGTAACGGTCAACGGTGGCCGCGATCAGTCCGGCGGGCGGACCGCTCACCCGCGGGGCGCACCCTCGCGGTCCGGGCGGGGCGGGGGACCGGTTCGATCGTCCATGGAGATCTCGTCGGCGAAAGGGTCGACTGGAAGATACGGCCGCCGTGAGCCGTGTGCCCCATCGTGGGGCGGCCGGCCAGCGGTGGGCTGGGGCTGGCTTCGAGCCGGGCTCAGGGTGGCGTCGCCGGGTCGCCCGGGTGGTATCGCCGTTCGGTGTGGCCCACCAGCTGGCCGGGGTAGAAATACACCGGCCGCAGCCGCAGGCCGGCGTACCGCTCCGCCTGGTCGTTGAAGTGGGGGGAGCGCGGGTCGCCGCTCTCGCCGCCCGCGGTCACCGCCTTGGCCCGGACGCTGTCCCGCCCGAACTCGACCACCGCCACAAAGCTGTTGCCGCTGGTGCCGTAGCGGCGCCGAGTCCCGGGGTAGGTCCGCGCTCCGAACGAGGCCAGCGAGCCCCACCGCGCGCTGGTGAAGGGTACGGGAATGCTGGGACCGGTGTCGGCGAACGGCTGCACGATGTCGCCGGTGAGCCGCTGGAACCGGTTGATCTCGCCCCATGGCGTCCGCCAGCTACCGAAGTCCGCCGTCAGCCGGCCCACCGCGGCGGCCAGGGCCGCCAGCCGTTGTCCGGCGGAGGCCCGGGTGACCAGATAGTCGTAGAGCGGGACGCCGGCCGCGGCGGCGTCCCGCTGGGCCGACCCTGCCAACGTGTCCCCCCAGTAGACCGCCAGGGAGGTGGCGACCGAGCCGGCCGACCACCGGCGGTTCCACCCACGCAGCAGGCCGATCGGGTCGGCCAGCCGTGAGCGGAGGGAGTCTCCCGGCGCGAGGCCGTCGTACGCCGTCAGCAGCGGCGGCAGCAGCTCGGCGAACGCGGTGAGATAGCTGTCGAAGGCCGCGTCGCGCAGCCGGTCGGGCGTGAAGTCCTTGCGTCCCTCGAGCACCAGCACGGCGTGGCGGCCCCGGGGGCTCTCCCCGACGGCGTCCATGTAGCGGGGGAAGGCGTCTCTCCGAGGGCTGTCGGGTCCGGCCGCCGAGTAGGGCCAGTCATTGGTATTCTGGATCCAGCCACCGGGCGGATCGACCACGTGCGGACTGTCGTCTATGCCGTGTAGGCCGTGCCACTCGGTCGCCCGGTCGCTGCCGTCCACCGGCCGGGTCCAGTCGAGTCGGTCATCCCGGCGAGGCACGAACTGCGGGTGGAAATAGGCGATGTGTCCGTCCGCGTCGGCGTAGACCGTATTGTTGGATGAGTTGGCCTGCAGGGCCATCACCTTGCGGTAGCCCGCCAGGGTGCGCGCCTTGGTCCTCAGGAAGGACTGACTCAGTGCTTCGATCGGCCGGACCATCAGGCGGACCGTGAGCCACCGGCCGTCGGCGGCCCGCACGACCGGTCCGTGGTGGGTGCGATAGACGGTGAACGTCCTGCTCCCCCGCCCGTCCGCGGTCCGGAACGGGATCGTGATCTGGCCCCTAAGCAGCGGCCGCGTCGCCCCGCCGTAGCGGTACAGTAGCTGTCCACTCCGGCGCACGATCGTCTCGGCGTACTCATCGATCACGTCCGCCCCGGTGGAGGTGTGCATCCAGCCGAGCCGGTCGTTGAATCCCTGGTAGAGGAAGAACTGGCCCCAGGTGGCGGCGCCGTAGGCGTTGAGTCCTTCATCGCTGGTGACCTGCTGCTCCGAGCGGAAGAAGAAGGAGGTATGCGGGTTGATCAGCAGCAAGGCGCGATGGGCGACGGTATTGCCGGGCGCGATGGCGAAGCCGTTCGACCCGCCCGGTTCGGGGCGCCCGTCACCCGAGGCCTCGCCGGCGGCCGGCACGGGTGGGCCGGCACTGTCGCCGTAAAAGGCCTCGAGCGCCTCGAGCGAGACGGTCTCGATGTCGCCCCCGATGCTGCCCTCCGTGAAGCTGAGCGCCATCCACGGCTCGAACCGGGTCAGCACGCGCGGCCGGGTGGACGGGTGGGTACGCAGGTAATAGTTGAGTCCGTCGGCCCAGGCGATCATGAGCCGCCGGAGCCAGTCCGGGCTGGCGGCGTAGCGGGCCCGCAGGCTGTCCGGGTCGATGAACAGCCGCATCCGGAGGTCCTGCCAGATGGCAGGCTCGCCCTCGGCTTCGGCCAGGCGCCCCAAAGCGGTCAGGTAGTTGGTCTCGATCCGGTTGAAGTCGTCCTCGGCCTGGGCGTAGATCATGCCGAAGACGGCGTCCGCGTCGGTCCGGCCGTGGACATGGGCGATGCCCCAATCGTCGCGGATGATCGTGACCGATCGGGCCTGACCGGTCCATCGCGCCAGGTCGTCGGGGGGATCGGCGGGAGCGGCCTGAATCGCGAGCGCGAGCAGCAGGGGGAGCATAGACTCTCGTCGAGGATGGCGACCGACCGCAATCTAGACGGCTCGGAACGTTCCGGCCCCGTAGCGGCCGCGGCGCCGCCGGTGGAGCGGCGCGTCGGCCCCTCGCTATCTTTGCCCCAGCCCCTTCGCGGGAGGCTCGATGACCCGAACCGTACGCCCGCCTCACCCCGCTGCCCACCGGCCTCGGGCGGCCCTGGCTTGACCCCCCTCGGAACTGCCAGGACCAGCGACCCGGTGCGGCCGCCAAGCGACACGTCGATTCCGGACCGCCTGTGGGAAGGGCTGGTGGCCTGGCTGGCGGGGTTGCTGGCGGTCTGCGCCGCGGCCATCGTCATCTCCAACACGCTCGGCTGGCCGCGCCGGCCGCCCGCCCTGCTGACGGGCGGTCAGCTCGCCGTGCTCGCCGCCCAGGCCCTGGCGTGCAGCGCGTTCGTGGTCCGGAGCGGCCGGCGCCTGACCCGGCGGTGGCCGGGCGCCGTGGCGGTGGCCTTCACGGCGGCCGTACCGGCGGGAACGGCCCTGCTGATGGGCCTGGCCTGGCTCCGGGCGGGTGACAGCGGGCCCAGCTGGCTCGACTTGCTCGGGCGGAGCATCATGCTCGCCGCGGTCGAGGCGGCCCCGCTGAGCTACCTGCTCTGGCTGCTCGGCCCGTCGCTTCGGCGGGCGGACCCCGGCGAGACCGACTCGCCTGCCGAGCCGGGCCCCCGACCGGCGCCCCAACCATGAGATCCCAATCATCATGCCCCATGACGCGCGAACCCGCCTATTCATCGCCACCCTCGGCCTCGTCCTGGGCTGCCGGTCCCACGGCCCGGCAGCGCCGGACCCCATGGTCCTCGATGCCGTGGCTCGTCGCTACGTCGTGCTCGGCCTGTCACTGGGCCGGCACGATGCCAACTACGTGGACGCCTACTACGGACCCGACTCTCTCCGGCAGGTCGCCGCTGCCGAGTCGCTGAGCGTCGCCCGGGTGCG
>DATAOR010000255.1:0-5080 GCA_036265635.1 Gemmatimonadales bacterium
GGGTCGGGATCCGGCCCTTCCGCGGCCACCCGGAGCCCCGGCAGCGCCACCCGGGCCGCTTCCCGCACCCAAGCTTCGTCGCCGCCGTAGGGCGCGCCCAGGACGACGCCCCGCATCGAGCTCTTCTTGAGCGGCAGCCGCCCCGCGCGAATCACGCTCACGCCATCCTCGTCTTCCACGCCGGCGGGCGGGTTGACCGCCACCAGCCCCACCCCGGGCATCAGTCCCGCCTGCTCGCGCCACTGGCCGCCCGGCGCGCCCACCAGCACGAGGTACCCGCCGGGCCCGCCCAGCCCGATCAGGGCCGCCACTGCCTCCGGCCCCAGACGGGTCGCGTCGGCCGGGGCCGGGGCTGGCCCGTCCCCGGCGTCGAACACTCCATCCCGGAGGGTGAACCGCCGATCGCAGATGGGGCACCCCAGGGTGCCCTTCCGGACCGATCGTCCCTCGGCCAGGTCCGGCAGGAGCACCAGGAACGCCTCATCGTGCTCCGCCGGACAGCGGAGATGGTCGGTGAGCTCGATGAACATCAGGGCTTGAACACCACCCAGGTGAGCTGACCCGCCTCCACGGTGACTTGGCGGTAGACTTTCTTGCCCCCGATCTCGGTCCCCACCACGTAGGTTCCGACCGGCACGTCGCTCACGGCGAAGTGCTCGTGATACAGTGGGTGCCCGTGCGCCTTGTCGCCGTAGGTCTCGGCGTAGGAGAACGGGGTCTCGATCGGCTCGCGCTTGACCAGCCCGTAGATGCGGGCCTGGGGAACCGCGGCACCGGCGGCATCGAACACCTGCCCCGCCACGATGCCGGTGTTGGGCAGTGGCTCGAGCCAGAGCTCGGGATTCACGGTGTAGGGCGGAAACCGCTGCAGCGAATCGACGATCGCCCCGATGGAGTCCGTCGGCGAGGCCGCCAGCTCGAAGTGGAGATGGTCGTTGGTGGCTCGCCCGGTATTGCCCACCCGGGCTATGACCTGCCCCGTCTGGACCCGGGCCCCCAGCTTCACGGCCAGCGAGCTGTTGTGGTAGTAGATGGAGTACAGCCGGTAGCGCTTTCCCTCCGCGCTCACGGTGGTATCGTGGCGGATGGCGACCGTATTGGCCCCCTCCTCGGCCCGCCCGGCGTAGACCACGCGCCCGCCCAGCCCGGCCATCACGGGCGTGCCGTCCGGATTGTTGAATTCGACCCCCTGGTGCTGCTGGAAGAAGCCGCCCATCGTCGATCCGTACCGATAGGTCTGATCGATGTAGGCGTTGTCGGTCCGGGCGATGGGCCGGCGGAACCACAGGGTGCGGGGCGCCGCCGGCGGGCTGGCGGCGGGGGCCGTCTTCCGGATGCAAGGCAGCGTATCGGTGGCAGGCCGAAGCCCGCAGTGAGTGCCGCGGTACTGTACCCGCCCGATCAGAATGGCGTTGGACGGCGGGAAAGCGGCGGCCGCCAGCGGCGCCGTGTGCCAGCCCTCGGGGCCGTGCATCACGCGCTGGTTACCCCGGAGCGTGGTGACGTTCCAGCCGCGCCGGTCGGCGGCAAGGCGGCGCACGTATTCGTTGGCCAGCAGCGGCAGCGCGGTGTCGGCCGGGCCCTTGGCCGGCGGGCCCACCGCGTCCCCGATGGCGGTCCAGTGCGCCCCGTCGTCGGTGGTGATCTGCAGGCCGTCGGCCGTGGCCACGACGGTGGTGTCGCCCCGGACGGCGAGGCCGGACGGGATCACGTACTGCCACTCCGGTCCCAGCTGGTCATAGGTCCAATTGCGCCAGGTCTGCCCGCCGTCCGTGGACAGCCCCCAGCCGTTCCCGACGGTGCCGTACCAGATCTCGCCCCGTGGCCCGAAGGCGAACGCCTGAACGAAGTCCATCGAGATGGAGGTGGCGGTCGTATCGTGCCGGAGCGACTGCCAGGCCGTGGCGCCTGGCGGCAGCCGGTAGATCCCCTGGCCGTAGGTGCCGACCCAGAGCGTCCCCAGCGGATCGCGCGCGACGCTGAGCACGTGGACCCCCCAGCCGGTGCTGTCGGGCAGCGGCGGCGGCGCGCTCTGGGCGGAGAGCCGCCCGGTCGAAGACCACAGGACGAGGACGGCGGCGAGGATCGGGATGCGCATGGGTGTGGTCTGGTGGTGGAGTGGCTTCAGGCCGGACCCAGCCTGAGCCAGTCGATGGCGACGTGGGCCGGTCTGGTGGCGACGAAGACGATGGCCTCGGCGACATCGGCCGAGCGGAGCATGGCCGCCCGGGTGGGGAACCCCGGCCGGTGGTCGGGATCGAATGGGTCCCAGGTGGACGTGTCGGTCGGCCCGGGCGAGACCAGGGTCAGCCGGACCCCGCTGCCGCGGTACTCGCTCACCAGGGTCTCGTGCAGGCCGCGGAGCCCGTATTTGGTGGCCGCATAGGCAGCGTTGTCCGCAAAGCCGACGTGGTCTGCCACGCTGCCTACCGTGATGAAGGCGCCCCGGCCGGCCCGGCGCTGGAGCGGCAGCAGGGCCCGGGCCACCGCGAAGGCGGCCCGCAGGTTGATCGCCACCAGGGCATCGAACTGGGCCATCGTGGTGGATTCGAGCGGCGCCAGCAGAAAGCCGCCGGCGTTGCTCACCACGATGTCCGGGACGCCGGCGAGCTGCTCCAGCCGCGCGGGCAGTGCCTCGGTCTGTCGGGGGTCGGTCAGGTCGGCCGCGAGGTCGAGGTAGCCGGGTTCGGCCGGCAGCGTTCGGGCCAGCCGGATAACCTTGGCGCCTGCGTCCCGAAGTCCCCCAGCCACCGCCGCCCCGATGCCCCGCGAGGCGCCGGTGACGAGCGCCGTCTGCCCGTCGAGCCGTCTCACTCGGCCAGCTTGCCTCCGTGGGCCAGCCGGAGGAACTCCACTCTCGTCTTCGAGTCGTCCCGGAAGATCCCCCGCAGGGCGCTGGTCACCGTGCGCGAATTCTGCTTCTGGACGCCGCGCATCATCATGCAGAAGTGGGCTGCCTCGATGACCACACCGACCCCGGTCGGCTGGAGCACCTCCATAATGGCGTCGGCGATCTGGTCGGTGAGCCGCTCCTGCACCTGGAGCCGGCGGGCGAACACGTCCACGACGCGAGCCACCTTCGACAGGCCGAGGATCTTTCCGTGGGGGATGTAGGCCACGTGGGCGCGGCCGAAGAACGGCAACAGGTGGTGCTCGCAGAGCGAATAGAGCTCGATGTCGCGGACCATGATCATGCTCTGGTGCTGCTCGGCAAAGACGGCTTCCCCGATGGCATCGGCGACCGACAGATGGTAGCCCTGGGTCAGGAACCGGAGGGAGGACTCGACCCGCTCGGGGGTCTTGAGCAGGCCTTCGCGCTCGGGATCCTCACCAAGAGCCGCCAGCACGTCCCGGATCTTGTCCGCGAAGGGCTCGAGGTGCGGCTCGGCCGGGGCCGTCCCCATCGCCCGGTCCGGTCTGGGCTTCACCCGGGACCCGTCCTTACTCCCCCGCGTAGTCGACATAGTTCCTCGGTGTTTCCCAGAGACGAAGATGGAGCGTGAGCTCGGCCGATATGGCGGGACGGAGCACCCGCCAGCAGACCACGGCGATGTGCTCGGATGTCGGAATCAGGTCGCGAAACCAGGGCACGTCGAGGTTCAGGTTCTTGTGGTCCAGGTGACGCAGCAGCAGGTCCTGGGCAAGATCCTTGAGCCGGTTGAGGTCCATGACGTAACCCGTCCGCGGATCCACCTCGCCTTCGACCGACAGGTCGAGCTCGTAATTGTGGCCGTGAAAGTTCGGGTTGTTGCAGACGCCGTACGTAGTCACGTTCCACGCCTCCGACGCCTCGGGATTGTGCAGGCGATGGGCCGCGTTGAAGTGCACACGCCGGGTCACTCGGCATCGGGGCATCGGTGAATCCGGGGACAGGATGCAGGGGAATCAGGCGGCAGCCCGGAGCCAGGTCAAGCGGCGCAGGGCCAAGCCGGCGATGGGGTCCCGCCGGCCCGACCAAGGTCGCCGGCCCGAACGGTCCACGGGGCGTGTCCGGCACGGTGAGGCAGCCGTCCCTGCCCGTGCCGCCCGCCAAATGCACATACGCCGACCGGAGATCCGATCGGCGCATGGCGCACGGCAACGAGGAGGATTATTGAAGCCCAATGAGAATGCTCGGCGCCCTCGCTTTGACTCCTGCCTTCCCCCGGGGGGCATGGCATCGGCCACGGCATGTGGGCCCATCACTGGACCTGTTGGCTCAATAATTTGGCTCCCCGCTACCGCTGGGACTAAGATAGGAGTTCAGTTGCGCGGAATCAACCGAGCATTCCCGCCTCCCACGCGAGGGCGCCTCCCATGATGGCATCGAACTTCCTGAGCCCTACGCTGATCGTGGCCGTGGCTGCCCTGGTGGTCTGGGTGGTTCTCGTTTTTGGCGGTATCACGGCGTCGGGTGTGACGCATCTGTTGCTCGCCGTCGGTACCGTGCTGTTGGTCCGTTGGTGGGCCCTGCGGGCGTAGTGGCGAGCTCGAGCGCCCAAGCACCGTCGAACGCCAGGTGATGAAGGGCACAGCGCACTGCCGGCTGTAGCGCTCTGCAAGTCTGATGTAGTCGAGCCTCGACGCCGGGCTCGGGCAAGGCTCGGAATCGGCCGGGCCCTTGGCAGCTAAGGGCTTGATCTCTAACCGTTTATGAAGGTGCAAGAAAGTGCTTGTGAGGGTCCCGCGCCGGGCATAGATCGTGCTCGACCGGGGTCGTGCCCGGCCTAGCGATGCCGGCCCGGTGCGATCGCCGCGTGGCCGCGCGGTGGCAGACCGGACGGACCTACCTTCCACGAGCCTCACGGACGAAGGATTTGATGCGTCTGATCGAAGCCCTGACTGCCTGGTCTGCCGGCCCCGAGCTGCGGGACGCTGATCCGTGGTCTATCACCGACGAGGCCGCCCCGGACGTCCCGCCGAGCCAGTCGGCTGCCGTCGAGGAGTCGAACTGGCCTACCCGGGCGCTGAACTTCACCCTGGCGCTGGTGGCGCTGGTGGCGTTGTGGCCGGTGTTCGTGCTCCTGGCGGTGCTGATCAAGCTGACCTCGCGCGGCCCGGTGTTCTACCTCCAGGAGCGGGTCGGGCTCGACCGCCGGGG
>DATAOR010000256.1:0-14870 GCA_036265635.1 Gemmatimonadales bacterium
AGGTGACCCCCACCGCGGCCAGCGCCCCGGTGAGGAGGGCAGGCAGAAAGACCGCGACGATGGCCCGCCCGACCGTGCCGGCCTTGGTGCCCCCCACCAGCCCGGCGATGAGCGGTCCGGCGACGGGAAGCCAGCAGAGCAGCAGCGACAGGCCGCCCATCCAGTTGATCGCGGCCGCGAGACTGCCGGGGCCACGGGGGGCTGGCGGTAAGCTGGAGGGCCGGTCGTTCACCGGTGGCAGACTCGCCTCCGCGCTCTCGGCGCTGCGCCCAGCCCGCCACGATCGGAGAGCATGGAACTTGCCTTTGGACCGACGGCTCCGGCCGCCAGCTCTTGCATCACGACGCTAGCCTCCATCACTGCGGGGACTTCCATGTACCTCCGGCAGGCGCTGCTGTGGCTGCTCCTTGCAGGCTGCGGGACCGGTGGGGCCGATCCCTCCGCACCCAACCCGCCCGCCGGGCCCCTGCCCCCCTCCCCACCTCCCGGCGATGGGGCCGTGGCCAGCGTCGGCGGGTGCCAGCTGTTCCCTGCCGACAATCCCTGGAACCGCGACGTGAGTCGGGATCCTGTGGCCGGCAACTCGGACGCCCTGCTAGCCACCATGTCTCCCGGAAGCGCGCTGCACCTCGACCTGGGGACGACCGAGGAATACTACGGCATTCCCTTCACCGTCGTGCCGGCCGACCAGCCGCTGGTACCGATCACCTTCGGGACCGACGGGGCCGACTATTCCGACGAGAGCGATCCCGGCCCGATGCCGATTCCGCTCGACGTCGCCATCGAGGGCGGCAGCGCCGCTGATCCGAGTCCCGCCGCGGGCGACCGCCACGTGCTGGTGGTCCGTCAGGGCGACTGCGTCCTGTTCGAGCTGTACAACACCGAGCGGACGGCCGACGGATTTCGGGTCAGCTCGTCGGCCCGCTGGGACCTGACCAGCAACGCGGCCCGGCCGGCCGGCTGGACTTCGGCCGATGCCGCCGGTCTGCCCATTCTTCCCGGCCTGCTCAAGTATGAGGAGGTGGCGGCCGGCCGGATCAGCCACGCCCTTCGCTTCACGGTGCCTCACGTGCGTCGGGCCTACGTCGCCCCCGCGAGCCACTGCGGCCAGTATGCGGACGCCGCCTTGCCGCCCTACGGCACCCGCGCCCGCCTGCGGGCGGACTTTTCACTCGCCGGGTACTCGGGCGATGCGCTGGTGATCCTGACCGCGCTCAAGACCTATGGGCTGATCCTGGCCGACCAGGGGAGCGGCTGGTACGTCACCGGCACCTCGGACCCGCGCTGGAGCGGGGCGCTCGACCAGCTTCGGGCCCACCCGGTCCGGGGCAGCGACTTCGAGCTCCTCACGGCGGCGGCGATGATGACCTGCTGAAAGCCGGGCGAAGTCATTCCGCGACCAGGCGTGCGCTGCCCAGTTCAGCCGGAGCGACCAGCCCCACCCCCGAGGCAGCCCCGGTGACCAGCCGGCGGTGACTGTCGAGCTGGCCCAGGTGGTAGGCCGCATGGACGCAGAGATGGATCAGATAATCCGCCGTGGCCAGGGCGGCCCCCGTCACGACCAGGGGATAGTCACCGGCCACGACCTCGGGCGGGACCCGTTCGAGCCCGAGCGACACGGCTGACCTCGCCCGCTCGACTTCGGCCACCAGCTCGGCGCGAGGAACGTCACGCCGCCCGAACTCGGCCTCACGGTCTCGCCGGTACCCCGTCCCGCCCCATTGCGCACCGATGAAGTGCTGGAGATTCCCGGCAATATGCAGCGCCAGCGTGCCCGCCGTATTGGGCAGGCCGGGCACCACCTGCCAGATCTGCCGCTCATCCGGATAGGCCTCGAGCTCACGGCGCACCCCGCGAAGATCGCGATCCAGGATGGTGGCGACATGGCTGGCCAGGGAGGCGGACATCAGGCGGGCTCGGCGGACAAGGTCGGGGTGAGCAGTCGGCGGAGCCCGAAGGCGAGAAACGGGAGCCCGGCCAGCTGTAGCATGTGGAACAGGGCGTTGTGATCGAACGGCAGGCCGGCGAATTGCACACGCCACGAGGTGGCCTGGACCGCGCCAGCCCCAAGGCTCATGCCGAGGGCGATGGCCAGGGCCACGGCGCCGGGCCGTCCCCTTCGAGCCAGGCCGAGATACACCCCCAGGGCGAACAGCAGCCCGGCCGCCTCGTAGACCACGAAGGCGAGAAAGCTGCCGCCGGCGAGGCGGCTGGCCAGGTAGAACATCAGCGCGACCGCCAGCATCGGGCGCAGCCAGGCGCGGGCGGTCCGCTCGCCCCGCCAGTCGCACACGGCCCCCACCACGAACAGCGCGATCATGACGCCGAGCAGCAGCCAGAGCGGCTGCCAGAGGCGCTGACGAGCCGGCTCTGCCAGGGCCAGCCCATGCGCCGCCGCGGCCATGGCTGATGCGGCAGCCAGGGAGGCCAGCGCCGCCAGCCAGATCGACCGGGGTAACGACGGCGGCGTCGCCCGCCACACGGCCACGAGCACGGCGATGACGGCCGCGGCGAGCACGGCGTCGGTCGCGGCGGTGGTGCGCTCCGTGGCGGAGGCGACCAGGTCCATCGCCTCAGCCGGCGGCGAGCCTGGGCCGCTGTCCGAGCGCGCGCCCATGGTGCTCGAGGACCTCGTCCGCCGCCGCCGCGGCGAAGCCGAGGTCCCGCAGCAGGCCGTCGCGGAGGCTGTAGACCCAGGCATGGACGGTGAGTTGGCGGCCGCGCCGCCAGGCATCCTGGACGATGGTGGTGCGGCAGACGTGCACCGCCTGCTCGAGCACGTTGAGCTCGCACAGGCGATCGTAGAGCTCGGGCCCGTCACCGAGGACCTGGAGCTCAGCCGAGTGACGCGCCGCCACGTCCTGGACGTGCCGCAGCCAGTTGTCGATCAGCCCGAGCGGCCGTGCGTCCCAGGCGGCGCGGACACCGCCGCAGCCGTAGTGGCCCACCACCATCACGTGGTCGACCTCCAGCACGTCCACCGCATACTGCAGCACCGACAGACAGTTGAGGTCGGTGTGCACGACCACGTTGGCGACGTTGCGGTGGACGAACATCTCGCCCGGCAGCAGGCCGACGATCTCATTGGCGGGCACCCGGCTGTCGGAGCAGCCGATTCAGAAGTAGCGCGGGTTCTGCTGGCCGGCCAGACGCTCGAAGAAGTCCGGTTCGCGGCGGCGCACGGCGGCGGCCCAGGCCCGGTTGCGGGTGAAGAGGTCGGCGAGACCGCGGTCGGGAGACGGAGGCATAGGCATCGGGTGAGTATACCGCGGCACTCGCCCGGGCGACTAGCCCGCCGAGGTCCGTCCGTACCGCTTCAGGAATCGGCGGCCCGAACGACCGCCCCCAGGCGGGCCAGGAGCGGGAGCTCGGCATCCGGCAGCCAGCCGGCCACCGAGCGCACCGTCCGGCGAGCCCAGTCGTGGTCGAGCTCGCCGCCCGCCGCGACCTCCTCGCGGCGGAGCCCCAGGTCCGTTCGCAGCTGCGCCAGCTCCCCGGTCGCCGGCGCGCCGGTGCTGGTGCGGAGCCCCGGGGTCTCCAGGCGCCGGACCGCGGCGATGGCTTCGTCCAACGCCTTGAGCAGGTCTGGTCGGCTCACTCGTCGAGGCTCAGCTCGTAGCGGAGAAAGCCGTCGTCATGTCGCCAGCCCAGCGACTGGTACAATCGCTGAGCCGCCAGGTTGGTGCGGGCGGTGACCAGCTCCAGGCCCACGGCGCCGCTTTCCTCCGCCAGCCGCCGTGCGGCGGCGAGCAGCGCCTGGGCCACCCCGCCCCGGCGCGCCTCGGGGGTGACGAACAGATCGTTGAGAATCCAGAGGCGGCGAGGCCGCTGCGCCGTCGAGGAGAAGGCCGGATACAGCTGGACGAAGCCCACGCCGCGGCCGTCCCGCCTGGCCAGGAAGATGACCGACTCGCTCCGGGCAAGCCGCTGGCTGATGAAGTCGCGGGCCAAGCCCGGATCCGAGGGCTGGCCGTAGAACTGCCGGTAGGCGTCAAACAGCGGAGTCACCGCCTCGATGTCCGCGGGGGTGGCCCGCCGGATCTCAGCGGGCACGAGCGCCGCCCCGGCCGAGCCCGGCCCGTTCCTGCCAGAGTCGCTTGAGCAGCTGGACCTGACCCGTGTGATACGCATCGTGAGCGGCGATGCCCAGCACCAGCTCCCCATAAGTCCAGCGACGTCCTGCAGGCGGGACGGCCCCAAGGCGGTCGGGAGACAGCCCGGAGACCGCCGCGATCAGCCGCTGGTGCTCGCTCCGCAGCAGTGCCATGTCGCCGGCCCAGGCCCGCTCGTCGGCCGGATCGGGCTGGCGGGGAAAGTTGGCGGGCGACCGGGGGAAGCGGGGTCCTCCGCCGTCCTCCAGGTGGCGCCGGACCGTGTACTTCCAGTAGGCAATGTGGAGCGTCAGCTCCCAGATGCTCTTTCGCCTCGGGGTCGGCCGCCAGGCGGCCTGCGCCGCGGTGACGCCTCGCAAGGCGCCTACCGGGGTGGGGCCCCCGTGCCAGCTGCGCCGCCCCGCTGTCGGCTGAAGGTTCCACTGCAGCAGGGTCATCAGGTGGTCCGGCATGGGCGCCTCAGGTGGACGTCCGGGCGACCGGGCGGGCCAGCACCAGGTCGCGCTGGTGATCGGTGCCGAGGATGAAGGTCTGCCGGCCCACCTCGACGAAACCGGCCTTGCGATAGAAGGCAATCGCTCGGCCGTTTCGCTCCCAGACCCCGAGCCACAGGGTACGACCTCCGACGTCGGCCGACGCGCCCACCGCCGCCGCCATCAGACTGGCCGCCACGCCGCGGCCGTGCCACGGTCGGTCCACGTAGAACCTGACGATCTCGATCGGCGCGGCGCCGGTCACGCAGGCGGGCGCTCTGGTTCGCCCCAGCTGGGCATACCCGGCCGGACTGCCCGCTACCTCGGCCACCAGGGTGATGAGGCGAGGGTCGGCCAGCTCGGCCGCCTGGCGTTCTGAACTGAAATGCCCGGCGACATAGTGCTCCATGTCCGCCGGCGTATTGTGCGCCGCGTAGGTCTCGCGAAAGGTGCGCTCGGCCAGCTCGGCCAGCCACGGCGCATCCGATACCCCGGCGGGCCGGATGACGGTCATGCCTGCTGCTCGGCCTTTGGGCCCGCCCCTCGGCCTCGCCAGCCCGGCCCGCTCGGACGAGCGGCGATTTCGCGGTGCCCCCCGCAAGAAATGTCCACCGCCACCTCCCGACGCTACGACCTCTGGTTTCTCATCACACCCGGCTGCCCAATCCACCCGGCGGCCGAGTGCACCGGGCCGCCGAGTCCACCGGGCCGCCGAGTCCACCTGGCCGCCGAGTGCGCCTGGCCGCCGAGTCCACCTGGCCGCCGAGTCCACCTGGCGGCCGAGTCCACCTGGCGGCCGAGCATCCAAGACTCAGGCGAACTGGCGCGCCGCCTACGGGCCGCAGCCTGCGGTCAGACCCCGTAGCGCTCGGCCAGCACGGCGAAATGATGCCGCTCATGCCCGGCGACGATCCAGGCCAGGCCACGGACACTGGCGGCGTAGCCGCTGGCGGTGCCGCGGCGGCTCCAGGCGTCGGGCGGCAGATGGCGGAACAGGGCCAGCGAGGCCTGCCGGACGTCGGCCAGCTCCTGGGCCAGGTCGGCCACCGTGCGCGCGTCCGCTCCCGACAGCGGAGCGTAGGCGGCCTCATCGAATCCGGGCAATGGGGTGGCATCGGCGCGCGCGATCCGGAGCGCGCGGTAGGTCATGATGCGCTCGGTATCGGCCACGTGCAGCAGGACCTGCTTCACGCTCCATTTGTCCGGCGCGTAGCGGTGGTCGCCGCGGCTCTCCGGCATGGCCCGGAGACGGGCCAGGTTGTCCGCCTGCTGCCCGGCCAGCACCGATACGATGTCGGCGTCGGCCGGCACCCGGGCGATGTAGCCGGCGTAGACGGCGCCATATTCATCGGGTCCGGGGCGGGTGACGAGGGCGGCGGTCATGGGTGTCTCCTGATCCAGGGTTGGCAACGGCCGGGACTTGCGAAATCGGGTCCAACTACTTATTATTCGCCTTCTTCTGTCACGTCGACAGAGCGGCGGAGCCAAGATTCCAGGACGGGTTCAGGGAGTTGGCGGAGTTCGCGCCGACTCCCTTTGTTGTTGCTGCCGGGTCGGCAGCGGCCCCGCGTGAGGGTAACATCACGCAGATCGCGTAGTCGGGTAGGTGCGGCATGCACGAACTCCGATTACAGCTTATCAAGGAGTAGGAACAATGCGCACCACCGGCACGGTCAAGTGGTTCAATGACGCCAAGGGCTTCGGCTTCATCACGCCCGAAGGCGGTCAGAAGGACTGCTTCGTCCATCACTCGGCAATTCAGGGTCAGGGCTTCAAGACCCTCGCCGAGGGCGAGCGCGTCGAGTTCGACGTGGTTCAGGGCCAGAAGGGCCCGGCTGCGGAGAACGTCGTCAAGCTCGGACGATAAGCGACCGCGCTATCTGCAAGCGGCCGGCTCGGGGTCACCCGAGCCGGCCGTCGTCGTTTCCGGGCTCGGGCTCATCCCACCGGACCTCGGCTCCCAGTTCGACGACCCCGTCGTCCAGCACCTCCCCGAAGCTCCCGCCGCCCCAGTCCCGCCCCATGACATCGCGCAGACCCGGCAGCGCCTGGTCCATCCGCTCGCAGGGCCGGGTCTCGCCCAGGATCCGCACCCGGCAGCCGCCGATCCGGAGCACCCGCCGCCGCTGGCCGGCCAGGGCGCACCCGCTGATCAGCAGGTTGGCCCGCCGGGCGCTCGGACTCACCGCCGCCCCGAGCCGGGTCATCATCCGGTCCCAGACCTCGCGCTCGATCACGGTGACCTGCCGGCGGCGACCCTGATCGGCGTTGCCCACCAGGCCCCGGCCCGCCACCAGCGTGGCCCGGCTGACCGGATCCATCGGCCCCCGATGGGCCCGCTTGAGCCAGATGGCTTCCAGCCGCCCCGTCATCGCCGGGCACCGGCCAGCATGTTGCGGCGGCGATAGGGACCGCAGGTCGGGTCGTGCGGCCGGCGGACGCCCTGCAACGGTGGCTGCCAGGCGTCGGCCTCGACCGTGTCGGCGGCCGTTCGTGCGGCCTCGTACCGGGCCCGGCAAGCGGCGAGGACCTCGGTCAGGTCAGCGCGCATGAGCTGCACCGGCCGCGAGCGGGCGACCACGACGGGCAGCACCGCCAGCACCGCGGCGAGGATCAGGAGGAGCAGCACCAGACGGCGCGAACCAGGCCCGGCCGGGGGCGGCGGACCGGTGGGGCCGGCGGTCACGCGCCGCCGTCCCGGTGCACCGCGGCGGGCCCGAACGCCGGGAGACAGACGGCGATGTACTCGGCGCCGCCGGGCTCGGGGCTGGCGTAGCGAACCCACTCGCCTGGCCCGGCGACCACAGCCTGCCCGGCGCGGACCTCGAGCGCTCCGCCCTCGTGTTCCACCCGGAGCATTCCCCGCAGCACCACAGTGATCTCCTCGAACTCCGGTCGCTGCCCCGGCTCGACCCATCCCTCGGGCGAGACCATTCGGGCGATGCTCACGCGCTCGTGTCCCGAGTTTACCCGGCCGGCATACTCCTCGATCCGTTTGGGGAGATTCCCGGCGGCCTGGATGATGGTCGGGCGGGCGATCAGCGTCGGCATGGCAGTCTCGAGCTAGGCGGAGAGCAGCGGAATGGCGGGAAAGTTAGACCGTGCGGTGCGATCTGCCCACCCGCAGGCTGAGCGGCCAGCGGACTCGCCGGGAAGCGTCGCCCCACCATCGCGCCAGCTCCGCCCCAAGGGAGTCGATCGGATCGGCGCCGTGCTCGACGCGGTAGCGCCCGGTCGCGGACCAGGTGCCGACGTAGGCGAGGAACTCACTCAAACTCCAGTCCACCGCCATCTCGAACGCCGGCGCCTCCACGGGTTCGAAAGGCAGCTCGAGCGTGGCGTAGCCGGTCTCCACCAGGCGGCGCTCGGGCGGCCAGTACGGGCCCACGACCTGGTGATAAAAGCGCTGGACCACCCGGTCGATTTCCGGATGCTCCACCTGCTGGATGCCGTAGCACCACGCCGCCACCAGCCCGCCATCGACCAGCACCCGACTGACCTCGCGCCAAAAGGGGGCCAGCGGCAGCCAGTGGAGCGCCTGTGCGACGGTCACCAAGTCAGTAGAAGCGTCGGGGAGCCCGCTCGCCTCGGCCGGTGAGGCCCGGCGCCGGACATTGGGGCGTTCCGGCATCTGGGCAAGCTGGGCGGCGCTGGCGTCGGTCGCCAGGACGGCATCGAACAGCTCGGCCAGCGCGAGCGTGGCTTGTCCACTGCCGGCGGCACAGTCCCAGACGGACCGACGGCTCGGCGCCTCTCCGGCCAGCCAGCGGAACAGGGCGGGCGGATAGGTGGGACGGGCGGCGGCGTAGGCCGGAGCGATGGCGGAGAAGTGGTCGGCGAAAGCCTGTCCGGGAGATCGGGACTCGGTCACGCGGATTCGCCTGATCCGTTCTCTCGCTCGACACGCTCGATCAGATCGGCCACGTCCTCCGGCGTCAGGCCGACGTCCTGCAACATGGCCTCGGTGCTCGGCCGGCTGAAGTCTTCCCGCCGGGCCTCGAAGACCAGCTCGAACGCTTGGGGCGCATCGAGGGCCTGCTGCTGCCGGAGGACCCAGCCGCTCTCGTCGACGAACAGGTGCAGGGCATGCTCGAGCGATTCGAACGGGACCTCGTGCCAGCGATGGAGCGAGGGATGCCACCAGCGCGACATCAGGGCCGCCCCGGTCGGCGCGCCGTCGGCCGGGGTGACCGCCCGGGTCATCACCACGACCAGGTGCATGCGCCCGGGCCGGATCGGCGTCACAGGCGCCGGCTGCTCGGCCGGCTGCAGCTCGAGCATCGCCTCGGACCCCTCGAACGGCGGGCCCTCGGGCCGAGGGATGCCCTCTTCGCTCGGGCGATGCCGTCCGCGAGACTCGCTCACCGGGGCTCGCTCATGGCGCCACCAGCGCGACCGCCTGGTGGATGAGCCAATCCCAGCCGGCGTTCGACTGCTCGGGCCGGGCCTCGTTGGTGGTGTTGAGGATGCCGATCACGCCGGTGGTCGTTGCCGGATCGAGGAAGAAGAACGAACGGAAGCCCGATTGCTCGCCCGTGTGGCCGACCACGGTGGTGCCCGACCGGCGATAGAGATAGAACGAGAGCCCGAAGGCCTCGTCCGGCGCGCCGGTCCCGAGCGGCACGACCGGGCGCCACATCTCCTCCAGGCTGGCCCGCCGAAGGACCGCCGCGCCCCGGCGGACCTGGGCCGAGTCGTCGCCCATCGCCCCGCTCAGGAAGCCCAGATAGGTCACGAGATCGCTCATCGGCGCGTTCCAGCCGCTGTTCGGGATGGTGATGCCGGGGTCGAACTCGCGCGGGTTGGCCTCGGTCCGGGTGCGGCCGTCATCCTGGTGGATGGTATAGCTCGCGGCCCGGAGTGGCGCCAGATGATAGGGCGAGGTGCCGACGAAGCTCCGGGTCAGACCCAGCGGAGTCCAGATGTTCTTCTGGATGTAGACCGCCCACGGGTCACCGGTGACGGACTCGATCACCCGCCCGAGGTAGACGAAGCCGGGGTTGCTGTAGCTGAACTTCGTGCCGGGCGGAAAGGCGATCTCCTGGTACGGCATCATCGCCACCAGCTGCTCCCAGCGGGTCGGCTCGAACGGCTCCCACGGCCGGCCCTCGCCGTAGGGCCAAGTCGGGTTCTGGAAGCCCCCGGAATGGGACAGCAGCATCCGCAGGGTCACCCGGTCGACCGGACCAAAGGGGTCGTGGATCAGGCGCAGCTCGGGTACCCAGCGGGTAATGGGATCGTCGAGCGAGAGGCGCCCGCGATCACGCAGCTGCATGATGGCGATGGCGGTCAGGGTCTTGGTGATCGAGGCCCAGTGGTAGACGGCGTCGGGTGCGGGCGGGGTCCCGCGCTCGCGATCTCCCAGACCGACCCGGTGGTCCCCCACCACTCGCCCCTGGCGGAGCACCATGACCCTCCCGCCGACCACCCCGTCGGCCACGGTGTAGCCGTCGAAGGCCGCAATGAAGCGGCCCCAGCCGGCCGGCGCGGGCTCGACCGCCGGTCGTCCAGTCACGGGGCGACGCTGCGCGGCGAGGGGGGCCGCGACCAGGCCCATCGCCAGCACCGCGCCGAGGGCGGCGACCACGGCGACCGCTCGGCGGCTCGGCGTCAGCTCAATCGACGGAATTGGCCAGGATCTCCTCACCGTATCGGCATCGGCCGGGGAGAACGGCCGCTCGTGGTAGCTGGCGGGACTGCGGATGACGGGGATGGGGCGGCTCGTCGACACGGCCAGGGGAGGGCACAATCGCGGCCAGCCCTGCCGCCTGCACCTTCGCGGACCAGCCCTGCCGCATGCACCCTCGCCGCAGCAGGCGCGGCGGCGGCCGAGCTGGCGTGGCCACCGGGCCCGCGTCGGGGTAAGGAGAACGCGGCGGCCCGGCCGGCGTCCGACCGGGCCACTCGACAAGCGCTCGCGGCGTCAGCCGCGGTAGGCGTCCACCGACACGTTGAGATCGCGGCGGAGCTCGGCGTCGCCGCTGAGCAGGGTCGCCCAGGTGATCTCGGGTCCCTTGCGGGCACCCTTGGCCGTGATCTTCACGCCTTCGGGCGACATGGTAACGGTATACAGCTTGCCCTCGAGCTCCAGCTCGCGCTTGATCGTCTTGTCCAATTTGGTGGCCATTCGCTCCTCGTCGTCGGGGGTGGCAGCTGCCTGCCTCAAATTAGGCTGTCCCCGGCACGCAAGGAACCGCTGGCCGCCACGCACCCGTCCCGTCGGGAGCGGTCAGCCGAGTGCCAAGGTATACGGTCGAGCGAGGCTGCGTCGGCCAGCGTACCGAGTGCCGGTGACGCAACGCACTTCCCCGCAGGCGGTTGGACTATACTGTCTCGACTCGTTGTCCGTCGTATTCGGTATTCGTTCGGACACGGACCCTGAGCAAGGAGCACCGTATGACCAGCAAGAAGGACCATCAAGGGGCGGCCTCGCCCGCCCCGTCCAACGCCATCAAGGACCCGGACGAGTGGACCACCGGCGAGGAGCCGATGACCGGTGCCCAGCAGTCCTACCTCCACACCCTGGCCGACGAAGCGGGTGAGTCCGTCGAGGGCGATCTGACCAAGGCCGAGGCGTCGAAGCGGATCGAGCAGCTGCAGGAGAAGACCGGCCGGGGACAGCGCGACAGCCGCTGACCCGGCGGTCAGCCGAGGCCTCTGCGCCGGGTCAACCCGATCAGCATCCCGATCAGATTGGCACCGGCGCAGATGCCGCCCAGCATGATGAGCCAGCGGGCGACGACCCGGAGAAAGTTGACCTGATTCACGTCGACGATGACCAGCAGGATCTTGGCACTCAGGAGCGTGGCCGCCACCGAGAAGATCCCCAGCTGAAGCAGCAGCAGGGGGCGATACCCCATCCCGTGGAACAGCCAGTACAGCGCGAGCATGACCAGGAGCCATGCGAGCATCCCGATGCGGGTGCTGGTGCCGAGGGGGAGCTCGCGGATCAAAGGGACCACCAGCAGCGCCAGCGCCAGCAGCATGAGCAGCAGCCGGAATGAGGCCCGCCGAAGCTCGGAGGGGGTAGCATCCTCGGCGGTGTGCGGTGGCGGCGGCAGCGGCGCGGCGCCCATCAGCCTTGTCTCCTCAGGCACAGACCCACTCGATGCCCCCGATCTGCTCTTTGACCGCGAACGGGATCCCGTGACTTTCACAGGTCTCCTCGAATCGGTGCTGGGCCTCGAATGAGTTGCGGTTCCAGACGAAGGTCGAGATCTCGAGGCTGCAGCCGGGCCGGGGCACCACCAGTCCCTCGGCGATGCGCAAGGTCAGCAGCTCCAGATCGGCCAAGCCCAGCGAATCCCGGTGGGGCATCGGTGCTCCGGTGAAGCCCGCGGCCGCAACGCGGCCGGCCAGGCGGCGGCTGAGGTCGCGACTAACGGCCCGCGAGCAATGCCCCCGCCGGCCGGCGGAGCAGCCGCGCGGCCGGCCAGCCGGCCGTGACGACCGTCGTCGCCGTCAGCACCAGCCCGTACCGCAGGACCAAGCCCGGGTCCCACGTCGGCATTGGGCCGACCATGGCCCCCACAGCCTGCCACACGGAAGGGCCGAGCGCCAGTCCCACTGCCACCCCGGCCACTCCGACCCCGGCGGCACGGCCGAGCACCCCGAGCAGAAGCCGGCTGCGGCGGGCCCCCAGCGCCCGCCGGATGCCAAGCTCGGGCGCAAGTGCGCGCAGCCAGAGCCGCATCTGTACCGCGGTCCCGAGGACGGCGAGCAGGAGGGCCAGCCAGCCCTCGAGCGCGAACGCCCGCGCGAACCAAGCCAGCGCGGACCGATCGACCCTCAGCAGGTCCGCCTCGTCGGTGACCCGCACGGCCTGCGGGGCCGTGCCGAGGGTGCGGGCGAGCAGCCTCACCGGAGCACCGGTCTCGCCTGCCCGACCCGCTCGCGGGCGGAGCAGCAGCTCGACCAGCCGAGGCGGGTGCTGCAGCACGCTGGCGTACACCGTGAAGGCGGGTATCAGCGCCGCGCCGAGTCCGCGGGCCGGCGCCGGCTCCGCCACACCGACCACGGTGTACCAGGTGCGCGGGTCATCGCCCAGCTGAAGCCTTCGGCCGATCGCCTCGCCATCCTGGAAGTGCCGTCGGGCCAGCGCGGGACTGACGACCGCAACCGGCCGGCTTCCCCATCGGTCGGCGGCGGTGATCCCCCGCCCCGCCACGAGCCGGACGCCCAGGGCCTGAAACGAGTCTGCGCTGACGAACTGTTCGCTGGCGACCACGCTGTGCTGGGGCACAAGCAGGCCACCGGCAGGGCAGAGTCCGCAGTCCGTCGTGACCATGGTCACCGTCCCGAGGCCGAAGGCGGCGCCGTCGCTGGTGAGGCTCACGGTGTCGTACCGGCCGCTCTCGCGCAAGACTGCCATCAGCGTATCCATGGCCTCGGCGCGCGCCGCTGGGTCGGGCTCGCCCGCGGCGGCGTGCAGGACCAGGCCGGCGCGTCCTGCTGCTGGCGGCGGCGGCATCACCCGGCCCAGCAGGGATCCCGCCGTGAGCACGATGAGCGCAACGCCCAGCTGGACCACGGGAATCGCCAGCCCCGACGGACGAGGCTCCGCATCGCTCAGGCGCCGAGCGGGCGCGAAGGCCAAGCCGGCCGCCGCGGCGGCAAGTCCGCCCGCTACTGCCGCGACACCCAGCCAGACCAGGCTGCCCGGGCTGATGGCGGCGGCCGGACCCGGCCAGTGCCTCAGGCCGGCGCCCCAGGTGACCACGCCCGCCCCCAGACCACCGAGCAGCCCGAGGATCGTCATCACCCCCGCTTCCAGCATGACGGCGGCGAACAGGATCCGGCGCGAGGCGCCGACCGAGCGGCGGACGACGCGCTCCTCCGAGCGCAGTGCGGCCACAGCCGCGAATACGAGCAGGACCCCGAACAGACCGACCATCGCGGCGGCGACCGCGGTGCCCTTCAGCGCCGAGCCCAGCAGGCGCACCGCCTCGGCCCGAAGCCAGGCCGGCGGGCGCTCATAGGGCTGGGAAGGGTCCGGGCCACCCACGGTCAGCGAGAGCCCGCCGCCCGGCACGAAAGCGAGCGGCCCCGCCGCGACGACCGCACCGGCGATACCGAATCCGACCGCAAAGCCGATCGTGGCATAGGCCACCAGCCCCCAGGCCGCGGTGGCGCAGACCGGGTGGCCGGGTCGCCGCTCACTCATAGTTGCTGTAGGGGGGCGTCTCCACCATCGTGCCGGCGCCGCGATCACGGAGACGGTGCACTAGAGTGACGCGGTCCCCCTCGCGATGCACGGTGCTCGCGACCAGCTCCCAGCGGGTCGCGTCGCCGTACCCCGCGGCGTTGAGCCGGTCGGCCTCCGCCCGGCTGACATCGCCGGGCGTGGGTCGGCTGGCGGGGTAGGCCTCCTCGTGGTGAGCCACCAGTGCGCGCCAGTGTTCGTCGCCGGCGCGTTCGATGGCCGCGCGGACATCTTCTCGAGTCAGAGGCATCGGTTCAGTCCTCTCGCACGGATCAACGGACCGTGACGCAGTGGTTGAGCCCGCGAGGCACGGTCTGAGCTGAGATACAACGTGAAGTAAATTTCATAAGTTATTACATTAGAAATGTTTAATGTATGCACCAGCAGCAGGATCTGATCCCCAACGGCCGGCTCGGCTTCACCGTCCCGACCCGGAGACGACCACTCGTTGCGACGGGTAGTCCACCACGATCAGCCGAGCATGCGCCCGGTAGCGACCGACCGTCGCTTCGTATTCACCACCAGGCACCGGACCGACCCGAGCCTCGAACATCACCGCTCGGCGACCGGCCGGCGGCTTCGGCGACACCGCGCTCAGCGGCCGCCCCCGCACTGAATCGTACAGCGTCAGCCGGAGCAGCGGCGGGGAGGACAGGTCCACGTCGCCGTAGAGCTCGGCCCCCAAGGCAGCATCAGCGACACCTCGAACCACCACGTAGCGACCGGCCGCACTCACCCGTGCCGCGCCCGAATCGCCGGTTTCGACGGGGCCCTGCACCGTCACCTGGACCGGCCGCGCCGGGGCTGGCAGCGAGGCGCCCCCCCTGGCACAGCTCAGCACCACGACCAGAGCGGCCGCCCACTTCACGAGGGCTGGTTCATCCACGCGGTCGGCTCGGGCCGACCATCGCCCCAAAGACCGGGCCTTCACACGCGGGTGGGCCCCCGGGTCCACCAGAGATAGGCCGGAATGCCGAGGAGCAGCAGGCCGGCGCCGGCCGCCGCGTTGCGGGGGCTCTCCCGCACCGTACTCCAGACTACGAGGCCGGCCGCCAAGACGAACAAGGCGGGGGTCCAGGGATA
>DATAOR010000257.1:0-12643 GCA_036265635.1 Gemmatimonadales bacterium
AGGACGAGCGCAAGGAGCGGCAGAGCGTTACCGCTACCGACGACAGCGTGCACCTGCCGCCCGCTCTCCGGGCCAGGCTCACCGGCGAGGTCGACCGCCTCCGGATTCCCAGCTGGGAGGAGCTGCAGCAGCTCTCACCCGAGGAACGGCGCCTGGTGGTGGACTACTTCCGCCGCTTGAGCGAGGCGCGTGCCCGATGACCGATCTCCGGTCGCGCAGCGAGACCTCATGGGCCTGGCGGCAAGCCCGTCGCCCCATGCTGGCGGTCGCCCTCATCGCGGCGGTTCCGTCATGGGTCGCGGCGCAGGACTCGACCATGTCGCGGGCCTTCGAGCTCGAGCGTCGGGGCAACTATGCCGCCGCGGCGGCCGCGTACCGGAGCCTGCTGCAGCGCGACCCGGCCGCAGTTGCCCCGCTGCTCGGTCTCGAGCGGGCCCTCATGCCGTTGGGAAGGAGTTCCGAGATTCTGCCCGAGGTGCAGGCAGCGCTTCGGGCCCCGCCGGGGCTGAAAGCGTCCGGCGCTGGACCGGTGTACGGCGTGGCCCTGCGCGCCTACGCCGGGGCGGGCCTGCCGGACAGTCTCGAGGCCGTGGCGGAACGGTGGGCCGGCGCGTCGCCCGGCGATGAGACGCCCTACCGCGAGTGGGGCGCGGCCGCGCTGGGTGCGCACGACCGGCCGGGGGCGCGGACCGCCTACCAGCGGGGCCGGGAGCGGCTGCACCGGCCGGATGCGCTGGCGGCCGAGATGGCACAGCTCGCCATCGCCGACGGCGACTATCGGACCGCCCTGGGCGAATGGCTGCCGGCCGTGCGGCGGCTGCCAGGGTACCGGGCCACCGCGACCACGACGCTGGTGGGCGCGCCGGACTCCATCCGGCCGAATCTGCTGGACCAGCTCGGCCGCGAGCACGACTTTCCCGCCCGCCGGCTCGATGCCGATCTGCGGGCCCGATGGGGCGACCCGCTGGGTGCCGTGGAGCGCCTAGCGGATGCGCTGCCCGACAGCCGGCCGCTGGCGATCGATGCCCTCCGGGGCCTGAACGACCAGCTCCGCCTGCTCACGGGGCGCGATGCGCGCGAGGCGCAGGGCCGGACCCTCGAGCTGCTGGCGGACCGCACGACTGCGAGCGAGCGGGCACGGCTCCGGCTCGACGCAGCTCGGGCCTATTCCGCGGCCGGCCGGCGGGACGACGCCCGGCGAATGCTGGCCGGAATCGCCAACGATCACGAAGCCCCCGGACCGGTAGCGGCCGGCGCCTCGACCACCCTGGTCCAAGTCCTGATCGGCGACGGGAAGCTCGACGAGGCCGCCAGCCGGCTGGCCCAGCATCGCACCGATTTGAGCGGTGACGAGTACGCAGGCCTCCGGCGCAAGCTGGTGGTCGGCTTCGTTCAGGCGGGCAATCTGGATCGGGCCGACTCGCTGCTCGCGGGGGACAGCACCGTGGACGGTCTCGCGCTGCAGGGCCGGCTGCGGCTCTACCGCGGCCAGGTGGCCGGCGCCATCGAGCGATTCCGGGCGGCGGGACCGTTCGCGGGCGACCGGACCGACGCGACCGAGCGTACGGCGCTGCTGGCGATGCTACAGCCGATCGAGGCCGATACTCTGCCGCGGCTCGGCGCGGCGTTCCTGGCGCTGGCTCGGGGCGATACGGGCCGCGCGGTTGCCGGCCTCGCGGAGGTCGGGCGCGACCTGGCGCCCGCCAACGGCGGGGCCGAGATCCAGTTGTTCGCCGGCCGGCTGGCGGCGGCGAGTGGCCAGGCCGCCGAGGCCGAGCGACTGTACCGGGCCGCGGCCGCGCCCGCGGCGCCCGGGACGGCGCCGGCGGCCGAGCTGGCCCTGGCGGAGCTGTGGCTCGAGCAACGGCGCCCGGCCGATGCCGTGGCCCAGCTCGAGCACCTGATCCTCACCTATCCCTCCAGCGCGCTGGTACCGCAGGCTCGGCGGCGACTCGACGAGGCGCGCGGGGCGGTGCCGCAGACATGAAGCGACGCGAGTTCCTGGCTCAGGGCGGCGGCGCCCTGCTGGCCCTGGCACCGGGGCTCGGTCTGGTCCGCTGGCCCGCCGGCGCCCCCTGGCTGTTGGTGCCGATGGACGACGCCCAGGCGGACCACCTCAAGGCCTACGGCCTGGCCTTCCGCCTCCTCCAGCGCGGCGGACGGGCCGAGTGGTTCCTCAACTACCGGAACGGCTCGTTCCTGCTGCCAGCGGACGAAGCGACGACCCGGGACGCCGCACTCAATGGAGTGACCACCGAAGCGCTCGACGACGGCCGGCTGATCGGGATCAGGGGCGAGGTCCAGAACGGCAACATGGACGCGGTGCCGCTGGAGAAGGCGCCCAAGGTGGCGGTGTACGCGCCCCCCAACGCGGCGCCGTGGGACGACGCGGTGACCATGGCGCTCAACTACGCCGGGATCAAGTTCGAGAAGGTCTGGGACGCCGAGGTGCTGGGCGCCCGGCTCAAGACCTACGACTGGCTGCATCTCCACCACGAGGACTTCACCGGACAATACTCCAAGTTCTTCCTCAACTACGCCGGTTCGCCCTGGCTGGTCGACATGGTGGACCGGAACCGAGCGATGGCGAAGCAACTGGGATATCCGTCGGTGCCGGCGGAGAAGCGGGCGGTCGCGCTGGCCATCGCCGACTTCGTCCGGCAGGGCGGCTTCCTGTTCGCCATGTGCACCGCGACCGAGACCCTCGATCTGGCACTGGCGGCGGACCAGGTGGACATCGCGGCGGCCTACGCCGACGGGACCCCGATGGACCCGGACGCCTCCCGCCGGATGCACTGGGACGAAGCGCTGGCGTTCCAGAACGCCCAACTGGAGACGAGCCCGACGATACCGGTCTACTCGAACATCGACGGCCATCAGGTCAACTCGCCCGACCGGCGGCAGCAGCTCGGCTCGTTCACCCTGTTCAACTTCAGCGCCAAGATCGACCCGGTAGCCACCATGCTGGTCCAGAACCATCGGCAGGTGATCCCTGACTTCTACGGCCTCACCACCTCGTTCACCCGCGCCACGCTCAAGCCCAGCGTGACCGTGCTGGCCGACGAGCCCGGCGCCGACTGGGTCAAGTACATTCACGGCGAGCACGGCCAGGGCACCTGGACCTTTTTCGGGGGCCACGACCCCGAAGACCCCCAGCACCAGATCGGCGACGTGCCGACCGACCTGTCGCTTCATCCCCATTCGCCCGGTTACCGGCTGATCCTCAACAACGTCCTCTTCCCGGCCGCCAAGAAGAAGGAACTCAAGACGTGACCCTGCCGCCCTCCGAACGCCTCGCCCCGGGCGTGCGCGCCCACCTGGCGGGGGAGATTGCCGCGGCCGGCGGCCGCGAGGTCTCGTTCGTGGCCGAGGTCGATCGCGACGGCGTGCTGACCGCGGCCCGGGCGGTGGCCCGAGGCACTGTGGACCTGGTGCTGGCGCTGCCCGGCGCGGCCCGGCGGGGCGAGATGCTGTTGCACAACCATCCCAGCGGCAGGCTGGACCCGTCGGGGCCGGATCTCAACGTGGCCGCCCGCCTGCACGATGGCGGGGTCGGCTTCGGCATCATCAACAACGCGGCCACTGAGCTCTACGTCGTGGTCGAGGTGCCGCACGACCGGCCCACCGTCAGGATCGATCCGTTTGACGTGGTGGACACCCTGGGCGAGCGGGGCCCGGTGGCGGCGGAGCTGGGCCAGTTCGAGGATCGTGCCTGCCAGCGGGACATGGCCGCCTACATCGCCGATGCCTACAACGACGGCGGCATCCAGCTGCTCGAGGCGGGTACGGGGGTGGGAAAGTCATTCGCCTACCTGGTGCCGGCGCTTCACTGGGCCCGCGCCAACGGCGAGCGGACCGTCGTCAGCACCAACACCATCAACCTGCAGGAGCAGCTGGTCGGGAAAGACCTCCCCCTGCTCAAGCGGGCCCTCGGCGACGACGACTACAGCCCGACGTACGCCCTGCTCAAGGGCTGGCGCAACTACCTGTGCCTCTCCCGAATGCACCAGGCGGTGGCGTCGCAGCGCACCCTGCTCGAGCAGGACAAGCTGGACGAGCTGCTGGGCATCGCGGAGTGGGCGGGGCATACCACCGACGGCACCCTGAGCGACCTGCCGGTGACGCCGTCGAGCGAGGTGTGGGACGAAGTCAGCGCCGAGGCCGACCTCTGCACCCGGCTCAAGTGCCAGCACTTCGACGCCTGCTTCCTGTTCCGGGCCCGGCGCCGGGCAGCCGAGGCCGACGTGGTGGTGGTCAATCACCATCTGCTGGCAGCGGACCTGAGCGTGAGACAGGCCCAGGACAACTGGGAGGAGGCGGCAGTGCTACCGCCGTATCGCCGGCTGGTGCTGGACGAGGCCCACCATCTCGAGGACGTGGCCGCGGCCCACCTCGGCGTCCAGGTCGGCAGCCGGGCGGTGCGACGGCTGCTGGCCCGGTTCGAGCGGAACGGCCGGGGGCTGGCCCCCACCCTGGCGCACGAGCTCATGGGGCGCGGCGACCTGCTGAGCCGGGCCAGCCTCGACCTGCTGCAGCAGCGGCTGCTGCCCGCCGTGGCCGATGCCCGCCGCGCCAGTGAAGCCATGTTCCTGCGGCTGCTGGACCGGCTCGAGCCCGAGCCGGTGGGTCAGCTCCGCCTGAGCGACGACTTCGCCACCGACGAGATCTGGGACGAGGGGCTGGCGCGTGAGCTCGATGCCACCCTGGTCGCCTTCCGGGCGCTGCGGGAGAGCGTGGAGACGATCGCCGACCGGCTGGCGGAGTCGGAGGAGACCGAGCGGCGGGCGGGGTTGCTGCAGGAGCTTCGGGCCGTCATGCGGCGGCTCGACGGGGTGTCCGACGGCCTCAACCGTACCCTCCGTCCGGCCGGGGGCGGCGCCGCCACCGTCCGCTGGATGGAGCGGACTCCCCGGGGACCGCAGATCACCCTGTCTGCCGTTCCGCTCGACCTGGCACCGGTGCTCCGGACGCTGCTGTTCGACCGGCTGAAGACGGTCGTGCTCACCAGCGCCACGCTGGCCGCGGCGGGCGACTTCGGCTTCCTCGAGAGCCGCCTCGGGCTGGTGGGCGAGGATTCGCCGGTGACCGTGCGCGAGGCGTTTCCTTCTCCGTTCGACTATCCCTCCCAATGCGTCTTCGGGATCCCGAACGATCTGCCGGAGCCGCGGGAGGACGAGCACGGCCACGCCACGGCGGTGGTCCAGATCGTGACCGACCTGGCCTACGCCTCCGACGGGGGCATGTTCGTCCTGTTCACCAGCCACGCCTCGCTCCGGAAGGCGGCCCACGAGCTGCGCGGGGTGCTGGGGACCCGTTGGCCGATCCTGGTGCAAGGCGAGGCGCCCCGGGACGTCCTGCTTCGGCGGTTCCGAGCGGCGGAGAACGCCATCCTCCTGGGGACGGACTCGTTCTGGGAAGGAGTGGACGTGCCGGGGCGCGCGCTCCGTACGCTGGTGCTCAACAAGCTACCTTTCAAGGTGCCGAGCGAGCCGCTGACCGCGGCCCGACTCGAGCGGCTGGCGGAGGAGGGGATGGACGGGTTCATGAATTACCTGCTGCCGCACGCCGCGCTCAAGCTGAAGCAGGGGTTCGGGCGCCTGATCCGGAGCCGGCAGGACATGGGTGTCGTGGTCCTGCTGGACAGCCGGGTCGTCACCAAGCGGTATGGGCCCGTGCTGCTGGAGGGTCTCCCGCGGGCCGACCGGATCATCGGCAGCTGGGCCCAGGTCCGGACCAAGTGCGAGGACTTCTTTGCCCGGCATGGGTTCGGAGCGGTGGCGTGACCGCCGTCGTGCAGCCGTCCAAGATCGTCTGCGTCGGCCGGAACTACCTGGCCCACGCCAGAGAACTGGGCAACGAGATGCCGCCGGTGCCAATGCTGTTCCTCAAGCCGCCGAGCGCGGTCATCGGCCCGGGTGATCCGATCGTGCTGCCACCGGCCTCCCGGCAGGTCGAGTACGAGGCCGAGATCGGCGTGGTCGTGGGCCGCCGGCTGACCCAGGTGTCGGAGGACGAGGCAATCCGCGGCGTCGACGGGTTCGTTTGTCTCAATGACGTGACCTGCCGCGATCTCCAGAAGACCGACGGCCAGTGGGGCCGGGCCAAGGGGTACGACACCTTCTGCCCGGTCGGGCCCGCGGTGGCCCGGGGGCTCGACTGGCGCGCGCTGGAGGTCATCGGCCGGGTCAACGGCGAGGTCCGCCAGCGGGCCCCGGCCAGCGAGATGCACTTCTCGATCCCATACCTGGTTGCGTTCATCAGCGGCATCATGACCCTGGAGCCGGGCGACCTGATCGCGACCGGGACGCCGGCCGGCGTCGGCCCGCTCCGCCCGGGCGACGTGGTCGAGGTGGAGATCCCCGGCGTCGGCATTCTTTCCAACCCTGTGCAGGATGGGGCCCGACCATGATCGAGTTCAGCCAGACCCTGGCTGCGCTGCCCGGCTATCCTCTGGCCGAGATCCCCACGCTCAAGCGCCGGCTGCTCGAGGCCGGCGTCGACGTGATCGATCTCGGGGCGGGCGACAACGACGCACCGCCGCCGTCGGTGGCGGTCGAAGCGATGAAGAAGGCACTGGACGATCCGGCCTACAGCAAGTACGGCTTTCAGCAGGGCCTGCCGGCCTTCCGTCAGGCGGCCTCCCGCTGGGTCGAGCGCCGCTTCAGCCTGCGGTTCGACCCGATGACCGAGACCCTGCCGCTGATCGGGTCGAAGGAAGGCCTGTCCCACCTGCCGTTTGCCGTGGTCAACCGGGGCGACGTGACCATTGTGCCCGAGCCAGGCTATCAAGCCTATCTCGGCGGCTCACTGCTGGCCGGGGCTGAGCCCTACATTGCTCCGCTGCGGCCGGAGACCAACTTCCTGCTCGAGCTGGACCGGGTGCCGGAGCCCATACTGCGGCGGGCCAAGCTGGTGTTCGTGAACTATCCCAACAATCCGACGGCGGCGGTGGCCACGTCCGAGTACCTGGAGCGGACGGTAGCCCTCTGCCGCCGGCACGACATCCTCCTGGCCTACGACAACGCCTATTGCGATCTGACCTTCGACGGCTACCGGGCCCCCAGCATCTTCGAGATTCCCGGGGCTCGCGACGTGGCCGTGGAGTTCTTCTCCCTGTCCAAGAGTTTCTCGATGACGGGCTGGCGGATCGGCTTCGCGGTCGCCCGACCCGAGCTGATCGCAGCGCTCACCCGGGTCAAGTCGTATACCGATACGGGGCCGTTCCTGGCGGTGCAGCAGGCCGGCGCCGTGGCGCTGGACCAGGCCGAGGCGCTGGTCGCCCCGATCCGGGCGGAGCTGGAGCGCCGCCGGGACGCGGCGGTGGGTGCGCTGCGGCAGGCCGGCTTTACGGTCGACGCGCCCAAGGCGGCGATGTACCTCTGGCTGGCGCTCCCCGCCGGGGTGGATTCGGCGGCGTTCGCCAGGCGGGCGTTGGAGGAGACCGGCGTGGTGGTGCTGCCGGGCAGCGCGTTCGGTCCGGCCGGCGAGGGCTTCTTCCGGATCGCCCTCACGGTAGGGGCCGAGCGGCTCCGGCTGGCGGCCGGCCGCCTGGGGCAGACGCTCGACGCCAGTCGCCGAGGAGAGCTTGCCCCGACCGCCTGAGATCCTATTGCCGCCCCGGCGGCGATGGCCGTGGCTCGCCGTTGCACTCAGCGTAGCCGTCCACGGGCTGCTGCTGTTCGGCTGGGTCGGCGGTCGCCGCCCGGATGTGCCTCATCGGCGGGCGGAGCTGATCGTGCTCGCCGCGCCGGCCGAGGGCCCGGTGGCCGTGCCGATGCCGTACCACGAGCCCCGGCCGGAGGGGTCCTCGGGCCCCGGTCTCACCGGCCGGCGACCGAGCCGTCCGGCCCTGCGCCCCCGGCCACAGCCGGTCGCGGCCGCCCCGGCGCCCGAGCCCGAGCGGCCCCTCGTCCCGATCGATACCGGCAGCGCCCCGCCGAAGCCGCCCCAGCCGACCATCGGGCTGATCGGGCCCGGCCTGGCCGACGGGCGGCTCTGGGTGCGGCCCTTGCCCCTGCCACCGAAGGAGCTGGCCGAGCGGCTCCGGCCCGGCCACGTACAGCTGGTGGACAGCGCGGTCACGGCCATCGTTCAGGCCTACCTCGATTCGATCGCCAGCGATCCCGGGGCCCGGGCGCAGACCCTGCCGAGCTGGACCAAGGAGATCGCGGGCAAGAAGTTCGGGATCGACTCCAAGAACATCTATATTGCCGGGCTCAAGATCCCGGCGGCGGTGCTGGCCCTGCTGCCCATTCCCGCGGGGAACGTGGACCAGAACCGGGCGTACAACCACCTAATGGACCTGCGGGCCGATCTGCAGTACGCCGCCCAGCGCTCGGAGAATCTGGACGAGTTCAAGAGCATGATCCGGGATATGCGGCTCAGGAAGGAGCGCGAGCGCGAGTTCGAGCGGAACCAGCGGACCGCGCCCCCCCCGGCCGATACAGCCCATCCCTGAGGAGGACGGCAGGACCATGAAACTGGTGGACACGGAAGAAACGGTGGTGCTGGTGACCGGCACGTCGCTGACCGCGGAGGAGCGGGACCGGCCCCTGGCCTACCTGCTGAAGGGAGAGATCGACCGTCGCGGCATCGGCCACGCCTACCGGCGAGCGGTGGTGGTGGGCGACGCCTGGTACCTGGAGCACCGGATCTTCCATCTCAACCCCACGATCGCCATCGGGGGTCCGGGAGCGAATGGGGTCGCCCGGGAGTTCGGGACTTTTCTGCCTACGATCTACAACCGGAACGATGAAGTGATCGTGCAGGCCGATTTCGAGGGCGATCTCAAGCGGGCGGCGCTGTGGGGAGTCAACTCGGCCGCGACCGCGTCGGCGGTGGAGGTCTTCACTACTCAGGGGCATCTGGAGGAGCTGCTGGGGAAGATCTGGCGGTTCCGGACCGGGGTCTTCGTCTAGCGTTCCCGCCACTGCGAGCGTTCCCGCCACTGCGAGCGTTCCTGCCGCTGCGGGCGTTCCTGCCACTGCGGGCGTTCCTGCCACTTCTTGGCCTTCCTGCCCCTTCTTCCCGGTTCTCGGACCGCCCGCCGAAGGGTTACAGACCCAGCAGATCCGCCAGCGCCCGATCCACTACCTCGGTCGTCTCGCCATCGATAATGCGCCGAAGCACGTCCACCGCTTCGAGCGGCAGACTCTCGGGGTGGACCCGGTCCCGCTCGTAGCGGACGATGTTGCCGAGCGGGATGGGCGCCACGGCCGGCCCGTCCTCGTCTTCCGCGTCGTCGTCCTCTTCATCCTCGTCCTGCTCGATCACCGCCTCGTAGGATGAGCCGGGCACGCTGGCGCTCCACGGCTCGGCGTCCTCCTCGTCCTCGTCGTCCGGCAGCGGCACCATGGCGTACAACTGGCACTGCAGGCCGGGCGGCGCCGTCCGAGCGACCAGGACAATCTGCACCGGGTCATCGAAGATGCCGAAGGCCTCGATCTGCGACCACGCTTCAGGGGGCAGCACCGAACGGGCCACCAGCCGCCCGTTGCGATAGCAGCCCATGCAGACCATCCCCTCAGGGATCCGCTCGTCGTCGATCAGGCCGACGGTGATCTGCACCGGATGCTCGGTTGCGGCAATGGCGGCCGGCGAAGGCGAATCGCCCGCGGGTGAGGGCGCGCCGGACTCCGGCTGGTTGTCCGGCGCCGGAGACTGGTCCGGCCGGATGTCGTCGGTCATCGAGAATCGATAGGCGGGTCCGCCGGCGGGGGCAAGCTCGGGGCGGTCAGGGAGGCGGCCGGATGGTCCCGTCCGAGATCATCGTAGCCGCCGTGGGCCCGAAATCTTCGGCCGACAGCTCGCCGACCAATCGGGCGGCGGTCCCCTCCGGATCGGGCGTGGGCCCCTCCTTGGGCCGCTGCACCAGCGGGACCAGACGGGCGCGGGCCAACCGCTGGCCGGGGGCGAACTCGAGCTGCAGCACGCCGGTGACCCCGAGCGGGCCTTCGAGGTTGAACCCCCGATAAGTGAGGAAGTTGCCGAGCGAGTAGGCGATCAGCCGGCCACGGTAGAACTCCATGCCACGCAGGACGTGCGGGCCGTGCCCGACGACGGCATCGGCCCCGGCGTCCACCATGGCTCGAGCCCAGCGCCGGAGCTCCCCGCGCGGCTCGCGGCCCAGCGATTCCGCCGCCTCGGGCACGCGCAAGGCCCGTCGGCCCTCGGCGCCGCCGTGGAAGGTGACCACCAGGAGGTCGACCAGCCGGCGGACGGAGTCCACGACCTGGGCGCTGCGGGCCACGTCGAGCAGGTCGTAGGCGTACGGATAGGTGGCGAATCCGATCAGCCCGACCACAGTCACGCTGTCGCCCCGGCGTACGCTGTCGATGGCGATTCGACCGAGCGGACCGTACCATCGCAGGCCGAGGCTGTCGAGGGTTCGCTGAGTGGAAGCGACCCCCGCCGGCCCGTAGTCGTTGGCGTGGTTGTTGGCCAGGTTGAGATGGGTGAAGCCGGCCTCGACCAGCCGGGGCGCGAGCATCACGGGAGTGCGGAAAGCGTAGCAGCCGGGCCGGGCCGCTGTGGTATCCGGCGGGTTGATCCTGGCGAGCAGGCTGTCGGCTCGCAGGCTGTCGGCGTGCAGTCCCTGGGCGCGCAGGCTGTCGGCCAGGATGCTGTCGGCCTTGGCCCGCCGCGCCCGCAACCGCTCAGCCCGCGCCTTGCGGGCGGCGGAGGGACGTGGACGACTGGCGGCCTTGGCGCGCGCACGAGCGCGATCCTCGAGGCGCATACGGGCGCACTTGGCCGACGTTCCCGTGTCCGCCAGCACGCCCTCGAAGTTGCCGATCACCAGGTCGCCCTGGAGCGACGGGCCGACGGCCGAGAGCAGGGTGCGCCCGCTGTCCGGCGGGATCCCGTCCGCCAGGGTGCTGGTCCCCAGATTGATGTCGCCCACCAGGGCCAGCCGGACGCCGGCGAGCATCCGACGCGGTGGGGCGGGAGCCGGCAGCGGAATCGGGGTCGGCGCGGGAGGGCCGGGCCGGGCCGCGACGGTGTCGGGCCCGGGCGAGGGAACGGGTGCCGGGGTGCTGCCGGCACACGCGGCCGCCGCGCCCAGGGCCAGCGCCAAGCCGGCCCGCCGGCTCATGCCGCGGTGTCCGGCGGCCCCTCGCGCCGGCCGACCCGGCCATGGGCGCGGCGCAGGGCCGCCATGACCGTGGGCCGGTCCATCGCCGCGAGCAGATCGTTCACCGGCTCGGACACGGTCGAGCCGGTCAGGGCGACGCGGACGGGCTGCATCACGTCACCCAGCTTGAGCTGGTGGGCCTCGGCCACGGTCTTGAGCGCAGCGAGGATCGGCTCCCCCTGCCACCCACCGGCGGCGAGGCGGTCGAGCCCCTCGATGGCCAGGCCCAGGTTGGCGGCGAAGGCGTCACCCATCTTGCGGATCAACGCCTCGCCCCTGTCGTCCAGCGCCGCCCGCGATGGGTCGAGCCGGACCGCCACCCGCTCGGCCATCTGCAGCACGGTGCGGGAGCGCGACTTGACCGCGTCGATGAGCTGGGCCAGGTCCCGGTCGCCCGGGTCGAGGCCAAGCCGAACCAGCTCACGCCTGACCGCCCCGACCAGCTCCGCAGCCGGCAGGGCGGAGAGATACTGCCCGTTCATCCATTCGAGCTTGGCGGTATCGAACACCGCCGCCTTGCTCTGGATGCCCTCCAGCGAGAACATCTCGATCATCTCGGCATCCGACAGGATCTCCCGGTCTCCGCCCGGCGACCAGCCGAGCAGGGCGAGAAAGTTGCGCATGGCCGCCGGCAGGATGCCCTGATCCTGATAGTCCCCGACCGCGGTGGCCCCGTGCCGCTTCGACAGCTTCTTCCCGTCGGTACCCAGGATCATGGGCACGTGCGCGAACACCGGGGGCTCGTGGCCGAGCGCCCGGTACAGCGCGATCTGCTTCGGCGTGTTCGAGATGTGATCGTCGCCCCGGATCACGTGCGAAATCCGCATCGCGATGTCGTCGCTCACCACGGCGAGGTTGTAGATCGCGGTCCCGTCGCTACGGAGGATCACGAAATCGTCGAGGTCGCGACCCTGGAAGCTGATCCGGCCGTGCACCTCATCCTCCCAGGAGATCTCGTCGTCCTGGAGCAGGAACCGGATGGTGAACGGGTCGCCCGATGCCAGCCGCCGCTCGACATCGTCGGCGGGCCGGCCGGCACAGCGCCGGTCGTAGCGAAAGGCGCCGCCGGCCGCTTCGGCCCGGGCGCGCTGGGCGTCGAGCTCCTCCCGGGTGCAGAAGCAACGATAGGCCTTGCCCTCGGCCAGCAGCCGCTCGGCGTCGGCCCGGTGGCGGGCGGCATACTCGCCCTGGAAGAATGGTCCCTCGTCGCACCCGATGCCCAGCCAGCTGAGCCCGTCGAGAATCACCCGGGTATGGCCCTCGGTGCTGCGCTCGCGGTCGGTATCCTCGATCCGGAGCACCAGGGTGCCCCCGGTGTGCCGGGCGAAGAGCCAGTTGAACAGCGCGGTGCGAGCGCCGCCGACGTGCAGATAGCCGGTAGGGGAGGGAGCGAAGCGGCAACGCGGAGGCGTCATGGGGATCCGGATGCGTGAAAGGTGAAAGGTGAAGCCGCTCACCTTTCACCTCTGGTCGACTCGACGGAGCGGGAGGGATTCGAACCCTCGATAG
>DATAOR010000258.1:0-38932 GCA_036265635.1 Gemmatimonadales bacterium
TAGCGGTAATCCTTGGGCGGCGCGAGCGTCTCCTTCACGCTGCGGGGCGAGACCCAGCGCAGCAGGTTGAGCACCGAGCCGGCCTTGTCGTTGGTGCCGCTGGCCCGGGCGCCGCCGAAGGGCTGCTGCCCGACCACCGCGCCGGTCGGCTTGTCGTTGAGGTAGAAGTTGCCCGCCGCCTGCCGCAGGACCCGGTCGGCCTCGATCAGGGCGGCGCGGTCCTGAGCGAACACCGCGCCGGTGAGCGCGTAGGGACCGGTCCGGTCCACCAGCTCGAGGGTCTCACGCCACCGCGCCGCCGGGTAGACGTAGGTCGAGAGCACCGGCCCGAACAGCTCCTCGCACATCGTGGTATAGCTCGGATCGTCCACCTGCAGCAGGGTCGGCTGGACGAACCAGCCGACGCTGTCGTCGGCCCCGCCGCCGGCCACCACCGTCACCCCCGCCGCCGACCGGGCGGCGTCGAGGTGGTGCTTCAGCCTGGCGAAGGCGCGGCCGTCGATCACGGCCCCCATGAAATTCCGGAAGTCGGCCACGTCGCCCATCCGGATGTCCTCGATCATGGCCACCACCCGGTCGCGCACCGACGGCCACAGGGTGTCGGGGATGTAGGCCCGGGAGGCGGCGCTGCACTTCTGCCCCTGGTACTCGAAGGCCCCCCGGACCATCGCCACCGCCAGGGCGCCGACATCGGCGCTGGGATGGGCCACGATGAAGTCCTTGCCGCCGGTCTCGCCCACGATGCGGGGATAGGTGCGGTAGCGATCGAGGCTGCTGCCGATGGTGTGCCACAGACTGCGGAACACCGTGGTCGAGCCGGTGAAATGGATGCCGGCAAAGTCGGCGCTGGCCAACAGGGTACGGCTCACCGCCACGGCCTCGCCGGGCAGGAAGTTGATCACCCCGGGAGGCAGCCCCGCCTCCTGCAGCAGCCGATAGAAATGCCAGTTGCTCAGCGCGGCCGTGTGGGACGGCTTCCAGACCACCGTATTGCCCATCAGGGCCGGCGCGGTCGGCAGGTTGCCGCCGATGGCCGTGAAGTTGAACGGCGTGATGGCGTAGACGAACCCCTCGAGCGGCCGGTGATCCAGCCGGTTCCATGTGCCCGGCGCCGAATCGGGCTGCTCCTGGTAGATCCGCTCGGCGAAGTGAACGTTGAACCGGAGGAAGTCGATCAGCTCGCAGGCGCTGTCGATCTCGGCCTGGAAGGCGGTCTTGCTCTGGCCCAGCATGGTGGCCGCGTTGAGCCGCGCCCGGGCCGTCGTGGCCAGCAGGTCGGCGGCCTTGAGGAAGACCGCGGCCCGGTCCTCGAAGCGCCACTGGGCCCAGTCGCGCTGGGCCTCGACCGCCGAGGTCACGGCGGCGTCGATG
Source organism: Gemmatimonadales bacterium (assembly GCA_036265635.1). GTDB lineage: Bacteria > Gemmatimonadota > Gemmatimonadetes > Gemmatimonadales > GWC2-71-9 > CAVVWJ01. Next base: position 1,372 of record DATAOR010000258.1, read on the forward strand.
GTGGCCTGGTCGGCCTGGTGGAGCTTGGCCAGCACCCGGCTGTGGCAGTGGGGTGAAACGACGTCGATCGTCTGGCCAGTCCGGATCTCGCGGCCGCCGACGACGATCGGGATGTCGGGCCGATCGCCGCCCAGCGCCGTGAGCGCCCCCTTGAGGGCGGCCCGCTCAGCGCTGCCTGGCGCGTAGCTCAGGACCGGCTCGTTGTGGGGACGGGGAATGTTGGGGACACCGCTCATCGGGACGATCCAGGCTCGGGATGCCCGGAAAGTAATGGGGGCGACGCTCCGGCCTCGACGTCCGGCGGGTCGAGCAGGGCGCTCACGACGGCGGGTGTCCCTGTCATGACAAGCGGAGGAAAGCCTGGCGGGTCTCGCCCCTGCGGTCGCCGCCGCCGCACCGCTTACTCAGAGGGCGATGTCCTCGACCGCTGCTCAGAACTCCATCAGAACGTCAGAGCTTCAGAACTCCAGAACCTCAGAACTCCAGAACCTCAGAACTCCAGAACCTCAGAACTCCAGAACCCCTTCAGAACCTCAGAACTCCAGAACTCAGACCCTCAGACCCTCAGACCCTCAGACCCTCAGACCCTCAGACCCTCAGACCCTCAGACCCTCAGAATTCCAGATGATACCCCAGTCCCGCTCCTTGTGGCCCCGTCAGGATCGCGGGCGGCCGGAGCCCGAAGATCCGCCACCGCCCGCTGGCCAGCTTGGCGGAGGTGATCCCCAGCAGGGCACCGGCCCCAACGTCGCTCAACCAGTGGCGATTGTCGTTGATCCGCGACCAGCCGACGGCCGTCGCCATGCCGTACAGGCCGACCGTGGCCCACGGGCGGTGGATGTCGTCGGCCAGCGACGTAGCCAGGGCGAAGGCGACCGAGGTGTGCCCCGACGGCATCGACACCTGGCCCGAGAAGGGCGAGTAGCCGTCGGCGTCGAGACTCTGCTCGGGCCGGGGCCGGCCGAAGGCGAACTTCCCCGCCTCCGTGGCCAGGGCGGCGACGGCGAGCGAGGCGGCCAGGCGGCCGCCCGTCCGGGTCACGGCCTGGTTGCCCGAGATCAGCCCCGCCGCCAGCAGTCCCACCGTCACCGTGCCGTACACTTCGGGCTGGCCGACGTGGCGGACCACCCCGGCCACCCGGTCGGCCCCGGTGCCGCTGTTGCGCTGGGCGTAGCGCTGGACCGGGTGATCGAGCGCCATCAGGACCGACAGGCCGCCGAGCGCGGCGGCGCCGTGCCACCAGCGGATGGCGGCGCCGCCCTCGGGCACCGCGGCCGCTGGGCCGGGAACCTCGGCGTCCGGCACCACGGGCGCCCGGGACAGCGAGTCGAGCCGACCCGCCACCGGCGCGGCGGCGGAAAAGGTGCCGGGGGACTGCGCCGTCGCGCGTACGGGCATGACCGCGGCCAGCCCCACCAGCAGTACCGTCGGAAGCGTCATCAGGGATCTCCTGCCGGGCGTGGCACCGCCCCCCCGGATCTGGTTACCTTGGTCCAACGTCGTCCCACTTTCCTGGATTCTGGAGTGTCGATGAACCGCCGCTTGGGATTCTGCCTCGCCTTAAGCCTGGCCGCTTGCCGCAGCTACCAGTACGAGCCGAAGCTGACCGACCAGAACGGACTGGTGCCGGCCGACCAGTTCGCCCGCTACGGGCACGATCAGGCCGAAGCGATCGCCATCGGCCGGGAGTACGGGCGGACGGGACGGGCGGACTCGGCCATGGCCTATGCCAACTCGTTGGGCGACGTGGCCTCGATCGTGGCCGATACCCAGGGCTACCGACTGACGGTCCAGTTCAAGAGCGGCTGGCGGACCGGCATCCCGCCCATCACCGACGGCAAGCGTGGGGCTGAGACCCCCGGGATCGGCAAAGCGCCGGCCAAGAAGTAACGTCCGCCAATATACCCCGGATCTCGTGGCCAGCGTCCCGGACTGCTGCCAGGTCACCACCACCCTGCCCGACCGTGCCGCCGCCGACCGGGTGGCCGCCCAACTGGTCGAGGAACGCTGGGCCGCCTGCGCCCAGGTGGTCGGACCGATCGACAGCACCTACCGCTGGGAGGGCCGGGTCGAACGGGCGACCGAGTGGTACTGCCACCTCAAGACCACCCGAACCCGGCTCGCCGGACTGCGCGCCCGCCTTCGCGCCGTACATCCCTACGACACGCCCGAGATCGTCGCCGTGGCGCTGGTCGACGGGGACCCCGACTATCTGCGGTGGATCGAGCGCTCAGTCGGTCCGGCTTGAGCCGTCACGGGCCTCGGCTGACCCGCAGGATGGATCGTTTGATCGCCCGGAAGTCGCACAACCGCGTCCGCCAGTCCTCGTCCCGACCCACCCACCGTCACCACCAAGCGGGAAGCGTAGCCTGACTACCTTCGCTGGATCGAGTCCTCGGGCGACAGCGGCTGATTGAGGTCGCGTGGAGCGCGAGCCAGCAGCTCGGCGATCTCCTCGAGCGCCAGCACCCAACCGGCACCGCCCCGCAGGACCGCGGCGCGAGGCATCCCGTAGACCACGCAGCTGGCCTCGCTCTGGGCGACAGTGATCCCGCCCGCGGCCCGGATGGCGGCCATCCCCTCCGCCCCGTCCTCCCCCATGCCCGTCAGCAGGACGCCGAGGACGCCGCCGGGCTGGGCCCGCGCCGCTGACCGCATGGTCACGTCCACACTGGGCACATGCCTGGCCTCGCGCGGCTCGAGCGACAGGATCACCGACAGGGAGGGCGAGAGCCTCAGGTGCGTGCCGGCCGGAGCGATCACCGCCATGCCCGGGGAGAGCCGCATCCCGTCCTCCGCCTCCATGACCCGGAGGCGGCTGAGCGTGGCCAGCCGCTGGGCGAACGGTCGGGTGAACCCCGCCGGCATGTGCTGAACCACGACGATCGGGAAGGGGAAGGCAGCGGGCAGCCCCTGGAGGATGCGTTGCACCGCTGCCGGCCCGCCCGTCGACGCCCCGATCACGGCCAGACGGCAGCCATGCAGCGCCGGGCCAATCACCGGCCCTGGCGCGGAGACGGATCCCGTGGCACGGGCGGGACTCATCGCGCGCATGCGGTCGACGACCTCGCGCCGGAGGTGCTCGAGATCCATCACGCTGAAGGTCGTCTTGTCGACGAAGTCCGCCGCGCCGGCCGCCAGGGCGGCCACGGTAGACTCGGCGCCATCGCGGGTATGGGCCGACAGCATGAGGACCTTGAGGGTGGGCTTCCAGCGCAGCAGCGCGGGGAGGAGCTCGAGGCCACCCATCCCCGGCATCGCCAGATCGAGGGTCACCAGATCGGGGTCGGCCTGCGGAATCCGGGCCAGCGCGTCGGCGCCGCTGGCCGCCTCCCCGACCACCTGAAACTCGGGCTCGATCGCGAGCACCCGGGTCAGCGCGCGCCGCACGAAGGCCGAGTCGTCCACCAGAAAGACCCGGGTCACGCCGCCTCCCGCTTCCGGTAGACCACGCCACCGTTCATCATCACCGGGGCGAACGCGGTCTTCCGGTCGAGCAGCGACTCCGAGTGGCCGAGGAAGAGGTAACCGCCGGGCAGCAACGAGCGGGTGAACAGCTGGATGACGCTGGCGAACGCTTCCTCGCCGACGTAGATGAGGAGGTTGCGGCAGAGAATGGCGTCGTACACCGACCAGCCGAGCGTGCCCTGGGGCGCCACCAGGTTGGCCTGAAAACATCGAACACCGGCACGATACTTCGGCCGGAGACGGTAGCCCTGGGGCTCGGGGACGAAGTACCGCCGCCGGGCCGTCTCGTCGCAGGCGCGCAGCGAGCTTTCGGTGTACAGCCCGGCCTGCGCCCGGGCGATCCGCTCCGGATTCAGGTCGCAGGCGTCGATCTCCCACGAGATCCCCGCGGCCGCCAGCCCCGACTCGTGCAGCGCGATCGAGAGCGAATAGGGCTCTTCGCCGGACGAGCACCCGGCCGACAGCAGCCGCAGCGGCCGATCGCGGAGCGTCTGCCGCCGTTCGGGAATGACCTGCCCGATCAGCAGGTCGAACTGGTGGGTCTCGCGGAAGAAATAGGTCTCGTTGTTCGTGACCATCGCCGGGAGCCGGGCCAGCTCGGATTCGGCGTCGGGGTGGAACCGGAGGAAGTGGTAGTAGTCGCGCACGCTGGTGAGCCGGAGCTCGCGCAGCCGGGGGCCCAACTTCGAAGCCAGGATTTCCTGCCGGATACCCTGAAAGGTGAGGCCGAAGCGCTGCTCGATCAGGTCGGTGAGCAGCTTCAACTGGGCGGGATCCACCGCGGTCACGCCGGGATCCGGACAACCTCGGGCGACAGCCGATCGAGCGACAGTCGAGCGGTGCTCGCGACCACCGGCTCGACGTCCCGGACCAGGGTCAGCAGGACATGCTGACTGGCCAGGTGGGCGCCGCTTTGGAGCCCGCGGGCGACGGCATGGCGGATCCCCCAGTCCGGATGGTCCGCCAAGGTCACCAGGGTAGCCAGGGCCCGCTCGTCGGCCAGGTCGGCCAGTCCTTCGGCGGCGAGCCGGGCCATGTCGATTTCCGGATCGGCCAGCCGCTGGTGGAGAAACTCGCCCAGCCACGGGGGCGCGATCTGCGCCAGGGCGGCGACGATCTGGAGCCGCTCGTGGGGACCGCACTCCCCGAACATCGCTCGCAGCTTGTCCGCCGCCCGGGCCGCCCGACACTGCCCCAGGGCGCGGATGACGTGAAACCGAAGCGAATCGGCGGTGCCGAGCATGGCCGTCAGCACCGCGAGGGACTGCTCGCCGCCTCGGCTGACCAGCAGGTCCAGGGCTTCCACCTGGGTCGCCTGGGAGCGGTCCGCCAGGGCGCGGAGCAGGAGCACGTCGCTGCGCGACCCATCGAGCCGGGCCGCCGCCCGGAGACCGGCCCGTCGGACGGCAGGGCGCCGGTCCTCGGCCAGGCGGAACACGGCCGACTCCAATGCCCGGACTGGCCGGTCGGCCAGGATCTTGAGGGCGGCCAACAGGACCGCCTCGTCGCCGTCCGGCTCGAGACAGGCGTTCAGCTCCGCCAGGGCATCGGCTGACAGTCGGCCCAGCGCCTGGGCGGCGGCGACCCGCTCGGGCGCTTCCCCCCGGCGCAACCGCTCGGCCAGCATCGGCGCGGCGCTGTCGAGCCCCAGCCGACCGACCGCGTAGCAGGCCGCCGCCCGGACGGCGGGCTCGGGGTCGTCGAGAGAGGCGAGCAACAGCGGCAGGTCCCCGGTGTCGAACCGGGCCGCCCGGAGCACGCCGCTGCGGGTCTCGGGCCGGGCGTCCGCCAGCCAGCGGTCTCGCCGGACCGCGAGCCCCTCGGGAAAGCGGCGGAACACCCCCTCGATCCAGCCGGCCTCCGGCGCCGAGGCGAGCTGCGACAACAGAGCAGGCTCCAGGGCGGCCAGGCCCGCCGCCGCCACCAGGGTCGCGACGGCGCGCTGGAGACTGTCTCCGATGTCGAAGTCGGTGGCTGGCTCCGCCAGAATCTGGCTCAGGCAGCTCATCAGGCGTCCGGTGGCGGCCAGCGTCGGGCCTGCGAGCAGACAGGTGGGCACCGGGTCGGGATGGAAATCGATCACCACACCGATGGCCAGCAGCAGCGGATCGAGCAGCGTCCGCTCCTCCACCCTCGGCAGCACGGCGAGGAGGGCTTCCAGGGAGTCCGGCGCGGCGATGCTCCTCAGGGCCTGCACGGCGGGCTCCGCCAGCACCGAGTCGGGAACCAGCGCCACCAGGGGGCCGACGGCCTCGGGCGCGCCGATCGCGCCCAACGCGTTGATCGCCGCCAGCTGGAGCCACAGGTCACCGTTAACCAGCTCCAGCAGGACCGGCACCGCCGAAGCCTCCCGCAGCTGCCCTACGGCCTCGATCGCCGCCTGAGCGACGTTGGGATCACGATGCCTGAGCAGGGGAAGGACCGCCGGGCCGGCCGGCAGGTAGCCGATGCGGGCCAGGGTCTGGAGGGCGAACATCACCAGCTCCGGATCGGGATCACGCAGCATGACGAGGAGGTGCGGCACCGCATAGGGGCCCTGGCGCTCCAGCGCGCTCAGCCCGGCGTTCCGCCGGATCGCACGCTCCCCGTCGGCCACCAGCGCGCCCAGGACGGACGGCTCGACGTAGCGCGCCGCCAGGCGGATGGCACGGTCGCGGACGCTCGGCGCCTCGTCCTCCAACGCCAGCAGGATCGCCCGCTGGCCATTGGCTCCCTGCGCGGCGGCCTCCAGGGCCGTCAGCCGCTCGGCGGGGCTGGTCATGCCCGGGTCACACCTGGAACACGGCGACACGCTGACGCAGGGCGTCGGATTCGCCGGCGAGGCCCTTGGCCGCCCCGGCCATCTGCTCGACCGCGACCAGATTCTGGCGCGAGACGACCGCGATCGCTTCCACCGCCTTCACCACCATCTCGCCGCCGCGCCGCTGTTCCGCGACCGCCTCGGACATCTGGTGAGTCAGGTGATTCATCTTCTGGGCAGCCGCGTTGATCTCCTGCGCCCCCGCCGCGTTCTCGCTGATGGCGCCGGCCATGTGGCGGGCGAGGGCCGCCATCTCGCCCACCGTGCCGAGGACGGCGCGGGCATCGGTCGCCTGGACGTCGGCCGCCCGGGCAGCTTCGGCCACCAGGGTCGACGTCTTGCCGATCGACTCCACGATCCCCCCCAGCACCTGGCCCATCAGGTTCACCGCGTGATGGGTCTCCTTCTGGACCGTCTCGATCACGGTGCCGATTTCCTGGGTGGCGAGCACCGAGCGCTCGGCCAGTCGACGGACCTCGTCCGCCACCACCGCGAACCCCTTCCCCGCCTCGCCGGCCCGGGCGGCCTCGATGGCCGCGTTGAGCGCCAGCAGGTTGGTCTGATCGGCGATCCCTTCGATGACCTTCACGATCTTGCCGATCTCGTCTGAGCGCTCGCCGATCGAGCCGATCGCCTCCTGGAGCCGCTCACCGTGCCGGCGGCTCTCGGCGACCGACTGCTGGCTCACGTGGTCCACCTGATGGACCCGGGCGGCGATGGCGGCCACGTTCTCGATCATGGTGTCGAGCGTGCGGGTGGCGCGCTCGACCGCGCTCAGCAGCACGTCGCCGTTCTGGGCGGTCTGGCCCAGGGTCGCGCTCATCTGCTGGATCGAAGCGGAGGTCTGGTCCACGTTCGCCGCCAGCGCCTCGGCGTTCCGGGCCAGGTGCTGCATCTGCGACGCGATCTCCACCATGGTCGAGGAGGTCTCCTCGGTGGAGCTGCTCTGCATCTCGGCGCCCTTGGCCATCTGGGTCGAGCTGGCCGAAATCTCCTCCGCGGCCGTCGCCACGGCACGGGATGACACCGCGATCTGACCGGCGATATCCCGCAGGTTCTTGACCATCTGGCGCATCGAGTGCTCGAGCCAGCCGATCTCGTCACGCGACCGACTGCGAATGTCGGCCGTGAGGTCACCCTTCGACACCTGCTCGGCCAGGATGCCCAGACTGGTCAGCGGATCCGCGATGAGCCGGCTCAAGGCCAGCGCCAGGGCCACGCCCAGCACGACGGTCACGCCCAGCAGGAGCAGGATGGCCTGACGCGAGTCGGCCAGGATCCGCTCGGAGCCGGCCACATCACCCGAGACGAGGCGGGTCATCTGGCTGAGGGCGTGCAGGGCGCGCCAGCCCAGCAGCGCGGTCAAGGCCAGCACCAGGCCGAACCCGGTGAGAATCTTCCGTCGAATGGTCCAGTCCTTGATGATCTGGGCGAAGCTCGTCATCGGTCCACCTGGGATGAGGGCGACTCGGTCGGCGCGAGCGCCTTCTCGAGGTCGAGGAGAATGATCATGCGGGACTGCCAGCGGACCACGGCGGTGACATAGTCGGCCTCGGCGGTCCGGACTTCCTCGGGCGGCGGAGCCACCGCCGTCTCCGGGACCTTGGTCACCTGCGACACCGCATCCACCAGGAGACCCAGGACGCGGCCGCGGATGTCCACCACCACGATGCGGGACCGGGGCGACACCTCGGCGGCGGCGAGCCCCAGCCGGGCGCGCAGCTCGACCACCGCCAGGATGCGGCCCCTGAGATTGGCCACGCCGCGGACGTGGGCCGGGGCCTGAGGGACCCGGGTCAGCTCCGGCACCCGGATCACCTCCCGGACCTGGGTGATCGGAATGCCGAACTCCTCCCGCTCGAGCATGAAGGTCAGCAGATGTCGCTCGGGCACCGGCGCGGACCCCGCCTCCTCCGTCGCCGCGGCGGCGACCGCCGCGGCGAAATCGAGCAGGCCGGACGGCGGCGACTCACCCGGCACGGCGGCCCCCTTCCAGCAGCCGGACCGCGTCGAGGATGCAGGCCACCCGCCCGTCGCCCAGGATCGTCGTCCCCGACACCAGGACGGGTCGGCCCAGCTCGGGATCCAGACTCTTCACCACGACGTCCTGGTGACCCACCAGCCGGTCTACCAGCAGGCCGCGCCGCCGCCCCGCCGCCGCCATGACGACGTAGAACCGGCGCCCCGCCGGCCTGGCTTGTCTCGTTTCCAGGACGTCGCCGCCGTCGGCCACGTGAATCAGGCCGCCCCGCCAGGCCGCCACCCCGCGATGGTTGATCTGCCGGATCGCCTCGGGCTCGGCCCGGACCGTCTCGGCCACGTGGGCCAGGGGCAGCGCATAGCGCTCCTGGTCGACCTCCACGATGAGTGATCGGACGATGGCGAGGGTGACCGGGAGGCTGAGGGTGAAGCTGGTACCGGCCCCCGGCGCGGTCTCGACATCAATGGTGCCGCCCAGCGCATGGATCGCCCCGGCGACGACATCGAGACCTACGCCCCGCCCCGCCAGCGCCGAGACCTGCGGGGCGGTCGACAGTCCCGGCAGGAAGATCAGGTCCCGCAGCGCCAGACCACTCTCGCTGCGTCCGTCGCGGCCCAGCGACTCGCCCTTTCGGCGGATGGCCTGCTCGTCGAGGCCGCGCCCGTCGTCGGAGACGCGGATGACGACCCGGCCGGCCTCGGGTGCGGCGGTCAGGCGCACGGTGCCCTCATCGGACTTGCCCACGGCGCGGCGCTCCCCGGGTGACTCGATCCCGTGGACGATGGCGTTGGTCAGCAGGTGAAGGACCGGCTCGCTCAGGCGGTCCAGCACTGCCTTGTCGAGCGGCGTCTCGCCGCCGCTCAGGAGCAGCCGCACGCGCTTGCCCTCCGCTTCGGCCGTGTCCCGCACCAGGCGGGGGAACCGGCTGACCACGGTGGAGAGAGGAAGCAGTCGGGTTTCCATGAGGGTGGACTCGAGCCGCTTCAGCGTCTTCTCCAGGGCCACCACGGCCTGGTCGAGTCGGCTCACCTGATCGGCGGGGCCGATCCGGCGGGTCAGGCCCCGGACGGATTCGGTCAGCGCGGCCTGTTGAATGAGGCCCTCCCCCAGGATCTCGAGCATGGCATCGAGCCGGCGGAAGTCGACCCGGACCACGCTGGCCGAGCGATCGTCGGCCTGCCCGGCGGACGACGCGGTCCCCCGTCGCTCGGTCCGGCGCCGCTCGGGCTGGGTCTCCAGCGCCGGCGAAGCTCCCCTCGCGAGCCACTGTCGCACCCGCTCCACGAACTCAAGGGCTTCGTCGGCCTCGGGGTTGTCCCGGGCGCGGCGCACCAGCTCCACCAGGAGGCTCCCGCCGGCCGCCAGCAGGGCGCCCGCCGCGGGATCAGGGGACTCGGCATCGTGGCGGAGGACGCCGCACGCGTCTTCCAGCGCGTGAGCCGTGTCCCGCATGGCCGCCAGCCCCATCATGGCCGAGTTGCCTTTGATGGTATGGAGAGGCCCCGCGATGGCCGTGAGGAGAGCGCTCGCGTCCTCGCCTTCGCGCCAGCAGCGCTCCACCGCCACAAACGCGTCCGCGACCTGCTCGGCCAGCGGCAGGCACTCGAGGACATACTCCTCGACTAACTCCCCGAAGGGATTGGTCTCGTCGGTCACCTCAGCCCGCCGTGGCCGATCCGGCCACCGCCCGTTCGACCAGTCGCTCGATGTCGGCCGGCTGAAAGGGCTTGCGGAGATACTCCCAGGCGCCGGCGGCCCGGCCCCGAGCCTCGTCGGCCGCCGTGGCCTCGGTGGTCACGAGCACGATGGGGATGTGCAGGTGAAGCGCTTCGGCCCGGCGCCGCTCGAGCAGCTCGAGCCCGTTCATCTCGGGCATGTTGAGATCGAGGAAGACCATGCTGAGCTCGGGATGGGCGGCCAGGAGGCCGTACCCTTCACGGCCGTTCGCGGCCAGGTAGACGGTGCTCCCCGCCAGCGTGCCGCGGCTGAAGATCAGTCGGTACATCTGGTGATGCAGCTTCGAGTCGTCGATCACCAGGAAGGTGCGCCGCATGGTCACTCCGTCCGAGAGTTCAGCACCTGCTGCACCGCCGCCTGCAGCGACCTTGGCGTCCAGGGCTTCTTGACTACCGCACCAACGCCCGCCGCCAGCGCGCTCCGCATCAGTGGGGAGTCGTCCGGCTCAGCCGTCGTGATCACGACCGGGGTAGCTCGGTGGACCGGGAGGCGGCGTAACCCGCGGATGAACTCCGCACCGTCCATGTCCGGCATCCGGAGATCGAGCAGCACTGCGTCGAATGGCTCGGAGATCCCCTCGAGGAGCGCCAGGGCCTGGCGCCCATTCTCCGCTTCCGCCACGTCGTGGCGCTGGTGCGGGAAGGCGAGCCCGAACATCCTGCGTAGCAGAGCCGAGTCTTCGACGACAAGCAGCCGCATCGGTTCCGTGGGGTCGTCCCCTCAAGCCTGCGATGACAGGAAGTGCCGTTCGAAGTGCAAGAGGCAAGCCGGACGGGGCGGATTGGGGTAAGGTTAGACCCCACACGCCGATGGCCGGCTGGGGCGGAAGGAGGGATGAGGAACGGGGCGGGTCTTGTTCAACCCTTCGCGGGAACTGCAAGAGCCCGCGCTGCCGGAATCAACCTCCCTATTGGCCGAGGCTCAGGAGCCTGACGACCCGGCCCCGCAACCGGGGCGGGGCCGGGCAGGGCGAGCGGAGACTCCGAACCAGCACCACGAGGAAGGCCCGATCCCGCCGGTACTGTGGCCGGCAGTGGGAACACTGGGCGATATGCAACTCGACGGCGCCGGCCTCTTTCGCCGGAAGCTCGCCATCCAGATATTGCCACAACCGCCCGACTGCGTCGGGACACTCCATTCACAGACCTCCTCTTCCGGCACCGGGACCGTCCGTCCGTGGCCACGCCTGTTGAACAGCGGTTTCCCAAAGGAGGTTCCGCCTGATGAGCGCCCGCTCCCGGTTGGTGACCATGCTGGTGGTCGCGGCCTTCGTCGCCTTCCTGCTTTGGTCCACCCTGTCCAGCCAGCGGGCGGAGTGTACCGTGGCCATCGACTACCGGGGCCACGCCAGCTCGGCCACCGCCTCGGGCGCCAGCGAGGAGGACGCCGTGCGGGAGGCGCAGACGGCCGCGTGCGGCCCGATCACCGCCTCGATGAACGATCGGATCGCCTGCTCGCGGGTGGTGCCGGTCACCCGCCGCTGCCGGACGCTCTGAGTGCGGCGGCCGGCATGACCGTCCGGCGCTACCGGCTGCCTCATCCGCTCGTCCTTCTGGTCGCCTGCATCGTCTTCGGGGCTGCCCTCACCTGGGTGCTCCCCGCGGGCCAATACGACCGCCGGGCCGACGCGGCCACCGGCCGCGACGTGGTGGTCCCGGGCACCTACCATCCGGTCGCGGCGAGCCCGGTAGGGCCGTTCGACACCCTGGTAGGCGTCCCCAAGGGAATGGCCGACGCCGCCGCGATCATCTTCTACGTCTTCCTGGTCGGCGGGGCCTTCGCAGTGGTGGAGCGGACCGGTGCCCTCGCCCGGCTGGTCGAGGCCCTCGCGGGGCGGCTGAGCGACCGGGGGGTCTGGGCCATCCCCATCGTCGGATTCGCCTTCGCCTGGGGGGGCATCCTGATCCAGATGCAGGAGGAGCTGATCGCCTTCGTGCCGGTCCTGCTGCTCCTGGTGCAGCGGCTCGGCTTCAGCCCGCTGACGGCGGTCGCGATCAGCCTGGGGGCCTCCGCGGTGGGCGCCTCGTTCAGCTTCATCAACCCGTTCCAGGTCGGCATCGCCCAGCAGGTCGCCCAGCTCAAGGTGCTGAGCGGCTGGCAGTTCCGCTCGGTGGCCCTGCTGGCGGCATGGCTGGTCTGGACTGGCGCGACGATGCGGTACGCCCGCCGGACCCGGACCGCCCCGCTGGCGGCCGCCCCCATCGACCCGGCCGGCCCCCCGGCGGCCACCGCGGGGGGCCGTCAGGTCGTGGTGCTGGTCATCGTCCTGGCGACGTTCGTCGTCTTCGTCGTCGGGGTGACCCGGCTGGAGTGGGGCTTCGAGCAGCTGTCGGCCCTGTTCTTCCTGATGGGCGTGGTGGCCGGACTGATTGGCGGACTCGGTCTCGCCGGCACCGCCGAGGGCTACGTCGAGGGCTTCCGCTCGATGGCATTCGCCGCGCTGCTGATCGGCTTCGCCCGCGGCATCTTCGTGGTGCTGGACCAGGGCCACGTGGTCGACAGCATCGTCCATGGGCTGCTGGCGCCGCTGGCGCGGCTGCCGGTCACCCTGGCCGCGCTGGGGATGATGGCCTTTCACGCCATTGTCCACCTGCCGGTACCCAGCACCAGCGGCCAGGCGGTCCTGACCATGCCGCTGCTGGTGCCCCTGTCGGATCTGATCGGGTTGTCCCGGCAGGTGACCGTCCTGGCCTACCAGTACGGCGCCGGCTTGTGCGAGCTGGTGACCCCCACCAACGGCGCCCTGATGGCCATGCTGGCCGCCAGCGGCGTCCGCTACGAGGAGTGGCTCCGGTTCCTGCTGCCGGTGATGAGCCTGCTGGTGGCGCTCGCGGCCCTGGCGATCGGGGCCGCGGTCTGGCTGGGGGTGCGATGAACCGGCTAGGCGAGTCCGGTCAGGGTCTGGAGCGTGCGCAGGTCGGCGACGCCGACGTGCCGGCCGCGCTCCCGGCCATGGTCGAACACGATCAGGGTAGGAATGCCGCGGATGCCGTATCGCCCTGCAACCGCCGGCTCGGCGTCGGTGTCCAGCTTGAGCACCAGGGCCCGCCCCACCTGCTGCCGGGCGAAGTCGTCGAGGGTGGGCGCCATCATTCGGCAGGGGCCGCACCAGTCGGCGTAGAAATCCACCACGACCGGGACATCGGTGCCCTGCAGGGTCCTGTCGAAGTCCGCCGTGGTGGCCTTGACCGGGCGGTCCAGCAGAATGGGCTTGTGGCAGCTGGCGCACCGGGGACCACTGGACAGCTTGGTCAGGTCCACCCGGTTGGCGGTGCCGCAGAACACGCAGCGGACCACAGCCCGGCGCTCGTCGAGCTGGCTCATGAGCTTCAAGCTAGGCGGGAAGGCCGGGGCGGCAAGATCGAGGGCGTGACCATCTTCACAGACGGGAACAGGCGGGGTGGCATTAGTGTTGCACTAGTCGGACGCATCACTCCGGAAAGCAGGGTGGCCCAATGAGCGAGCTGACCATTCGAGAGATGGGACAGGACGAGGATTTCTCGGCCTGGTTCTCGGAATTGCTCGAGCTGGAGGAGGGGCTGACCGGATCGGGCGCGCTGGACGAGCATTACCTCATTCTCAGCAATGAGATCGGCGATTGGGTCGGAGGCCTGCGCTACTGGCTCCGGGGAGGGGTGGCCCATCTGGTTGACGTGGTGGTGCTGCCGCAGGAGCGGCACAAAGGCCACGCCCACCGGCTGCTGGCGGCGTTCGAACAGCGGGCGGCGGAGGCCGGTGGCCACATGGCCGAGTTCTGGACCGACGATGACCGGTCGGAAGGACTGCTCGGGGCCCTGGGCTGGCGACGCATCTTCCATCGCGAGAATTACATAGGGCAGAAGGCCTGGACCCTGATGGAAAAGCGCCTCGGGCCCGACGCCGCCTGACCCACCGCCCGTTGGCGCCGGCACGACCAGTCACTGTATCTTTGGTGGCTGGTCGTTTTTCGTTGGCTGGCCGCCAGTTAGGGACCGCGGCTGTGTCAGGTCATCACATGTTTCCCGAGGAACCGCATGGGCACCGCCCCCAATCCGGCGCACGATCTCGCCCTGAAAATCGAGGTCCTTCGGGATCTGGAGGAGCCGGTTCGTGAGCTGAAGGACGCTCATGAGCGCAAGCGCGACCTGTGGTTCCCGTCCGAGCTGCTCGCCCCTCAGCCCGAGACCTGCCCCGACGATTTCGTCCAGGCGCTCCGCCGGCAGGCGGAGGGCATCCCCGACCCGATCCGGGCGGCACTCGCGCTCAACATGCTGACTGAGGAAGGCCTGCCTCACTTCCACCGGCTGCTGGCGGTCTATCTGGGCGATGACAGCCACTGGCGGTCCTGGAACAACCTGTGGACCGCCGAGGAGGACCGGCACGGCCAGGTGCTGCACGACTACGCCCGGGACACCCGGCTGTTCGACCAGCGGAAGATCGAGGAGATGCAGTTCGAGTACCTCCGGCGGGGCTTCCACCCCGACTGGGACAAGGACCCCTATCGGGTGTTCGCCTACACCACCGTACAGGAGCGGGCCACCCAGTTCTCCCACAGCGAGACCGGCCGGATCGTGGGCGAGTACGAGCCCCGGCTGGCCGAAGTGCTGGCTCACGTGGCCAAGGACGAGGCCCGTCACTACGCCTTCTACCGGAGCGTGTTCGAGCTGATCCTCGAGCGCGATCCCAACGCCGCGCTGGAGTCGGCCTCGTTCATCCTCCCCGCCATCGACATGCCGGGCGTCACCATGCCGGGCTTCAAGGAGCTGGCCGATGTGATCCGGCGGGCCGGGATCTACGGGCCGCGCGATTACCTCCGGATCGTCCAGGAGCAGATCCGCTACTGGAAGATCGAGAGCCTGCAGGGGCTGAACGAGATCGGCCGGCTGGCCCAGGAGAAGATCATGGGCATCCCGTCCCGGCTCAAGCGGATCGCCGAGTTGATGGAAACCCGGAGCCGGGCCAAGACCTTCAGCTTCGAGGTCGTATTCAACCGCGAATTCGCGATGGATTGATGGGTCGGGCCGCCGTGTTGGCCGTGTTGGCGCTCGCCGCCGGCGGCGCAGGCTGCGGCGGGAAGAGCGCCGTGCCGGCCCGCGCCGACGACGAGTCCGAGACCTCGCTCCCGCCCGACCAGCGCGACGCGGAGACGCTCGGCCACGAAGTGTTCGAGCTGGTGGACCGGGCCATCGATTACCGCGGCTCTCATCAGGGCCGGCCGGCCACCAGCTTCCGCCAGATGGGCATCGACAGCCTCACGCCCGGCACCGTCCGGCGACTGGTCAACCTGGCCCGCGAGCCGGTGGTCACCGTCGCGTTCCGCCGCCCCGACAACCGCGAGATCCTCTCCTGCCGGGGTGACGGTCAGATCCTCGAGGAAGCTTCGCTCAACGGCGGGCGGTTCACGGTGATGTGCACGGCGGCCTCGGGTGCCCAGCGCCCCATCAAGGTGGGCGCCTCCGAGCCATGACCGTCGTTGCCATGCTGATCCTGGCCGGCCGCGTGGCCGTGGTCCTGGCCCTGGCGTATGCAGCCGTGGTGGCGCTGACTCACTGGGCAGTCCGGAGCCGGCGCCTCACGCCGTTCGGCGCCTGGCCCCGGTTGGTGCGGCGCGCCAGCGACCCGGTGCTGCAGCCGCTCGAGCGCCGGATCGTCCGCTCGGGCGGCAGCCCGCAGGATGCGCCGCTCTGGCTGATCGGCATCGTGGTCGTGGGCGGGCTGCTGGTGATCAGCCTGATCCAGTGGTTGGCGGGCCTGACGGTGACGCTCCGGTACCTGGCCGAGGCCGGCCCCGAGGCCTGGGGCCGGTTCCTGGTCAGCGGGTTGTTCTCGATCCTGATGATCGCGCTGTTTGTCCGGGTGATCTCGTCGTGGCTGGGGGTCTCGCCCTACAAGCGGTGGATGCGGCCGGTGATGTTGCTGACCGACTGGCTGATCAATCCGATCCGCCGGATCCTGCCACCGTTCGGGATGCTCGACTTCAGCCCCCTGGTGGCCTGGCTGGTACTCAGCCTGGTCCGGGGGTTCGTGCTCTCCCTGTTCTGACCCCAGCTCCAGAAGGCTGAGCGCGGCCGTCAGTCCGAGCGGGCCGCCCCCGGGCCCGCCACCATCGACTGCGCTCGGCTCGGAAGCGGTCCGCTCGTGCCTCCCATCGACCCTACCGCCACCGGCGTCCGCCTCCGCCTCCACATCCAGCCTCGTGCCTCCGCGACCGAGCTGGTCGGCCGTCACGGCGACGCGCTCAAGCTTCGAGTGGCCGCTCCGCCGGTCCACGGCGCCGCCAACGAGGCAGTGCTCCGGTGGTTGGCCGAGCGTCTGGGAGTGCCCCGCTCGGCGGTCTCGCTGACGGCGGGCGCCACCGCCCGGGCCAAGACCGTTTGCGTAGACGGCGTCAGCGTGACCGAGGCGACCCGGCGACTGGCCGGCTGAGCCGCTCGTGGCGCCCGCAGGCCAGCCGGTTAGATTTCACTCGTCTGACAATCGCGTCGTGGCAATTTGCGCTGCTTGCGGCCACGTTAAATAACCGCTAAAACGCGTCCCTGAGGCGTTTTGGCCTTCAGGGGCTTTTTTTCGTCCCCGGAGCCCCCGTGCCAGTCGATCAGCTGTCCACCTCTCCCCCAGCCGCCGGGCTCGACCGAGCCGCCCGGCTGGCCTTGCTCGAGCCGCTGCTGGCCCGGCGCATCCTCGTGCTGGACGGCGCCATGGGCACGATGATCCAATCGTACGGGCTGGCGGAGCAGGACTACCGGGGCGAGCGATTCGCCGACTGGCCCCGGGAGCTCCGGGGGCACAACGACCTGCTGAGCCTGACCCAGCCTGCCATCGTCCGCGCCATCCATGATGCCTACCTCGAGGCCGGCGCCGACGTGCTCGAGACCAACTCCTTCACCTCCAACGCCATGTCGTTGGCCGACTACGGCATGGAGGAGCTGGTCTACCCGCTCAACCACGCCGCGGCACGGCTGGCGCGCGAGGCCGCCGACGCCTACGAGCGGCGGGCGCCCGATGCGCCCCGGTTCGTGGCCGGCGTGCTGGGACCGACCAACCGGAGCGCCACGCTCTCCCCCGACGTCAACGATCCTGGCTTCCGCAACGTCACCTTCGCCGAGCTGGTGGCCACGTACGCCGAGGCGGCGCGCGGCCTGATCGACGGGGGGGCCGACCTCCTGCTGGTCGAGACCATCTTCGACACCCTCAACGCCAAGGCTGCCGTCTTCGCCCTCGAAGAGGTGTTCCAGCAGCAGGGGTTCCGGCTGCCGGTGATGATCTCGGGCACCATCGTGGACGCCAGCGGCCGCACCCTGTCGGGCCAGACGGCCGAGGCGTTCTGGCACTCGATGGCCCATGCCCGGCCGCTCAGCGTCGGCCTCAACTGCGCCCTGGGCGCGGTGCAGCTCCGCCAGTACGTCCAGGAGCTGGCCCGGGTTGCCCCGGTGCTGGTCAGCGCGCATCCGAACGCCGGCCTGCCGAACGAGTTCGGCCAGTACGACGACACGCCCGACCACATGGCGGCGGTGCTGCGCGAGTTCGCCGAGCACGGGCTGGTGAACATCGTGGGCGGCTGCTGCGGCACCACCCCGGCCCACATCCGGGCCATTGCCGAGGCGGTGCGCGGGCTGGCGCCGCGGGTCCGACCCACCGTCCCGCCCGCCCTGCGGCTGAGCGGGCTCGAGCCGCTCGCGATCGGTCCGGACAGCATCTTCGCCAACGTGGGCGAGCGGACCAATGTGACCGGCTCGCGCAAGTTCGCCCGGCTGATCCAGGCGGACGACTACGACGCCGCGCTGCAGGTCGCCCGGCAGCAGGTGGAGAGCGGGGCCCAGATGATCGACATCAACATGGACGAGGGCATGCTCGACTCGGCCGCCGCCATGGTCCGGTTCCTCCGGCTGATCGCGGCGGAGCCCGACATCAGCCGGGTGCCGATCGTGCTCGACTCGTCCAAGTGGTCGGTCATCGAGGCCGGGCTGCAGTGCGTCCAGGGCAAGAGCGTGGTCAACTCGATCAGCCTCAAGGAGGGCGAGGACGAGTTCGTCCGCCAGGCCACCCTGGCCCGCCGCTACGGCGCGGCCGTGATCGTGATGGCATTCGACGAGCAGGGCCAGGCCGACACGGTCGAGCGGAAGGTGGGGATCTGCACCCGCTGCTACCGGATCCTGACCGAGCGGGTGGGCTTCGCGGCCGAGGACATCATCTTCGACCCCAACATCTTCGCAATCGGCACCGGGATCGAGGAGCACAACGACTACGCCGTCGCCTACATCGAGGCGACCCGGCGGATCAAGGCGACGCTGCCCCACGTCCAGGTGAGCGGCGGCGTCAGCAACGTCTCGTTCAGCTTCCGCGGCAACGATCCGGTGCGAGAAGCGATCCACGCGGTGTTCCTCTATCATGCCATCGCCGCCGGGATGGACATGGGCATCGTCAACGCCGGCCAGCTGCCGATCTACGCGGATATCCCGGCGGACCTGCTGGCCCTGGTCGAGGACGTGGTGCTCAACCGCCGGCCGGACGCCACCGATCGCCTGCTCGCCGTGGCCGACCAGGTGAAAGGCCAGCTCAGCGCCCAGGCGGCCGACCTGTCGTGGCGCCAGGCACCGGTGCAGGAGCGGCTGACCCACGCGCTGGTCGAGGGCATCGCCGACTACGTCGTGGAGGACACCGAGGAGGCTCGCCACCAGTTCGAGCGCCCAATCCAGGTGATCGAGGGCCCGCTGATGGCGGGGATGAATGTGGTGGGCGATCTGTTCGGCGCGGGGAAGATGTTCCTGCCCCAGGTGGTCAAGAGCGCCCGGGTGATGAAGAAGGCGGTGGCGCACCTGATCCCGTACATCGAGGCCGAGCGTCAGGCGGGCGACACGGCGCGGACCAACGGACGGGTCCTGCTGGCTACCGTCAAGGGCGACGTGCACGACATCGGCAAGAACATCGTGGGCGTCGTGCTGCAGTGCAACAACTACGAGGTGATCGACCTCGGCGTGATGGTGCCGGCGGCCAGGATCCTCGAGACCGCCCGGCGCGAGGGCGTGGATCTCGTGGGCCTGAGCGGGTTGATCACCCCGTCGCTCGAGGAGATGGCGTTCGTGGCCGGCGAGATGGAACGGGAGGGATTCACCATCCCGCTGCTGATCGGCGGGGCCACCACCTCCCGGGTCCACACCGCGGTCAAGATCGAGCCGAATTACCACGGCCCGGTGGTGCACGTGCTCGACGCGTCCCGCGCCGTGGGGGTGGCCTCGAGCCTGCTGAGCCAGGACCAGCGCGCCGGCTTCGCGGCCGGGATCCGGGCGGAGTACCAGGACGTCCGGGAGAAGCGGAGCCGGCGGCCGTCCGACCAGCGACGGCAGAGCCTGGCCGACGCCCGCCGCCAGCGGCTCGCCATCGACTGGACGGGGGTGACGCCGCCGGCCCCCTGCTCCACCGGGCTCACCGTGCTGGACGACTACCCCCTGGAAGACCTGGTCCCCCGGATCGACTGGACGCCGTTCTTCCAGACCTGGGAGCTGCCGGGCCACTACCCCGCCATCCTGTCGGACCCCGAAGTGGGGCCGGCCGCGACCAGCCTGTTCCGGGACGCCCAGGCCCTGCTCGACCGGGTGGTGCGCCAGCGGCTGCTCCGGGCCCGGGCGGTGTTCGGGGTGTTCCGGGCCAACGCGGTGGGCGACGACATCGAGCTCTATGCCGACGATGACCGGCAGGAGCAGCTGGCCGTCATCCATACCCTGCGGCAGCAGATGGTCAAGCCGCCGGGCCGGTCCAACCTGGCCCTGGCGGACTTCGTGGCCCCGCGCGAGAGCGGCGTGACCGACTACGTCGGGGCCTTCGCGGTCACGGCCGGGGTCGGCCTGTCCGAGCTGGCCGACTCGTTCGAGGCGGCCCACGACGATTACAGCGCCATCATGGCCAAGGCGCTAGCCGACCGGCTGGCCGAGGCCTTCGCCGAGCGGCTGCATGAGCGGGTCCGCCGGGAGTACTGGGGCTACGCTCCGGCCGAGGCCCTGGACAACGCCGGCCTGATCCACGAGCAGTATCAGGGCATCCGGCCGGCGCCGGGGTATCCCGCCTGTCCCGACCACACCGAGAAGCGCACCCTGTTCGATCTGCTCCGGGCGGAAGCCAACGTCGGGATCACCCTGACCGAGAGCTACGCCATGCTGCCCGCCGCCTCGGTGAGCGGCTGGTACTTCTGGCATCCGCAGTCGCAGTACTTCGGCGTCGGCAAGATCGAGCGGGACCAGGTCGAGGATTACGCCCGCCGGAAGGGGCTGCCGGTGCCCCAGGTCGAGCGCTGGCTGGCGCCCAACCTGAACTACGAGCGGTAGGCGTGCCGACCCTGGGCGAGCTCCTGGCCGACGGCCGCGTTCACGTGGTGGACGGGGCGATGGGCACCATGCTGTACGGCCGGGGGGTGTTCCTCAACGTCTGTTACGACGAGCTCAACCTCCGCCAGCCCGACCTCGTGCGCGACATCCACCGCGAGTACGTCCGGGCCGGTGCCGAGCTGCTGGAGACCAACACCTTCGGCGCCAACCCGCTCAAGCTGGCCAGCTACGGCCTGGCCGACGAGACCGAGCGGATCAACGCCGCCGCCGCCGGCCTCGCCGGGGAAGCCGCGGGCACCCGCGCCGCCGTGCTCGGCGCCCTGGGACCGCTGGGCGTCCGGGTCGAGCCGTTCGGCGAGCTGTCGCTCGACGAAGCCAGGGCGATGTACCAGCGCCAGGCCAGCGGATTGCTGGCCGGCGGAGTGAACGGATTCATCCTCGAGACCTTCAGCGACGTGGCGGAGCTGGGCGCGGCGGTGACCGCCATCCGGGCGGTGTCGGACCTCCCCATCATCGCCCAGATGACGGTGGGCACCGACGGCAAGACCCACTACGGCACCGATCCGCTGGTGTTCGGCCCCGAGCTCCAGGCGATGGGCGTGGACGTGATCGGCGTCAACTGTTCGGTCGGGCCGCACGGGGTGCTCGAGGCGGTCGAGAAGCTGGCCCGGGTGGTCACCCTGCCGATCTCGGCCCAGCCGAACGCGGGCCTGCCGCGGGAGGTCGGCGACCGGAAGATCTACATGGCCTCGCCCGAGTACATGGCCAACTATGCCCGCCGGATGGTCGAGGCCGGCGCCCGGCTGGTGGGGGGCTGCTGCGGCACCACACCCGACCACATCCGCGCGATGGTGGGGTTCGTCCAGAGCGTCTCGCCCCGGCACGCCTTCGACATGGGGACCCTGCCGCTGCCGGCCCCCGCCGTGGCGATCGAGCCGGCGCCGCTGGCGGCGCGCTCGCTGCTGGGCGCCAAGCTGGCCGAGGGGCGGTTCGTGACCACGGTCGAGATCGTGCCGCCCAAGGGCGTGGACCCGGGGCCGATGTTCGATCAGGTCCGCCAGCTCAAGGCCGCCGGCGTCGACGCGGTCAACGTGCCCGATGGTCCCCGCGCGCAGAGCCGGATGGGGGCCCTGCTCTCGGCGGTGATGATCGAGCGGGAGGTCGGGCTCGAGGCGGTGGTCCACTACGCCTGCCGCGACCGGAACCTGCTCGGGATGCTGTCCGACCTGCTCGGCGCCGCGGCGGCCGGCATCCGGAACCTGCTGATCATCACCGGCGACCCGCCCAAGATGGGCCCGTACCCCGAGGCGACCGCGGTCTTCGACATCGACAGCATCGGGCTCACCAACCTGGTGAGCCGGCTCAACCACGGGCTCGACCCGGGAGCCAACCCGATCGGGCAGCCGACCCGGTTCGTCATCGGGGTGGGCGTCAACCCGGCGGCGCCGGACTTCGAGCGCGAGCTCAAGCGATTCGAGTACAAGGTCGAGGCCGGCGCCGAGTACGCCATCACCCAGCCGGTCTTCGACCTGGCCCAGCTCGACCGGTTCCTCACCGCCGTCGAAGGGTTCCGGATTCCGATCGTGGCCGGCATCTGGCCGCTGGTCTCGGTCCGGAACGCCGAGTTCCTGGCCAACGAGGTCCCGGGGGTGAGCGTGCCCGACAGCGTGGTCGAGCGGATGCGGGCCGCCAGCGCGCGCGGCAAGGAGGAGGCCCTGGCCGAGGGCGTGCGGATCTCTCGCGAAATGCTCGCCGCCGTGGCAGATCGAGTGCAGGGTGTGCAGGTGTCGGCCCCCCTGGGCCGGGTCCCGGTGGCGCTCGAAGTGCTCGAGGCCGCGCCGATTGAACCG
Organism: Gemmatimonadales bacterium; assembly: GCA_036265635.1. Lineage (GTDB taxonomy): Bacteria > Gemmatimonadota > Gemmatimonadetes > Gemmatimonadales > GWC2-71-9 > CAVVWJ01. Next base: position 23,506 of record DATAOR010000258.1, read on the forward strand.
GTCGTGAGTCCGGGATATACTCCCCCCACCTGACGACCGCCGGCCGACCCCCCCTCGGGAGCCCATCCCCATGCAGGACCTCCGCCTCGCCCCCTCCGCCCTTACCAGCCTGTCCGAGGAAGAGCAGCTGTTCCGCGACGCGGTGCGGGAGTTCGCCGAGTCCGAGGTCCGGCCGCACGTCTCGGCCATGGACGAGGCAGCCCAGCTCCGCGCGGACCTGATCCCCAAGTTCTTCGAGCTTGGCCTCATGGGGATCGAGGTGCCGGAGCGCTACGGCGGCGGCGGCGGCGGGATCTTCATTGCGGTCCTGGCGATCGAGGAGCTGGCCCGGGTGGATGCCTCGGCCGCGATCTACGTCGACGTCCACAATACGCTGGTCAACAACGCCCTGCTGCGCTGGGGCAACGACGAGCAGCAGGCGCGCTACTTCCCACAGCTCACCACCGGCCTGCTGGGCGCCTTCGCCCTGTCGGAGCCGGGCAGCGGCAGCGATGCCTTCGCCCTGGCCACCAGGGCCGAGCGGGTGGGTGAGAGCTGGCAGCTGACGGGGCGGAAATTCTGGATCACCAACGGTGCCGAAGCCGGCCTGTTCATCGTGTTCGCCAATGTGGACCCGTCGAAGGGCTACAAGGGGATCACCGGCTTCATCGTGGAGCGCGGCTTTGCCGGCTTCTCGGTCGGCAAGAAGGAGAACAAGCTCGGCATCCGGGCCTCCAGCACCACGGAGCTCATCCTGGAGCAGTGCGAGGTGCCGGAGAGCAACGTGCTGGGACCGGTGGGCCAGGGATACAAGATCGCGATCGAGACGCTCAACGAGGGCCGGATCGGGATCGGGGCGCAGATGATCGGGGTCGCCACCGGAGCGCTCGAGGCCGCCACGGCGTACGTCAAGGAGCGCCGGCAGTTCGGCAAGGCGATCGCCGAGTTCCAGGGGGTCCAGTTCCAGCTGGCTCAGATGGCCACCGACCTGGAGGCCGCCCGGCTGATGGTCTACAACGCCGCCCGGCTCAAGGACATGGGGCAGCCGTTCGCCCATCAGGCCGCCATGGCCAAGCTGTTCAGCTCGCAGGTGGCCGACCGGATCACGTCCAACTGCCTGGAGCTGTTCGGCGGCTATGGCTATTCCAAGGAGTACCCGGCGGAGAAGTTCTACCGCGATGCCAAGATCGGGACGATCTACGAAGGCACCAGCAACATGCAGCTCCAGACCATCGCCAAGACCATGCTGAAGTAGTCGGCGGGCCCCGGTCGGCGGGAACGGCGCGAGGCTTTCGCGCCTTTTTCGTGGCCGGGCCCAGGGCGGCGGCGGTGGGCCGCCCTCGTTGCCGGCCGTTGCCTGGCCGCCACGGCGTCGCGCCCTCGCCGCGTAACCGACGGTCCGGACCCGGCGAAGGAGGTCGGAACAATCGCTGCATCTCGGCCCGGGATTTGCACTTACTGTGCGAGTCGCGATGAAACCGAAGGCCGGTCCGCCGGCCGACCGGGATCCAGCGCATAACATTGTACCGCTCATAATGTTATAGGCTTGACACACGGCCCAGCTTCGGGCGATAGTTGGACCTTGCCCGACCGTTCTGGCCTTTTCGCAGGGAATACATCCGTGGCTTTTGCTCCGCTTCTCCGGTGGGCCGTACCCCTAGCCGTCTCGGCCTCGCTGGCCATCCCTTCGGCACCGCTCGCGGCCCAGGCGGACAGTGCCTGGGTGGCCGCGCGCATGGACGCCTGGTATCAGCGTGCCCAGCGGACATCGCCCGGGGAGTGGGGCGTGGCCGTCGCGGACCAGACCGGTCACATGGTGTGGAGCGCCAACCCCGACCTGGCGCTGATGCCGGCGTCCACGGTCAAGCTGTTCACCACCGGGTTCGCCCGCAGCGTGCTGGGCGGCACCGCCCGGCGGCCCACCCGAATCGTCGGGGTGGGGTCGCTCGACGCCGCCAGCGGCGAGTGGGTCGGCAGCTGGGCGCTGGAGGTCAACGGCGATCCCTCGTTCGAGCGGGCCGAAGGCTCGGGCCCCACCATGTACGACCTGGCCCTCCAGCTGGCCAGCGGCGGCATCCGGAAGCTCACCGGGCCGCTTCAGCTCCAGAGCTCCAACGGCCCGGCCAACGCGGTCTATCCCGCGGTCTGGTCGTCCCACCACCAGGGGCGCATTTTCGCGCCGCTGGTCGGTCCCCTGACGCTGCACGAAAACGTCGTCTGGATCACGGTCCGGCCCGGCGCCCGGGTGGGCCAGCGACCCCAGGTACTCGAGACCGCGCCGGACGGGCTCCGCTCCATGGTCAGCGTGACCGCCCGGACCCGGTCGGGCCGGCGGTCGCGGCTGGCACTGAGCGCCCGAGCCGACGGCGGCTGGGTGCTCTCGGGCACCATCGGCGTCCGGGCGGCCCCGCGGCGTCTCACGGCGGTCGCGCGGGACCCGCGCGCTGTCCTGAGCGCGGTGTGGGCCGGCGCGCTCAAGCGGGCCGGCATCGCCTGGGTCCCTTCGCCTACGGTCGGCGCGCCGCCTCAGGGTGAGCCGCGGACTCTGGCGGAGGTGAGCTCCCCGCCACTCGACTCCCTGGCCAGCGAGATCAACCGCCGGAGCCTCAACCTGGGCGCCGAGCTGCTGCTGCAGTGGGCCGGCGGCCGCGACCATGCGCCGGCGCTGCTCACCGATCATGTCCGCCGGGTCGTGGGCAACGACGGGGGCGTCACCCTGGTGGACGGGAGCGGGCTGTCGTACGACGACCGGGTCACCCCGCGGACCTTCGTCACCTACCTGGCGCGCTTCCCGGGGACGCCGGCGGGGCGGAACTTCCCGATGCTGCTCCCGGCCAACGGGAGCGGCACCCTGCACCGGCTTAACAGCGGCTTCCCGGGCGTCGGCGTGGTGCGGGCCAAGACCGGCACCCTGGGCCGGGTGTCTACCGTGGTCGGCTATCTTGGCCAGCCCGAAGGCACCCTGCTGGTGGCGCTGATGTACAACGGCGGGCGGCCCTGGGCGGCCCGGCAGGCGCAGTGGAAGCTGTTCCGCGAGCTGGGCGCCAACGGCGTGGTCATCCCGACCGACACCGTGCCCGAGGCGCCACCAGTACAGCTGGGCGGCGACCAGGCCTCGCCCCCGCCGGCCTGGTGGCCCGCGGGCGCCAGCGAGAGCGACTCCGTGGCCGAGTCGGCAACCCAGGACACGCTGCTCCAGGCGCGATAGCGTCCGACCTCGCGGAGCGCGACAATCGGGCATGACAGAACGGGGGCACGCCAGCCATGGCGTGCCCCCCTTGGCATCTGGAGACCCCGCGCCGGAGCTCAGAAGGTCAGGTGCGCCAGCGTCACGCCTTCCGGCTCGTTGGAGCGGTTGGCCATCGGCTCGACGGTCAGGGCGGCACCCATGACCGGGGCCGGGACACCCGGCATCGGAAGGGTCATGAACGCAGGCCGCTGAGTCTCGGCGTTGACCTCGACCGAGCGGACCATGCCGGACTCGGTGATGAACCAGAACTGGTACTTGCTGCCCGCCGGGGCGGGCGGCAGGCCGTGCACCACGACGCACCAGCGGTGCGACACCGCGTCCTGGAAGATGACCAGGCCGCCCTGGTGACCGTCCATCGAGATCCGGGTCTGGAGCACGTTGTTGGCGCGGCGAAGGACCGACAGGGTGTCCTCCAGCGCGGCCAGCCGCCCCTCGCGGGCCACCAGTTGGGACCGGAGGGCCTGTCCTTCCCGGCGCGCGGCCACGGCCGCGCCGCCCGCGGCCAGCGCCAGGGTGGCCGCGGCCGCCAGCGGAATCTGCCGGCGCCACCGGTTGGGCCGGTCCAGCACCCGGGCCGCCACCCGCCGGGCGTAGCCGGGCGGGGGGGCGGCCGGTGCCACCGCCATCGCCAGCCAGCCCAGCTCCCGCTCGAGCCGGACGACTTCGCGGCTGCATTCCTCGCAGCGGACCAGGTGGTCGCGGAAGGTGCGCTCCTCGGCCGGGTCGAGACTCCGGGCGACGAAGCCCGCCCGATTCTCCAGGTACCAGTCGTGGGCGGTCATCGGATCCAGTCCTTGATCGGCGCGAGGGCGGTCCGCAACTTGTCGAAGGCGAGGCGAAGCCGGGTCTTGACGGTCCCCATCGGGAGGTCGAGCCGGGCGGCGATCTCGGAGTGGGTCAGGCCCTGGAAGTAGGCCAGGCGGACCACCTCCCGCTGCTCGGCCGGCAGCCGGTCCAGGGCGGCGTGGACCGACTCGTGAACGTGCCAGCCGGGCTGGGCCGCCTCGTTCACTTCGGTGGCGCGGACCTGGTCCGGCGGCAGCTCGCCGAAGGCCTCGGCCCGGGCCAGCTTGAGGCGCCAGCGACGCCGGCGCCGCAGCCGGTCGATGGCGCGGTTCCGGGCGATCCGGAGCAGCCACGGAAGCAGGGCATCGTGCTCGTCGGTCAGGCTGCCGATTCGCTGCCAGGCAGCCGTGAACGTCTCCAGCACCACCTCCTCGGCTTCCTCCTGGTCGCGCAGCATTGATTGGGTGAGCCCCAGAAGCCAGGGGCTGGCCAGCTCGATCAGCTCGACCAGCGCCTGCTCGTCCCGGGCGATCAGCCGCCGCCGGATGGTGGCCTCGCCCGCCAATGCGAGCGGACGTCGGCCACGATCACGCGGGGCCGATTCGCCCGCCGGCGGGTCGGAATTGGGCATCCCGAAGGTATGCATCGGACGGCTGATCGGCGCCAGCACAGCTCGGGTCGGCCGCTGGCCCCTCAGGATCAGCCTCGGCGCCGGGGCCGGTCGGCGACCAGGGGGGGCAACGTCGGGGGTTCGGTCGGGGCTGGTGGGCATGGCTTTGAGGGGAACGCCACGGAACGGCGTACGGTTCTGCCGGCCCGGAACGGCAAGCGGGGGCGCGCCTGGTGGCGCGCCCCCGCTGACAGACCGTCGTGACCGGCTAGGTGCGCCGGCCGCTGGTCGCCAGGAGTACCACCCCGCCGACGATGGCGAGGGCGCCGAGAATCGGCGGCACGGGGAGCGACTCCTTCTTGTCGGCGGAGGCCTGGATCGGCCCCAGGTCGATGACCTTCTCCTTGTGGGTAAAGGAGAACCCGCCGAATGCCAGCCCGGCGATGCCGACGATGATCAGGACCACGCCGACGATCGCCGCCGGCTTCATACCACCCGCCTGCCCTGAATCAGCTGGATCAAGGCCACCACAATGGCCACCACCAGCAGCACGTGGATGAACCCGCCCATGGTGTACGACGACACCATGCCGAGCAGCCACAGCACGAGCAGGATCACGAAGATGGTCCACAGCATAGCATCCCCCTGGGTTGAAGCCCGGACGCGCGGAGGCTCTCCGGTCTTGCTGCCTCGCGCCAGCACGCTGCACGGAATCGTGTCGGCAGACGCGAGCCGACGGCCCATGGTAGCGGAAACCCGCCCAGCCTGCCGTGACCATGGTCACCCGGCGTTTCCATCGCATGCCACAGGCGGTCCGGGGCCCAGCGGATCGGCCCTTGCATCCGCTGGCATCGCTTCGGATCCCGGCCTACTTTCCACCCGACCCGCAGCCCCCCAGCCCTCGTCCCCAACCCGCAGGTGCCCATGGCGACCATGACGCCACCGTCCGTCGAGGCCCGCCCGACCTTCGAGCCGTTTGTCCCCCCGACCCAGACCCCGGCCGAGCTGACGCTCCGGGCGCTGGTGCTTGGCGCCCTGCTCGGTCTGGTGTTCGCCGCGTCGAGCGTGTATCTGGCGCTCAAGATCGGGCTCACCGTGTCGGCCTCGATCCCCATCGCGGTGCTGTCGGTGGCGTTCTTCCGGACCCTGGGCCGGTCGACCATCCTCGAGAACAACATCGTGCAGACCACCGGCTCGGCCGGGGAGTCGATCGCCGCGGGGATCGTGTTCACCCTGCCCGCGATTCTGCTGATGGGCTACGATCTCAGCGTAAGCAAGGTGGCGATCGTGGCGGTGGTGGGCGGCGTGATGGGCATCCTGCTGATGATCCCGCTCCGGCGGGCGCTGATCGTCAAGGAGCATGGCCGGCTGACCTACCCGGAGGGCACCGCCTGCGCCGAGGTGCTGGTGGCCGGCGAGAAGGGCGGCCTCCAGGCGCGTCGACTGTTCCAGGCGTTCGGGCTCGCCTTCGCTTACAAGTTCCTGATGTCGGGGCTGAAGACCTGGAAGGAGTATCCGGGCTGGACCTCCACCGGTTATCAGGGCGCCTCGATCTCGGCCGAGGTGTCGCCCGAGCTGCTGGGGGTGGGCTACATCATCGGGCCGCGGATCGCGGGCTACCTGTTCGCCGGCGGCTGCCTGGCCTACCTGGTGCTGATCCCCGCGATCAAGTTGTTCGGCAGCGGCCTCACCAAGCCGATCTTCGCCGAGACCAAGCTGATCGCCGACATGAGCCCGGGTGAAGTCCGGGCCAATTTCGTGTTCTACATCGGGGCCGGCGCGGTGGCGTCGGCCGGCATCATCGCGCTGCTGCGCGCCCTGCCCACGATCCTCTCTGCCTTCCGGTCGGGCTTCCAGGATCTCCGCGGCAGTATGGGCGACGCCACCACCCGGCTGCGGACCGATCTCGACCTGCCGGTCTGGGTCACCCTGGTCGGCGCGGTGGCCCTGGCCCTGTTGCTCACCGCGCTGCCGCAGCTGGCCGTCAACCTGCTCGGCGCGATTCTCATCGTGGTGTTCGGGTTCTTCTTCGTGGTGGTCTCGTCGCGAATCACCGGGGAGATCGGCGTCAGCGCCAACCCGGTATCGGGCATGACCATCGCCGCGCTGATCGGGACGACGGCGATCTTCCTCCTCATCGGCTGGACCGGCGTGGACCACCGGGTGGGGGCGATCTCGATCGCCGGCGTGATCGCGGTGGCGGCCAGCAATGCCGGCGCCACCAGCCAGGACCTCAAGACCGGCTTCCTCGTCGGGGCGACCCCGCGGCGGCAGCAGATCGCCATCATCGTGGGCGCGGTGACCTCGGCCCTGGCCGTGGGCTGGACCCTGACCCTGCTCAACACCACCTACACCACCATCGTACCCGAGCGGCACCCCGGCGTCACCCTGCAGGCCGGGGCACCCGGCGCGGCCAACCGGTCGGTCACCACCCTGGGCGAGCAGATGCAGCACGCCGGGCGCGAGTATGAGGTCGTCCGGGTCAACCTGCCGACCCAGGGCGTCCAGCCCGGCAAGTATCTGGTAGACCCGGTGAGTCGCGAGGTGGCCTATCTGGTGGATCCCGGCATCGGCGGCCGGATCCGCGAGCTCGACGGGAGGCCGATCACCAAGCTCGACTCGCCCAAGGCCACCATCATGGCGCTGGTGACCGACGGCATCCTGACCCAGAAGCTGCCCTGGGGCCTGGTGCTGATCGGCGTCTTCCTGACCCTCTCGATCGAGCTGATGGGTCTGCAGTCGCTGCCCATCGCGGTAGGAGTCTACCTGCCGGTCTCCACCTCGTCGGCCATGTTCGCCGGCGGGGTAGTGCGCTGGCTGGTGGAGCGGCGGGCGCGCGGGGCGGCCAGGTCCATCGCCGAGGTCGAGTCGGGTCCCGGCGTGCTGTTCTCGAGCGGGCTCATCGCCGGCGGTGCGCTGGCCGGGGTGGCCATCGCGGGCATCGCCGCGGCCCTGGTCAAGCGGGCCGATGCGGCCCAGGTCCCGGCGGCCGACTACCTGGCTCACGTCGTGGGCCTGTCCAGCGCGGTGGGGGCCTTCGCGGTCAACGACCTGGTTGCCCTGGCGGTGTTCGCCTGTCTCGGCGGAGTGCTGTACCGGGTCGCGAGCCGCTGAAGATGGCCGCAGCCGGGCCGATCTCGCCATCGATCCGGGCCCGCATCATCCACGGCGCGCTGGTGTACGGCATCCTGGTGTTCTGGGGCCTGGCCTGGGCGCTGAGCGACCGGTCGGTGCCGGCGGAGGCGCTGCCCGACCGGCGCGTGCTGTACATTGCGCTCGCGGTGGTGAGCGCCGTGCTGTTCGGTGCCGCCGCTTATACCGTCCGGCGGCTGCCCGCACCGGGCGGTGGCACCAGCGAGGATGCCTGGTGGAACGCCAACCTGGGCCGGGTGGTGCTCGCCTGGGTGCTGGTCGAGGCTCCCACCGTGCTGGGCCTGATCGGCTATACCCTGACCCACGACTTCCGGACCCTGCTGGCGCCGTTCATCGGCCTCCTGCTGTTCGCCAACTATCGTCCTCGCCGACTGACCGATCGCTGATGCGCCCGCCGCGCGTGGTGAGCCTGCTGCCCGGCGCGACCGAGATCGTCGCGGCGCTGGCGCCGGAGGCGCTGGCGGCGGTCTCGCACGAGTGCGACTACCCCGCCTGGGTGCGGGCCCTGCCGCGGGTGACTTCGACGCCGCTCGACCCGTCGCTGCCGAGCGAACGGATCGATGCGCAGGTCCGGCAGGTTCGCGACTCGGGACGGCCGGTGATCGCCGTGGACGCTGCCGCGCTGGCAGCGGCGGATCCCGACCTGATCATCACCCAGGACCTGTGCCAGGTCTGCGCGGTGGCCGACGGCCAGGTGCACCACCTGGCCGACGCGCTGGCTCGACCGGTGCGAGTGCTGAGCCTGACCGGCCGCACCCTGGCCGGCGTGCTGGATGACATTCTCCGGGTCGGGGAGGCATTGGAGCGGCCGGCGGCGGCCACCGCGCTGGTGGCCGGGCTGCACCGGCGACTCGACCGGCTGCGCGCCTCGGCGCCGGCGCCGGCGCCCCGGGTGGTCTGCATCGAGTGGCTGGCACCGGTCTATCTGGCGGGCCACTGGGTGCCCGATCTGGTAGCCGCGGCGGGAGGCGTCGACGTCGGGGCCCGGTCGGGCGAGCACAGCACACTGTCGAGCTGGCGCGCCGTCGCGTCCCTCGAGCCGGAGATGGTGGTCATCATGCCCTGCGGCTTCGGGCTGGATCGGGCCCGACTCGAGCTGGCGAGCGCCGCGGGGGTTGCCGCTCCCCTCGCAGAGCGGTGCCCGACCTGGGTGCTCGACGGCAACGCCTACACCTCGCGCCCAGGCCCCCGCCTGGTGGACGGGGCCGAGCGGCTGCGGAGCGCGATGCTAGGGGCCGAGTGCCCCGGCCTGGCCCGATGGGGGCCCCCGCTCGTCGCCGCCGGCCGGGGCTAGACAACCGGGGCGGCGCCCACGAGCTTTGTCGGCCACGCCGCTTTCCTCACGTCCACCGAAGAGCCATGACACCCGAATCGCTCGCGTTCCTCAAGTCGCTGCTCGACACGCCGGGGCCGTCGGCGTTCGAGGCCGCCCCGGCGCGGCTGTGGCGCGCCGAGGCCCGGACGTTCACCGCCGAGGTCGACGGCGACGTCGCCGGCAACTCGTTCGCCACCCTCAACGGCGCCGGCCGGCCGCGGGTCATGTTCGCCGGGCATATCGACGAGATCGGCGTCATGGTGAGTCACATCGACGACGACGGCTACCTCAGCTTCGACACCATCGGCGGCTGGGACCACCAGGTGTTCGTCGGCCAGCGGGTGGTGCTGCTGGGCCGGCAGGGCAGCGTGGCGGGAGTGGTGGGCAAGAAGGCGATCCACCTCATGGACAAGGACGACCGGGAGAAGGTCTCCAAGGTCGAGGACCTGTGGATCGACATCGGCGCGACCAGCCGGGCCGAAGCGGAAGCCCGGCTCCGGATCGGCGATCCGGGCGTGCTGGCCGCCGGCGTGCTGGAGTTTCCCAACGGCCGGCTGGTGAGCCGCTGCATCGACAACCGGATCGGCGCATTCGTGGTGCTGGAGGCGCTCCGGCTCCTGGCCCAGGGCGCTGCGCCGGCGGCGGCGGTGACCGCGGTGGCCACGACCCGGGAGGAGATCGCCGCGACCGGAGGCGGGGCGCGCTCGGGGGCGGCCCGGCTGGAGCCCGACGTGGCGGTGGTGATCGACGTGACCCATGCGACCGACTACCCCGGCATCGACAAGCGCCGCCACGGCGACTACCGGCTGGGCGGCGGCCCGATCCTGTCACGCGGCGCCTCGGTCAGCGAGCTGGTGTTCGAGCGCCTGGCCGAGGCCGCCGAGGCGGAGTCGATCCCGTACTCGATCGAGGCCGCCTCACGCGATACCCACACCGACGCGGAAGCCATCTTCAACGCCCATCGTGGGGTGGCCACCGCGCTGGTCTCGGTGCCCAATCGGTACATGCACAGCCCCAACGAGATGATCGCGCTGGACGACCTCGACCGGACGGCCCGGCTGCTGGCGGCGTTCGCCCGGCGGCTCGGACCCGACACCGACTTCGTGCCGCGCTGAGCGCGGTACTATCCTTCGAGCGTATGTCCCACCGTCCGACCTCGACCGGCCTGGCGCTGGTGCTGGCCTTCGCCGCCGCCCCGCTCGGTGCCCAGCAGATGGGCACCGCGCCGCCGCCCGCGCCGCCCCGCCCGGTGGTGGTGCCGGTGCTGCCGATCGACGACATCAAGTTTCTGAGTGACGATCGGCTGGCGGGCCGGCTGACGGGCAGCCCGGGGGCCGACAGCGCGGCCGCCTACCTGGCGCGGCGGTTCGAGGCGGTAGGACTGCAGCCGGCGGCCGGTGGCTGGTTTCAGACGTTTCCGATCGCTCGCGACGCGCCGGTGGCTCAGCATGCCCACGTGGCCGGGCTGATGGGGCGGAACGTGATCGGCCTGCTGCCCGGCCGGGACCCGGTGCGCCGGAACGAGGCCATCATCGTCGGGGCCCACTACGACCACCTGGGGCTGGGCGGGTTCGGCAGCCTCGACCCGGACAGCACCGGCAAGGTCCACAACGGGGCCGATGACAACGCCTCCGGGGTGGCGATGTTGATCGAGATCGCCCAGCGGCTGGCGGCGACACCGCCGGCCCGGACGGTCGTCTTCATCGCCTTCAGCGGCGAGGAGCTGGGTCTGCTGGGGTCGTCGTACTATGTGAAGCAGCCGGTCTATCCGCTCGCCACCACGCTGGCGATGGTCAACCTCGACATGGTGGGCCGGCTGCGGAACAAGCGGCTGATCGTCTACGGCTCGCAGACGGCGCGGGAGTTCCCGGCCCTGCTCGACTCGCTCAACTGGTACGCCGGCTTCGAGCTCAAGTCGCAAGGTGACGGCTACGGGCCCAGCGACCAGTCTTCGTTCTACGCGGCGGGCCGGCCGGTGCTCCACTTCTTCACCGACCTGCACGAGGACTACCACCGCACCACGGACGACTGGCAGAAGATCAACGTGGAGGGATTCGGCCAGGTGGCCACCCTCGTCACGGGCGCGGTGACCGCCCTGGCCAACCGGACCACGCCGCTCACGTCGGTGGTCGTGCCGCCGCCGGCGCCGGCGGCAACCGGCGCCGCCACCACCGGCGGCTACGGCGCGTACCTCGGCACCATCCCCGACATGACCGACAGCCCCGGCGGCGTCCGGCTGGTGGGGGTCCGGGCCGGCAGCCCGGCGGAAAAGGCCGGGCTCCGAGGCGACGACATCATCACGAGGATCGGCGACATGAACGTGCCCGACCTGCAGGCCATGACCAATGCGCTCCGGAGCCACCAGCCGGGCGACACGGTGGACATCGTGGTCCGGCGCGGCGCCGCCACCACCACGCTCCACGCCACGCTCGGCCAGCGGGGCGGCTGACGATGCCGGCGCTCGATGCGGATCGCGTGGTCGCGGCGCTCCGGGGCGCCTTCGCCCGCTCCGTCAGCCGGGCCGAGCTGCTCGGTCTGGCGGCCGAGCGGATCCGGGCGGCCGGCGAGCCGTACACTTCGGTCTACCTCTACATGCTCCACGACGATGAGCTGCGGCTCGAGGCCCACGCCGGTCGCGACACCGAGCACACCCGGATCGCGGTAGGCCAGGGCGTCTGCGGGACCGCGGTGTCGACCGGCCAGGACCAGAACGTGCCCGATGTCCGGGCCGTCGGCAACTACATCGCCTGCAACGCCTGGACCCGTTCCGAGCTGGTGGTGCTGATCCGGCGCGGGGCGACCATCCTGGGACAGATCGACGTGGACAGCGATGTGCCGGACCCGTTCACCGCCGAGGAAGCGGCCGAGGTCCGCAAGGTGGCCGACGCCCTGGCCGTGCTGCTCTGAGCCGTGCGCGCGTGGTCGTCCGCCCGGTTCACGATCGCCCTGCCCGACGGCCATCGCTTTCCCCTCACCAAGTACGCCCGCCTGCGCGACGAGGTCGTCGCCCGCAGGCTGCTGACTGCCGGCGGGGTGGAAGAGCCCGACCGGGTCGAGCGCTGGGCGCTCGAGCTGGTCCACCTGCCGGCCTACGTGGAAGCGGTGCTCGACGGCACTCTCACGCCGTTCGAGCTCCGGCGGCTCGGCCTGCCCTGGAGCCCCGGGCTCCCGGAGCGCTCGCTCCGCACGGTGCAGGGCACCATCGAGGCCGCCCGGGATGCCCTGACGCACGGCCTGGGCATCACCCTGGCCGGGGGCACCCATCACGCCTTCGCGGGGCACGGCGAGGGCTTCTGCGTGTTCAACGACGTCGCCATCGCCATCCGGGTGCTCCAGCGGGAAGGGCGGATCACCCGGGCGGCCGTCGTGGACCTGGACGTGCACCAGGGCAACGGTACCGCCCGGCTGTTTGCCGGCGACCCCGACGTCCACACCTTCTCGATGCACGGGGCGCGCAACTTCCCCTTCCGGAAGGAACGGAGCACGCTCGACGTCGAGCTGCCTGACGGCTGTGGCGACGTGGAGTACCTGGCGGCGCTCGACCGCCACCTCGGCATGGTCCTCGACGAGGCCCGGCCGGACCTGGTGTTCTACCTCGGCGGCGCCGATCCCTACCATGACGACCGGTACGGCCGGCTCGGGCTCAGCATGGCGGGGCTCGAGGCCCGGGACGAGCGGGTGTTCGATGCGGTCCGCCAGCGGGGGCTGCCGCTGGTACTGACGATGGCCGGCGGCTACGCCCGGCGAATCGAGGACGTGGTCACCATCCAGGCGACCATGGTCGGCGCGGCGCTGGCGGCGTATGCCTGAGCGGCCGCCGGAAGCGGGCCCGGCGGGCCTGGGGACCGGATGACCGCCGGCTCCGACCATGCCCGCGGCCGGGAGACCGTCACGCGGGTCCGCGGGGTCGACTTGTTCGTCCGCCGGCTGGGCCAGGGACCGCCGGTGGTGGTCCTGCACGGCGGCCCGGGGGCGGATCACGAGTACCTTCGTCCCGGCTTCGACGCGCTGGGCGAAGGCCACGAGCTGATCTATTACGATCAGCGGGGGGGCGGACGGTCGGCGGTCCCGCGCGACGTTCCGGTCGGGTGGACCGAGCAGGTGGCCGATCTCGAGGCGCTGCGCGAATCCTGGGGCCTCGAGGGGATCACCATCGCCGGCTACTCCTGGGGTGGACTGCTGGCGCTGCTGTACGCGCTGGAGCATCCCGGCCGGGTGGAGCGGCTGGCGCTGATCTCCCCCGCACCGACCTGGCGGGCCGCCCGCGAGGGCTTCGAGGCCGCCTTCGCCCGGCGGAACGTCGATCCCGCGTTTCAGGAGGAGCGGCGCCGGCTCCGCGAGAGCGGCCTCCGCGAGCGCGATCCGGCCGCCTTCCAGCAGCGGATCTTCGAGCTGTCGGTGGCGGCCTACTTCTTCGATCCCGGGCAGGCGCGGCGGTTGACCCCGTTCCGGGTCACCGGCCGCACCCAGCAGGAAGTCTGGCAGAGCCTGGGCGACTACGACCTCAGACCGCGCCTGCCGGCGCTGGCCGGCGTGCCCGCGCTGGTGCTCCACGGCGAGAACGACCCCATCCCGATCGAGGCGGCCCGGACCACGGCCGACCTCATCGGGGCCGCGTTTCACCCGGTGCCGCGCTGCGGCCACGTGCCGTATGTGGAGGCGTTCGAGACCTTTCGCGACGTGGTCGGCGGATTTCTCTGAGCCGCCGCCGGGCCCGCCGGCCAGCTTGACCCCGCTTCCCCCGGACTATCTTCCACCATGCCCCGCCCCACGCCGTTCGACCTCGTCTTCGCCCGTACCGCGGGGACGGTCTTTCCCGCCGTCCGGGCCGTGCTGGCTCGGGATGGCCATGACCCGGGCGACCGCGATGCCTTCCTGATGGTGCCCGAGGTGGTCAGCCTGCTGCACGACCTCCGTCCCGAGGAAGGCCTGGGCGAGGGGATGGATCAGCTGGTGGCGCTGGTCCACCACGCCTATCTGCTGTGGGATGCCGGCGCGCTGACCCTGCCGCTGTCGCCCGATCGCCTGACCCATCTGCTGGAGTCTCCCATGGCGCCGGCGGCCGAGTCGGACCAGCCGCCGCGGGCGTATTACGCCCAGCTGCAGGATCGTCAGGTTTGGGCCCAGGTGGTGAACGACCTTCCCGCCGAGCCGATGGACGGCTGCTTCGTCCATACCCGGGGCGGGGAGCTCCGAGTGCTGGGCATCTTCGGGCTTCGTCCCGAGCGCGAGGGCTTCAGCGCGGTCGAAACGTCAGGACCCCGGCCGACCGGGCTCCAGCGGCCCGATGGCACGGCGTTGTTTTCGCCGGTGCTCAGCGGCGGGCGCTCGGCCGGCCTCTACTCGCTGGTGGGAGGGGAGGAGCTGCTCGAGCTCGGCTGGCGCACCCGGGCGCTGGCCAACACGCTGTCCGCCCCGCTGCGATGACCGACGCCGTCCGGGCCTTCATGGACAAGAAGGCGGTGGCCCAGGTGCTGGAGCAGATCGCCGCCTTCCTCGAGCTCAAGGGTGAGAACCCATTCCGGATCCGGGCCTTCCGCACCGCCGCACGGGCGGTGAGCGCCTTCAGCGGTGATCTTCGCGAGGGCCTCGAGCTCGGCACCCTGGCCGGCACCAAGGGTGTCGGACCGGCCACCCTGCAGATCGTCGGCGAGATCGTCAACACCGGCCGGGCCAGCATGCTGGAGGAGCTGCGGGAGCAGATCCCGCCCGGCCTGGTCGAGATGATGGCGATCTCCGGCCTCGGGGTCGCCAAGATCCGGCAGATCCACGACGTGCTCGACATCGACACGGTGCCCGAGCTGGAAGCGGCGGCCCTCGACGGCCGCCTGGCCAAGCTGCCGCGATTCGGGCCCAAGACCAGCGAGAACATCCTCAAGGGCATCGCCTACCTCCGCCAGGCCAGCGCGTTCCGCCTGCTGCACCACGCCGCCGACGAGGCGGAGGGGCTCCGCGGGGCGCTGGCGCGGCTGCCCGGGGTGCACCAGGCGTTCGTGGCCGGCGACGTCCGGCGGCGGACCGAGACGGTGCGCGACGTGGTCATCGTCATCGTCGCCGAGGTGTCGCCGGACGAGCTCTTCCGCCGGCTGGCGCAGCTCCCGGGAGTCCACGAGTTCGCCGGCCAGGACGACCGCCGGATGACCCTCCGGTTCGCCGGCGGCGCCAGCGCCCAGATCGTGGTGACCACGCCGGTCAACGCCGGCGCGGTCCTGGCCCAGGCGACCGGCAGCGAGGCCCACCTCCGCGAGCTGGCGGCCCACGCGGCGACGATCGATTTCGCCCTGACCGGCGCTGCCCTGTGGCGGGGCAGCGCCTTCGTGGCGACCCCGGATGA
>DATAOR010000259.1:0-6047 GCA_036265635.1 Gemmatimonadales bacterium
GCCAGGGTGTCGCCGGCGAGGCGGCCCTGGCCGTCGAGCCGCCGGACGATCTGCTTGGCCCCGACCCAGGTCTCCTTCCCCTCGCTCAGCTTGATCACGTCGCGGTCGTCGAGCCGCACCAGCTTGTAGACCAGGTCCACCGAGGGCGCGTCGGCCGAGACGTTGAGCCGGGTGCCAATGCCGAAGGCATCGATCGGGGCGCCGGCGTCGAGCAGCCGGGCGATGTCGTGCTCGTCCAGGCCGCCACTGACGATGATCCGGGTATCGGCGCAGCCGCCGGCGTCGAGGACGGCCCGGACCTCGCGGCTCAGCCGGTCGAGATCGCCGCTGTCGAGCCGGACGCCGGCCAGCCGCCGGCCCTGCGCCGCCAGCTCCCGGCCCACGGTCGCGGCGCGGCGAGCCCCTTCGAGCGTGTCATAGGTATCGAGCAGCAGCACCGCCTCGTCGGGGAAGGTGCGGGCGTAGGCCCGGAAGGCGGCCAGCTCGGTCGGGAAGGCGGTGACGAACGAGTGGGCCATGGTGCCCGACAGCGCCGCCCCGTACACCCGGCCCGCCAGCACGTTGCTGGTGCTGTCGAACCCGGCCAGCATCGCCGCCCGGGCGGCCTTCATTCCGGCGTCGGTGCCATGGCTCCGGCGGAGCCCGAACTCGGCCAGTCCCCGGCCCCGCGCGGCAATGACCGAGCGGGCGGCCTTGCTGGCCAGCACGGTCTGCACGTGAATCAGCGCCAGGGTGGCGGTCTCGACCAGCTGGGCCTCGACCAGCGGGGCGGTGATCTCGAGCAGGGGCTCGTCGGCGAAGACCACGGTACCCTCGGCTACGGCCCGGACGTCGCCGGTGAAGCGGAGCCGGGCCAGGGCGTCGAGGAAACCGGGCTCGAACCGGCCGAGCGAGCCGAGGTACTCGAGGGCGGGGCGGTCGAACCGGAAGGCCCGGAGGTACTCCAGCACGTCCTCCAGCCCGGCGGCCACCAGAAAGCCGCGGCCGGGGGGCAGCCGGCGGGTGAACAGGCTGAAGGTGGCCCGGCCACCGACACCCGCCCGGAGAAAGGCGGCGGCCATGGTCAGCTCGTACAGGTCGGTCAGCAGCGCCGGGGTGGCCAGGGCGAGGGGACCGGAGACGTACACGGCCGGCTGGTCGGGTGGTGGGTTCACGGCAGCTCCATGCGGGTCCGGGGAACAGCCGAAAGCTACCGGCCACCGGTTGCGCGTGCCCCGGGGTGCCGGGCATCCTTTGGGCGTCACCCTTCAGGAGGTGAACGTGCAGCAGGTGAAGGGAGCCGTGCTCAAGTCCCGGCTCGCGTTCGTGCAGGAGCAGGCCGGCCGGGAGGGGCTGGAGCGGGTGCTGGCGGCCATGCCGGACGCGGACCAGCGGACCCTCAAGATGCTGTTCACCAGCAACTGGTACCCGTTCGAGCTGGGCAAGGCGCTGGACGACGCCATCGTCCGGGTGCTGGGGGGCGGCAAGTCCGAGTTCTTCGAGCGGCTGGGCGCCGCCTCGGCCGAGAAGAACCTGGGCTCGATCCACAGCGGCTTCCTCACCAAGGCCGATGCCCACGGCTTCCTGGCCAAGTCCCCTTCCTTCTACGGCCTGTACTATGAGACCGGGCGACGGGAGTACACCCCGACCGGCCCCCGGGAGGGTGTCTTCACCACCTACGACGCCGAGACCTTCAGCGCGCCCGACTGTCTGACCGTGGTCGGATGGTACCGGAAGGCGCTGGAGATGTGCGGAGTGACGGGAGTGAAGGTGAAGGAAGAGGAGTGCCGGGCCAAGGGCGGGGCGGTGTGCCGGTACCGGGTGACGTGGGAGTGAGCGCGGCGACCGGCAGGTGCTCCCGTCGTGACGCCGCCCGACGCTAACGACGAACGGTGTCCTGCGTCGCCGGTCACGGGCGGCGCCAACGGGACCTGAGGGTCCGCCAGCGCGGCCCGGTCTCCTGCCAACGAATCCAGTCCGGTCCGGACGAGCTCCGGTGACCCACCAACGTGATCGGACCTTCCGCCAGCGACATCCGGTCGTCCGCGAAAGTCGGCCCATGGATTGCAAACGGGATCCGCTCTCCCGCTGACTGGATTCGCGCTCCCGCTGACTGGATTCGCGCTCCCGCCGACCGGATTCGCGCTCCCGCCAACGGCTTCCGGTGTGCCGCGAACGGCTTTCAGCCCCTCGCCAGCGGGCCCCGAGGCCCGCCAAGGACACGTCGCTCCCCGCCAACCACATTCGGTGTGCCGCCAACGAAGCTCCGGGAGGTCCGGGGCGGGCACCGAGGAGGTTCCTGCTCCGGCGGCCGAGCGATTTCATTTTTCAATTCGCTCATGCAAGCGATGGCACAACTGATGCTGAATGTCCCGGCGGCCGGACGCCAGTCGGGCATCGCTCCGGCATGTCCATCGGCAGCACCATCATCTCCGCGGGCGCCCGACCGCGGAGCACACCGAAGCAGCGGGAGAAAGGAGTGTCGTATGAACCGGATCGTCCGTCGGCGAATCGAGATGTTCAACCGGGTGCGCGGCTTCAGCGCGGTCCACCCATCGGCCGACGGGGGCTACACCCTGGTGCTGGAGCTGCTGGATCAGGGCATCGCCCGATTGGAGGCGCTGGCGCAGCAGCAGGAGAACGGGCGGCAGACCAGCCGGGCGTCGGTCGCGGCCCGGCAGGAGATCCGCCGGCGGCTGCACCAGGAGCTGCTGCCCCACCTGATCACGGTGGCGGAGGCGGCCGGCGCGGAGGAGCCGGCACTGGTGGAGCGGATGCGCCTGCCGAGCATCAACGTCAGCAACGAGATCTACCGCACGCTCGGCCGCAACCTGCTGGAGCAGGGCAAGGCGCACCGGGAGCTGCTGACGAAGCACGGCCTCGCCGCCACGCTGCTGGACGACGTCGGCGCGGCGATGGATGCGCTGGACGCCTCGGTGGCGGAGTCGAACGAAGGCCGCCGGGAGCACGTCGGCGCCCGGGCCGAGCTGGATGCAGTGAGTGACCAGGTCATGAAGCTGGTGGAGCGCCTGGACGGGCTCAATCGCTACCGCTTCGCCGGCAACGCCGAGCTCAAGGCCGCGTGGGAGAGCGCCCGGCGGGTGGTGCAGTCGCGGAACGGCAGCTCCGGGGAGTCCGCGGCGGATGGGCCGGTGGCCGGAACGCCGGCGGGACCGTCCGGTGGGGCGTCGTCGTCGGGCGGGGCGGCCGACGGAGTGAGGCCCGCCGCATGAGGCGGGGCGGGGACGGACGCTGAGGGCCGGGGGCGAGGGTGCTTCCGGCCCTCGGTGCGTGGGGGGGCCGGGTCAGCGGGCGACCTTCACCGGCCCGAGTTCGTCAGAGGTCTACGGTCATCCCGGTACCGCCGGCCAATCCCGCCGCCACGCCTCGTCATCGCTGCCCAGATACCGGATCCGCACCGGCATGGCGCTTAGCCGCCGGGCGAGCCGGATGTCCGCCTGGATGGGCCACCAGTCGTACAGGAAGATCTCCAGCGGGCGCCACAGGGCCACCCAGCCGCCGATCAGGAACCCCTCGCGCAACAGCGCGCCCAAGGCTCCGCTCAGCACCCGCTCGATCACGCTCCCCACCGCCAGCGACAGCGCCAGAAAGAGCATCCCGATCAGCAGGCTCCAGCGCCCCACCCGGAAGAGCTGGTGCAGCCTTCGCCGGGAAACCTCGGACCGGCTCCGAAAGAACCGGCGGACGGCATCCCCCAGGGCCTCGGGCTCGTTGGGCAGCCCCGCCGGGCGGTCCAGGTACACCAGGAACGCCAGCGGGGCCGTGCGAGGGACCTCCCTGGCCCAACCGACGATGAACTCCTCGGCCTTGGGATCCAGGTCCTTCTCGCCGAACGGCGACGGGTCAATGGAATTGAAGAGCTGTCTGAGCTCCGCCACATGGACCTCGATCACCTGACCACCAGGAGGGATCGGGTCGCCGGCGGAGTCCTGGGGCTGAGTCACGGGCAGTACCGGTTGAGACGCTCGCCCGCGCAGTGGAGGGACGCGTGCCGGGCCGTGGTGGCCGCGGGCCGCCTCCGACTGTAGGACCGCTCCTCGGGCCCGTCAAGGTACCCAAGCACGTCGCTTGCCTGCCGGTGGGTGCGAGCGATATTGGGCCACCGGCACCGGGCCGGCCCGGATCATCAGGAAAGGCAGGCGCATCATGGCCACGACCGCTTCGGCTTCGGCCGATACCATTCTCGGCCCGCTGGGGACCTTGCTCCCGGATCTCGAGGCCGTCTACCGCGACATCCACGCTCACCCCGAGCTGTCGATGCAGGAGACCCGCACCGCGGCCCTCGCGGCCGAGCGGTTGCGCGCCGCGGGCTTCGAGGTGACCACCGGCGTCGGGGGGACCGGTGTCGTCGGCCGGCTGCGCCGGGGAGACGGCCCCACCGTCATGCTGCGGGCCGACATGGACGCGCTGCCCGTGGCGGAAGCCACCGGCCTGCCCTATGCCAGCACGGTCACCGCGACCGACCCGGAGGGCCGGACGGTGCCGGTGATGCACGCCTGCGGCCACGACATGCACGTAACCTGGCTGATCGGCGCCGCCACGCTGTTCGCCCAGGCGCACGACGCCTGGCACGGCACCCTCATGGCGGTCTTTCAGCCCGCGGAGGAGACGGGCACGGGTGCCCGGGCCATGGTTAGGGACGGGCTCCTCACCCGCTTCCCCAAGCCCGACGTGATTCTCGGCCAGCACGTGATGAAGGATCCGGCGGGCACCATCGGCTGGCGCGCGGGGGTCGTCACCTCAGCAGGCGACAGTCTCCAGGTTCGCCTGTTCGGGCGGGGCGCGCACGGCTCGATGCCCGAGGCCAGCGTGGACCCGGTGGTGATGGCCGCGGCCACGGTGATGCGGCTCCAGACCATCGTCTCGCGCGAGCTGGCGGCCACCGAGGCCGCCGTGGTCACCGTCGGCGCGCTCCAGGCCGGGACCAAGGAGAACGTCATCCCCGGCGAGGCGATCCTCAAGCTCAACGTGCGGACCTTCGACCCCGGGGTGCGCACCCGGGTGCTGGCGGCGATCGAGCGGATCGTCCGCGCCGAGGCCGCCGCCTCGGGCGCGCCGCAGCCGCCCGAGATCACCCCGCTCGACCACTACGCGCTGGTGACCAACGACCCCGCCGCGACGAGGCAGGTCGTGGACGCCTTCCACCGCCACTTTCCAGCCGAACGGCTGCGGGAGACGAAGCCATCATCGGCCAGCGAGGATTTCGGCACCTTCGGAGCCGAGTGGCAGACGCCGTCGGTCTTCTGGTTCGTCGGCGGGACGGATCCCGACCAGTATGCCAGGGCCAAGGCGGCGGGCCGGCTGGCCGAGCTGCCGACCAACCACCACCCGGGCTTTGCCCCGGTGCTGCATCCCACCCTGGCGACGGGCGTGGAGACCCTGGTGGCCGCCGCCGGCGCGTGGCTGGCCTGAGGCAAGGCCGGGATGCCGCTCCGCTACGACCCGGCCCTGATCGCCGCCTCGCTGGTCATCCTCGACCTGGCCGGGACCTTTGTCTTCGCGCTGAGCGGCGCGATGACGGGGGTCCGGCACCGGCTCGATCTGTTCGGGGTGCTGGTGCTGTCGTTCGCGGCGGGGAACGCGGGCGGCCTTGCCCGGGACCTCATCCTGGGCGCCACGCCGCCGCCGGCGATCAGCGACTGGCGCTACATCGGCGTCTCGCTCGCGGCCGGGATCCTCACCTTCTACTGCGCGCCGATCATCCGCCGGCTGCGCAGCTCGGTCCTGGTGCTCGACGCGGCAGGGCTGGCGCTCTTCGCCGTCTCGGGCACGCTCAAGGCCCTGGCCACCGGGCTCAATCCGGTGGCGGCCATGCTGCTCGGCGTCCTGACCGGGGTGGGGGGTGGCATGCTGCGCGACGTGCTGGTGTCGGAGGTGCCGGGGGTCCTGCGGGGCGAGCTGTACGCCTCGGCCGCCCTGGCGGGCGCGGCCGTGGTGGTGCTGGGCAACCTGCTGCGCCTGCCCACGCCGACGGGCGCAGTCGCCGGCGCGATCCTCTGCTTCCTCCTCCGCTTCCTGGCCATCCGCCGGGGCTGGCGCCTGCCGAC
>DATAOR010000260.1:0-2280 GCA_036265635.1 Gemmatimonadales bacterium
CCGGATGGAATCGCGGACCGCGACCTCCTGATGGAGCTTGGTAGTGTCCCGGGTGATGACCCGCTCGTCGTGGGCCACGTCGCGGTGACGGGCGCTGGGGGTCTGAGCGCTGGGGGTTTGAGCGGTGGCGGTCTGGACGGCCACCGACGGAACGGCCAGGGCGAGCAGCGCGAGCGCTGCGGCATGAATGCGGAGCATGAGGTGTTCCTCCAAGTGTGACACCGGGCCGTTCGTCGGCCCCGGACGGCGTCGTCACTTGCAGATCGCGGACCACATCGCCGCACTCCGTTGGCGGCCGCCCACGCGGGCGGAGCGCGCTCGGGCCGGCAGCCGGGTCAAACTGTCCGGCCGAAACTCCCCTTCAGGGCCGAACTGCCCGGGTCACCCCAGTGGTGACCTGCGTCGAGGACAGGACCCGCGTGCGCCACGGGGCCGACCGGATGCGGGCCGGGCGCACGGCGCCCAGGTCGCACTCGGGTCACCAGGTCACGACCACCTTGCCGAAGGTCTCGTTTCGCTCCATCGCCTGGTGGGCCTCCGCCAGCCGGGCCATCGGGTAGGTCCGCTCGACCACGGCCCGAAGCGGTGTCGCGTGCTCGATCCGCTGGTCGAACAGCGGCAGCATCCGCTCGCGGAACTCCCGCACCAGCGGCACGCGCTCCTCGGAGGTCCGGGTGCGCATCACCGTCCCGATCACCTCCAGCCGGCGGCGCAGGATCGGCCCCAGGTCGCCGGTGAACTGGGCCCCGGCCAGGAAGCCCAGCAGGACCAGCCGGCCGCGCGGCGCCAGCACGGCCAGATTGTCGGCGAAGGCCGGTCCCCCCAACACGTCGAGCACCACCTGCACCGGCTCGCCCACCGCCTCGCGGAAGGAACCCCGCGAGGTGTCGATGCCATGATCGAGCCCGTAAACCAGAGCCCGGGCCAGCTTGGCGGGGTTGCGCGAGGTACCCAGCACCTCGGCGCCGAGATGCTTGGCGATCTGGGCGGCCGCCGTTCCCACCCCGCTGCCGATCGCGTGGATCAGCACCCGCTCGCTCGCCGCGAGCCGACCGCGGGTGACCAGCGCGTCGTAGGCCGTGAGGAAGGCCTCGGGGATCGCCGCCGCCTCGGCGTAGGACAGGCCCTCCGGAATGGGGAGGAGCTCGTCCTGGTGCACGGCCACCAGCTCGGCCTGGGCCCCGCCGCCCACCAGGCCCATGACCCGGTCGCCCACCCGCCACGGCCCGGCGTCCCGCACCGCCTCCACCTCGCCGGCGTACTCCAGGCCGGGAATGTCGGCCGGCCAGCCCGGCGGCGCGGCGTACTGGCCTCGCCGCTGGATCAGGTCGGCGCGATTGATCCCGGCCGCGTGCACCCGTACGCGCACATGGCCCGGCCGGACTTCCGGCTTGGGGACCTCGCCAAGGCTGATGACCTCGGGGCCACCGGCGCCCGTGAAGATGGCTGCGCGCATCCGTCGCTCGTGCTCCTCGGTGAACCGTCCGCGTCGGGCAATGGGCCCGTCGCGGCTGAACTATAACGTCCACCGCGCGCCGGCCGGCCCTATCCCGCTGGAGCCTGCTCGGGCAGCGGGCCGGCCGTCTCGACCAGCGCTTCGACGTCCAGCTCGAGCACCCGTTGCGCCCCGGGGAAGGTGGCTACCAGCCCGGCCTCCCAGACGATGGTGGCCCGGCCGGACAGTTGCAGCGTCCGACCCGAGTCGAAGTCCACCAGCAGCAGGCCCGCCCGGCCGTCCACCGCCACGTTGCCTAGGGTGTTGAACATCATGTTGCCGGGGTAGTCGGCCAGCTGGACCCGGCCGGCTTCGGGCACCCGCACGAATCCCGGGGCGCCGCCGCGATGGGACACGTCGGCACCGGCGCCGGGATGTCGGGTCGCGATGAAGAGCGTGTCCGCCTGCTCCAGCCAGGCCCGCTGGCCGGGGGTGATCCGGCTCCCGGTCGCCACGGGCGCGCCCAACGTGCCGGGCAGTGAGACAGTTCGGGGCTGGATGTACCTGGGACAATTGGCGTAGACCTGACGGACTTCGATCTCGAGACCGCCCGCCCCGTCGGGACGAGCCCGGCCGTTGAGCCGCATGCGCCGCCGGGTCGGCGGGTCGATCAGCAGGGTGCCCACCTCGGCGGGCGCGGCGAGCGTCGCCGCCAGCGGATCGCCGGGCGGCGGGACGGCGGCGAGGTGCAGCCGGTCCGCCGACGGCACCGAGGCGAACCCGGGCGCCCCGCGGAGCAGCGTCGCCCAGGCACGGCCGGCGGCGTCGGCCGCGCCCAGCAGCAC
>DATAOR010000261.1:0-3205 GCA_036265635.1 Gemmatimonadales bacterium
CTGGGGAAACCGTTCACCCACGACGAGCTGATGGGCAAACTGGCCCTGGCGATCGACCGGCGTCAGACCCGCCGCACCCTCGAAGAAAACGGTCTCGACCGGCTGAGCCGGTACGAGTGACGAACCTCCAGCTCAGTCATCGTCGTCGGCGGCGCGCTCCGTGCCGGCGACCGCCGGGGGCTGCGAGACGCCGGCGGCACGGGTAGCAGGGTCACCATAGACGATCCGGCCGCCGGTATGCCCGACCTGGATGACCGCCACGATGAGGCCCACGCTGGCCACGATGCCGAGGCCGCGTGCCGTCCGCCCGAGCCGGCCACCCAGCAGACCCGCCGCGGCCAGGGCCAGCATCCCGACGCTCAGGCCGAGGAACCGTTCGGCGGCCTCCTCATGCCCTTCCAAGACGTGCTGCCCGACGGCAGCCTCCGCTCGATCTTCGTCGCCCTCGCCGGTTTCGACCGCCAGCCAGGCGCTGAGCGCCAAGCCCGCCGCCACGGCCAGGGGCGCCAGCCAGGCCCGGCGGGCCGGGGCACCTCGCCGGATCGCCCAGAATGCCAACGCGGCCACTAGCGGCAGCAGCACGGCCAGGACGATGGGAAAGTGGACCAGCGCGGGATGAAGCGGCGATGGGATGAGGGACTGCACGGCACTCTCCGGTTGAAGGTGCGTCACGATGGCGATCCGGCGAGCTCGGCGCCATCCGGCAAACCGCCCGACGCCGCTCGCAACCCTACTATGATTGGGACAACCTTTCACCTCCGACATCTGCCCGATGACCGACCCGGAAGATTCCCGCCCGTTCGGGCTGCTGCCGCTGGCCGGGCTGCTCGGCCTGATCGCCGCTGCTGGCGCGGTCGACCTGGCGCTCGACCGGCCGGAGCGGTGGCTCACCTTCCACGTCGGGTATGAGATCGTCTTCATCTGCCTGTCGCTCGGCGGAGCCGCCTGGCTCTGGGCGAGCTGGCGGCGGGCCGAGGTTCACGGCGCCGCGCTCGGTCGGCGGCTGGCCGAGCGTCAAGCCGAGCGGGACGCCTGGAAGGCCGAGGCGGAGAAATCGTTGCAGGGGCTGGCGGTGGCGGTGGATCGGCAGCTCGAGGCGTGGCAGCTTACTCCGGCCGAGCGAAGCGTCGCCCTGCAACTGCTGAAGGGCGCCAGCCATCGGGAGATCGCTGTCCGGACCGCCCGAAGTGAGCGGACCATCCGGCAGCAGGCCGCCGCCGTCTATCGCAAAGCCGGCGTCGAAGGCCGTGCCGAGCTGGCCGGTTGGTTCCTCGAAGGACTGCCGGTGCCCGGCGGCCAGATGACGCCGGACCCGAATCCCGACGGCTGAGCCGGCAGGGGGCTCAGGGGTTCACCCTTCTAGCACGCCGGCTCCCGCCAATTCGGCCGGACCACTCGAGTCGCCGTCGGCCCCCTGCAGGAAGGCGATCACATCAGCCGCCCGGTAGTGGGTCCGCCCACGGAGGAACCCGGTGATGCCGGCCAGATCATCCCCGCTGGTCAGCAGGGGCGGCTCCGGTCCGGCTTCACGCAGCTGGGGCAGACCGATGTTGGCCATGAGCGCGTTGCACAGACACCGCCGGCCTTCGGCGTCCGCCGGGTCGCCGCCCTTGGCGACATAACTATCGACCGGCTCGGCCGCGCAGCGGAAGCCGATCCTGCCCTCCGGCGTGCGATAGGCCACCCGGAGATACCCGAGATCGCAGATCCGCTGCCGCTCTCCGGATCGGGCGGGGTCATCGCTCCACGACACCACCTTGAAAGGAAAGCCGGTCGGTGAGGCGCGGGGATCCGTTCTCACCCGTACGGCCCCGCGCGCAGCGTGGTCGAGGACCGAGCGCTTGAGCTCCGGCGCCAGTCCCGATTCCTGGCAGTACGCGAACAGGGTGCCGACCTGAATGCCCGCGGCGCCGGATGCCCGAGCCTGTCGTAGAGCTTGCGGCGAACCGGTGCCGCCGGCCAGCCAGAACGGGAGTCCAAGCTCTGCCAGCTTGGCCAGGTCGACCACGTCCCGCGGGCCGTAGACCGGCTGCCCCTGGTCATCCAGCTGGAGCCCACCCCGGGGCGGGGCGTTGTGGCCGCCGGCCGTGGGGCCCTCGACCACGAAGCCGTCGACCCGCCCCGTCGCCTTCCGCGCCAGCATCGTGGCCAGCGACACGCTGGCCACGATGGGAAGGAAGGCCGGCCGCCGCAGGTCCGGTGCGGACGGCAGGTGCCGGGCCGGATCGAACGTGATCCAATCGGGTGTGCCGATGGCTCCAGCCTCGACCTCGAGTCGCAGTTGCGCGGGCCGATGCGAGGCGAGCGCGTCCAGCGCGGCCGGAACCTCGCGCGGAATGCCGGCGCCCATCAGGACGTAGTCCACCCCCGCCAGCATCGCCCCGTAGAGGGAGGCCAGGTTGGGGAGCTGGATCTTGGTCAGCAGATTGATCCCCACCGGCCCTTCATGTCCCTCCTTGGCGAGAAACACTTCCACGAAGTTGGCCAGCATGGTCAGCTGCTCGCGGGCCGCCTCGACCCGGGCGCGGAACATCGGCAGCAGGGCGTAAGCCGTCCCCGCCGCGCGACCGCCCTCCCGAAAGAAGCGCCGCTGGACCCGCTCGGCCACGCCGGCGATGGGGAAGTGCGCCATGGCCCGGCGGGCGTGGCCGCCGGGGTCACCGTCCTGCAGGCGGCGGACGAAGACCGAGTCGAGGGCCGTGCCGGAGACCACCCCGAGCTGTCCGCATCGGCTGACGGCATTGGCCAGCCTCCAATCGGAGACGGCGATGCCCATCCCACCTTGAATGATCTCCGGCAGTACCGCAGCGGACATGTCTGGCGCCTTGCATCAGGGTGGGTAGCTCGGGTGAACTGAGCATGTTACCCCCACCCCGATGAACCTTGCATGAGCTTTTCGTGAAGCCCGGGCGGCCCGCCATAGGCGGCCCGCTATAGCCGGAGGGACAATCCGGCACTCAGGCTGGTGAAAACGCCCCCCGCGGAGCCGACCCGGAGCGTGCCTCCGGCCGTGAGTCCCAGCCCTGGGGAGAGCCACCGCGTCGCATGACCGGCCACGAACGGGCCGATCCCGCCTCCGGTCAGCTCGCCTCCGTCGCCCACCAGGAAGGCGGTCGCCCCGGCCGAGAGCCCGACCTCCGATTTCGTTCCCCGATCGGTCCAGGTCGGGCCCAGATCCAGTGCCACGGCGCCGTCGTCGGAATAG
>DATAOR010000262.1:0-1822 GCA_036265635.1 Gemmatimonadales bacterium
TGGCCACGCGCCGGTACCGGCGCCCGGTCAGCGGCACGTTGCCGTCCCAGAACAGACCGTGGTGGACCAGCAGCAGCATCGGAGCACCGCCCCGGCCGGGGCCCTCGGCGGCGACCCGATCGATGGTGGCCTGCGAGGCATCCACCGCTGCCACGATCCCGCCCACCAGTCCCTGGTTCTCGGCCTGAAGCCCGTTGACGGCGTTGCGTTCGTCGGGCACCTCGCCGATCCGGAGGTACTGGTCGAGGTACCGGACAACCTCCGCCAGTGGGACCGGCGCGCCTTCGCTCGTGTGGTCGGTCACCGGTGTGCCGGGACGCGAGGCCGTGCCAGGGCCTGGGCCGCGGGCGGCGGGTCGGCCGGACGAAGGGTGCCCGCGATGGGGTCGGCCGGACGAAGGGTGCCGGCCGCGATGGAGTCGGCCGGTCGAAGGGTGCCGGCCGCGATGGAGTCGGCCGCAGCCTGGACCCGGGCCGCCAGGGCGGGCGGGACCTTTGCCCGCAGGGCTGGATTGGGCTGGTACCGGATCACGCCGCTCGCCAGGCCGAACGCTTCGACTCGCGGCCGGAAGGTGCCGTCCTTGATCTCGCGGGCGACCAGGAGGAAGGCGCGGGGCAGGTCGATGACCGCGCTCCCCACGACCCGTTCCGGCGCGAGGGCCGACTGATCGGCATTGGCGCCGAACAGATAGACGCCCGGGGCCTCCTTGGCCGCCTGGAACAGGCCGAGCGCCGCGGCGTCCGCGTTGTGGTGCAGCATGTCCGCGCCCACCCGGATCAGGGCCAGCGCCGCCTCGCGCCCCGCCGCCGCATCATCGAAGCTGTTGAGGTAGATCTGCCGGCTCCGAACCTTCGGATTGACTGCGGTGGCGCCGTTGACCCAGCCTTGGTAGGCCGCCTTGATCGGCGGGAGCTCGATGCCGCCGACGAAGCCGAGGATGTTGCTGCGGGTCAGACCACCGGCGACCATCCCGGCCAGATAGCTCGCCTCCTCCAGCCGAAAGACCAGCGGCGCCACGTTCCCCCGGGTCCGGGACCCCGAAGTCACGATGAAGACGGTCCCGGGATACTGGGCGGAGACCCGCTCGGCGGCACCTTGGAACTCGAACCCGTGGGCGAACACCAGGTCATAGCCCTGGGACGCGTAGGTCCGGAGCGCTTCATCCTGCTCTGCCGGCGTGCGCGCCTCCACATGGCTGATGGCCAGGCCCAGCGAATCGTGGATCTCCTGGAGGCCGGCGTATGCCCCCGAATTCCAGGCCGCGTCGGCTACGCTGCCGGGGGTGATGAGGCCGACCCGAAGGCCGGTTGGCGGAGCCGATCGGCCGCATGCGGATGTAGCCACCATAAGGACAGCGAATGACCACCTAATGAACACTGCGGCTCCGAAAAGTCGCGGAGTGGGGCCAAAAGTTCGTGATTTTCCACAACTTAAGGGGGTTTATCAACTCTTGTGGGAATCCGGAGCCGCCTGGCTGGCTTCGCTGTGGTCCATCTTCACCTCGCCGGTGACCCGAGCCCCTTCGACGATGGCGATCCGGGGGGTGTGGATGTCACCCGACACCACGGCGGTGGCCTGGAGCTCCACCCGATCGCGCGCCACGATCGCGCCGCTCACCTGACCGGCTACCACGGCCTCCTGGCTGTGCAGGTCGCCTTCGATGACCGCGCCGGCTGAGACCAGGACCTGGGCGCCGGCCCGAACCGTCCCGCGAATCCGGCCTTCTATCCGGACGACGCCTTCGGTCTCGAGGTCGCCGACCACCGTCATGTCGCTGGCGATGATCGAAAAGGGAATTTGGTCCGTTCGGCGGCGGCGAAGC
>DATAOR010000263.1:0-8081 GCA_036265635.1 Gemmatimonadales bacterium
TCGGTCCTGGAAGGTGGTGAACTGCTCTGGCACAGCCGCGGAAGGACATGCTGTCCCACCAGAGACGGGGGCGCCGGCGAAGCCCTATACCTATCCGCCGTGGTGCCTGCGGGCAACGCCGCCCCCTGTGAGGGTTCCCGCAGCGGTCCCCGGCCCCGCGACACCCGCGGCGCTGGAGGTGGGCCATCGCGGGCACCCGCGGCCGGGACGACGGGTTTACACCCGCGAATTCGTAGAGGAAATTGCCCCATGACCTTCGATCAGATTCTGGGACTGGTACTGGCGGCCGTATGGCTCGTCTGGCTGGGCTGCTGGTGGTCCAGCGCCCGCAACGTGAAGCCGATGCTGGTGAGCGAGACCTTTCCGGAGTACTCCGAATACCGGCGTCGAACCGCGGCCCTGGTGCCGCGGGTGTATTGAGCGGACGCACCTTCTTCCCCCCGACTGGAGCGCGGCCGGCCATGACCGGACTGCTGGTGCTGTTCGTGACGGCATTCGTGGACATGGTGGGGCTCGCCATGATCGTCCCGCTGCTGCCGTTCTACGCGACCGAGCTCGGCGCCAGCGCCACGGTCGTGGGGATCCTGGTTTCGGCCTTCTCCATCGCTCAGCTCGCGGTGGCCCCGCTCTGGGGCCGCTTCTCCGATCGCTACGGCCGCCGCCCCGCCATCCTCGCCGGCCTCCTGCTCACGTCGTGCGCCTACGTCATCTTCGGCTTCGCCGGGTCGGTGCCGGTCCTCCTGCTCTCCCGTCTGGTCCAGGGCCTGGGCGGCGGCACCATCGGCGTGGTTCAGGCCTACGTCGCCGACGCCTCGCCGCCCGAGCAGCGGACCAAGAGCCTCGGCTGGCTTTCGGCCGTGACCAGCCTCGGGGCCGTGGCGGGCCCGGCGTTCGGGTCCCTCATGATCGGGCTGGGCGGCCGCTCGGCGCCGGGCCTCGCCTCAGCGGCGCTGTCGCTTCTGGTCGCGGCCTTCGCGGCCCGGTTTCTGGTCGAGTCGCGTGAGCTCTCGGCCAGCGGCTCGCATGCCGCCGCGTCCGCCACCCGGCCGCGTCAGGCCATCGCCCGGGTCCTCTCCCACTGGCACGAGCCCGCGTCGCGGCTGATCTGGATCTACACCATCGGCATCGGCGCCTTCTACGGGACCATCCAGGTGGTGCCGCTGCTGCTCACCAGCCGGCTGGGCGTGACCGAGCGCACTATCGGCTACTTCATCATGTACCTGGGCGGCATGGGCGTGGTGGTGCGCTCGCTGCTGCTGGGACGAGCGGTGGACCGGCTGGGTGAGGCCCGGCTCTCCCGGCTCGGTCTGGTTATCCTGGCGGCGGGCCTTGCCTGCACCGGGCTGGCCTCCCATTGGACTCTCCTCTTCGTCGGCTTCACCCTGATGCCCCTCGGCACTGCGTTTCTCTTCCCCTGTGTCACCGGCCTCCTGTCCCGGGTGGTCCCGGGTAACCAGCGGGGGCTCTACATGGGCGTGCAGCACACGTTCGGCGGGGTCTCGCGGGTGGTCTTCCCCATCGCCGCGGGGGTGCTGATGGATCGGTTCGGGGTGGGCGTGCCGT
The DNA here is from genome assembly GCA_036265635.1 of Gemmatimonadales bacterium. Taxonomy (GTDB): domain Bacteria; phylum Gemmatimonadota; class Gemmatimonadetes; order Gemmatimonadales; family GWC2-71-9; genus CAVVWJ01. The sequence goes on from DATAOR010000263.1 coordinate 1,564, forward strand.
TCTGGCTGGCGGGTCTCCTGGTACTGGCGACGCTGCCGCTGGCGTGGGCGCTGGCCGGCGTGGCGGTGCCTGAGACCCCCCTGACGGCGGCTGTGCTCCAGGTGGCATCGGCGGATGTGACGGGGGAATTTCCGGTCGAGAGGGTACAGCAGGAGGATCAGGTGGCGGAGTCGAGCGCCTCCGCCAGACCTGGCGGCGCGGCATCTGCTGGTTGACGTCACGAGCCCCGGGACACGTGGTGTCCGGGGGCTCGTCGGTAACTCCGTCCTGAGGCGCTACGCCACCGGACTCAGGTGGTCGCCTTGCCAAGCGATTTCTGCAGCTCCTCGGCCCGGTCCAGGTGCTTCTGGATGGTCGGCTTGGCCTTCTCGATCAGGGCCTTTAACTCCTCGGTCTTGGTCGCGTCGTGCGCCTGGCCGGCCAGATCGAGCACCGCCTTGTGGATGGTCACTTCGTGGTCGATGTAGACCCGGTCGAACGCCGCGCCCTTTCCGGCCGCCTGCAGGGCGCTCATCTCGGCCGAGGTGGCGGCCTGCACTGGGTCGCTGGCCGGGGCTTCAGGGGTGACGCCCAGTTTCTTGGCCAGGGCCTGGCCCTGCACCCGGAGCGCGTGGTGCTCGCCCATCATCATCTTGGCGAACGATTTGACGTCGGCACTCGCGGCCTTGCCGAGGGCAAAGGCCCCGGCCGCGCTGTCGGACTTGTTGGCCTCGTCGAGCAGGGCCACGATGTTGGCGTCGCTGAGCGTGGCCTTCGCCGTGGCCGTGGCGGCCGTATCGGCAGCGGCGGCCATGCCGCTGCCGGCGCTGTCGGCGGCAGACACTTCGGCTCGGCCGGTATCGGTGTCGCTCGACCGGCTCTTGCAGGCACCGCTGGCCAGCGCGCTGAGCGAGGCGGCGGCCAGGACGGTCAGTCGGGCCTGGCGCAGGAGCGTGGGATGCATGAGGACCTCCCGGAACTCAGTGGTAGAGGGTGCAACGTAGAGTCCCCGCCGGGACCGGGGCGTGATTCCGGTCACCCCGGCCGATGTGGCACTCCAGCCACGGCTGGGCTGGGCGAGAACAGGCTCTAGGGGGGACTTCCGCCGGGATGTCAGTCGCCGGCCCCAACCTCCGCAGAGGATGGTTGAGTGGCCCGACTGCCGCCGATCCAGCCACCGTCACCCGAGCCCGGAGCAAACCATGACCCGCCGTGCCGACGCCCTCGCCGACACCCTGCTGCAGGGCGCCAACACCTTGGCCGACCTGGCCGCCAGCCTCACCGATGCGGAGTGGCAAGTGCGCGTGCCCCGCGACGGCCGCACCGTGGGCGTCATCGTCCATCACGTGGCCACCATGTATCCGCTGGAGATCGAGCTGGCCCAGGCCGTCGCCGCCGGCAACGCCATCCAGGGCGTCACCTGGCAGGCGGTCCACGACATCAACGCCACCCATGCCCGCGAGCACGCCAAGACCACCCGTGAGGAAGCCATCGCCCTGCTGCGGCAGAACAGCCAGCTGGCGGCCCAGGCGATCCGCGCGTTCGGCGACGAGCAGCTCGACCGCACGGCCCCGATCTCGCTCTACTTCGACACGCCGCTCACCAGCCAGTTCTTCCTCGAGGATCACGCGGTGCGGCATAGCTGGCATCACACCGCCCGCATCCGGCAGGCGCTGGCCGAGCAGCCGGCGACCGCGGCCGCCTGAGGTTCCGGCGCCTTCTGCCACTCTGAAGCCGGCCTCGTGCCGGCTTCGTCGTATCCGCCCTCGCGCCGGCTTCGCCGGATCCGCGCCCCGGGCCGTTACGCACCCGCCCCGAGACGGGCCCGCCCCGAGCGTTGCGCCGGCCGCGGCCGGCCCGCATTTTCGACCCCACCGATGCCCGACTCACCCACCGAGCGCTACCGCCGCGTCGATGCCGTCTTCGACGCCCTGCTCGACCTGCCCCCCAGCGAGCAGCTCGCCTACGCCGAGCGTGCCGCCGGGGGCGATGCCGAGGTGCACGCCGAGGTGCTCCGCCTGCTCCACGCCCACCGCCGCGAGGGTTTCCTGGAGTCGCCGCTGCCCCTGGCCGACCAGCTGCACGCCGCGGTGGCCGGCGAGCCGCCGGTCCCCGAGCGGGTCGGACCCTGGCGGATCGAGCGGCTGCTCGGCCGGGGCGGCATGGGCGCGGTGTACCTTGGTCGGCGGGCCGACGGCCAGTTCGATCAGCGCGCCGCCGTCAAGCTGATCCAGCGCCACGCTCCCGGCGTACTCCGGCGATTTCTCGAGGAGCGCCGAATCCTGGCGCTGCTCGAGCATCCTGGCATCGCCCGGCTGCTCGAGGGCGGGGTCACCCCCGACGGGATGCCTTACTTCGCGATGGAGCTGGTGGATGGTGTGCCGCTCACCCGGTACTGCGACGAGCACGATCTCCCGGTCCCGCGCCGGCTCGAGCTGGTGGCCCAGGTCTGTGACGCCGTGAGCTACGCCCACCAGCATCTCGTCATCCACCGCGATCTCAAGCCGTCCAATATCCTGGTCACCGCCGACGGCAGCCCCAAGCTGCTCGACTTCGGCGTGGCCAAGCTGCTGGCGGCGGCCGGCGGGGCCGAGCTCACCGAGACCCATCTCCCGGCCATGACGCCCGAGTTTGCCGCGCCCGAGCAGGTCCGGGGCGAGGCGGTCAGCACCGCCACCGACGTCTATGCCCTCGGCGTCGTCCTCTTTCTGCTGTTGACCGACGGCTATCCCTACGACGTCCGGGGCAAGTCCTTCGCCGAGCTCGCCTGGATCATCGCCGAAGCGGAGCCGCCCCGGCCCTCGGCCGCGGCCCCCCCGGGCCGCCGGCGGGAGCTGGCGGGCGATCTCGACCTGATCGTGCTGACCGCCCTCCGCAAGGACCCGGCGCGCCGCTATCAGACGCCGGCCGAGCTGGCCGGGGACCTTCGCCGCTACCGCGACGGGCGGCCGATCCGGGCCCGGGCTGATTCGGCGGGTTACCGGCTGGCCAAGTTCGCCGGGAGGAACCGGGTCGCGCTGGCAGCGGTGGCGGCGGTGCTGGCGTTGCTGGCGGGCGGGCTCGCGCGCGAGCGGAGTCTCCGCCACCGGGCCGAGCTGGAGGCCCAGAAAGCCCGCGAGGTGGGTGACTGGGTGGTGAGCGTGTTCGACGTGGCCGACCCGATGAACCCGGAGCGCCGGGACAGTGGCGAGGTCACTGCCCGGGCGCTGCTGGAACGGGGCGCCCGCCGGGTGGACTCGAGCCTGGCGGACCAGCCCGAGGTCCAGGCCCAGCTCCGGGGCGTATTCGGCCGAGCCTATACCAACCTGGGCCTGTACGACCAGGCCATCCCGATGCTGCAGCGCGCCCTGGCGCAGCATACCGCGCTGTACGGTCCCCGGAGCCTCCCGGTGGCCGACGACCGGGGGCGGTTGGGTGAGGTCCTGATGCATCTCGACCGGTATGACGAGGCCGAGCCCCATCTCCGGGCCGCACTCGATATCCGCCGGGCGCGGCTGGGCGAGCGGGACGACGCGACCGCCGAGGCGATGGACCGGCTGGCCACCTCCTATCAGCGGCAGAACAAGTACCCCGAGGCCGAGCCGCTGTTTCGGCAGGCCCTGGCCATCCGCCGCGGGCTTTTCGGCGACACCGCGGTCGCCACGGCCACCAGCCTCAACAATCTCGGTGTCCTCCTGATCCTCAAGGACCGGCCTGCCGAGGCCGAAGCGGCCTACCGCGAGGCGCTGGGCATCCTGCTCAAGAGCTTGGGTGAGCGACACGCCCGAACCGCCGAGACCCAGCAGAATCTGGCCCAGGCGCTCCGGCAGCAGGGGCACGACGACGAGGCCGAGCGGCTCTATCGCCAGTCGCTCGCCACCAAGCGCCTGGTCCTAGGCAACGCCAATCCCAGCGTCACCATTGGCCTCAACAACCTGGCCGAGCTGCTGATGAATACCGGCCGGCTGGACGAGGCCGAAAGCCTGGTCCGCGAGGCGCTGGTGCTCGACCGCCGCATGTTCGGTAATCGCCACTCCTTCGTGGCGGAGGGACTGTCCCACCTCGGCTGGATCCTGCGGCAAAAGGGCGAGTTTGCGGAGTCGGAGCAGGTCTATCGGCAGGGGCTGGCGATCGACCGGGAGCGGCTCGGGCCGGTCCACCGGTCGATCGCCATCGGCCTCAACAGCGTGGGCAACATCCTCCGGCTCCGAGGCGATATCCGCGGCGCCGAGGCCTACTACCGTGAGGCCGTGGACCAGGCCCGGCGCTCGATGGGCGACGACCATCTCAACACCATCGCGTGCGGCATCAACCTCGCCCGTACCCTGGTGGACGAGGGACGGCCGGCGGAGGCGGAGGCAATCCTCCGCCCAGCCATCGCCAAGCTGGATACGGCCCAGGCGGACCACCGGCCGTGGTGGATCGGCGCCCGGGTCGGGCTGGCGCTCACGCTGCTCAGGCAGGGGAAGCCGACCGAGGCACGCGACCTCGTCATGCCGGTGGTGCCCTTCGCCGAGCGGGTGGTCGGACCGGACCACGTGCGGACCAGCGATGCGCGGATGGCACTGGGGCAGGCGCTGACCGCCACCGGCGAGTACGCCCAGGCCGAGCCGCTGCTGCGGTCGGCCGCAGCGTGGTTCGACCGGCAGCGGAAGGTCCAGCCGGTGCTCGCCGCCCAGAGTGACGCAGCGCTGGCGGACCTGCGGCGCCGGCGCGGGGCGGCTTCAGCGGGGGCCCGGCCTGGGACCTGAGCTCGGACCTGACCCGGGACCCGAGACCGGCTCGTCGCCCTCGGGATAGAAGTAGCGATAGAGCCACGCCCGCGCCTTGATCCAGTCACGGTGGACCGTCCGCTCAGACACCCCCAGCGCGGCCGCGATCTCCTGCTCTTCCATTCCCCCGAAGAATCGGCACTCGACCACCTGCCGTTGCCGCGGCTCGAGCCGGCCGAGCGCGTCATCGAGCGCCAGGACGCCGTCGTGGTCGAACTCGCCGGCCCAGGCGCCGTCGGTCAGCGTGGTCCGCTCCCACCCGCCGCCGCCTCGCTTGGCAGACTTCCGGTCGCGGGCCTGGTCCACCAGCACCTGCCGCATGGCCCGGGCGGCGATGGCGAGGAAGTGGGCCTTGTCGCGCGCGGCCATGGCGGGGCGGCCGAGCTTGAGGAACGATTCGTGGACCAGGGCGGTGGGGTTGAGGGTGCGCTCGACGTACTCGTAGCCGAGCTGGCGGCGGGCCAGGCGGCGCAGGTCGTCGTAGACCAGGGGGAACAGGCGCTCGAGCGCGTCGGCCTCGCCGCTGTGGGCGGCGTGGAGCAGCCGGGTGACGTCGCCGGGGTCGTGCCCGGAATCGGGTGTGGGCATGGCTATGGGAGAAGATGTCGCTTCGCAGTGCCTTCGGCCAGCGCAGGACCGGCTGTGCGGGCGGCCAGCCCTGCGTCAACCTCTCCCCGAATGCACCGAACCCCCGAGCTGCGGGCTCGAGGGTCCGGAGAGAGCGCACCATAGCGACGGCGACAATCGCCGCCTAAACAACCGCGCGGTGTCAGGGCGCCGCGGCCACCGCAGCCGGCGCGTTGAGCAGGCCCGACCCAGTGGCGTTGTTTCCCCAACAGACTTGCGAAGTGGTAGTACCCCGCGGGACCGTGATAACCGACCGGCAGCCGGCCCCGATCGGGATGGCCGAGCTCTGCAGCGCGGTCTCCGCCTGCGACTGGGTCAGTCCGGGGTCCTTCTGCAGCATCAGGGCGACCGTCCCGGTCACGTGGGGGGCCGCCATGGAGGTGCCGCCCAGGAAGAAGAAGCTGGGCTGACCGCGTTGGAGCTGGAACGGACCCAGCACCCAGGAGCCCGGCGCGGCGACGTCGAGGTCCTGGCCGGCCAGCTGCCGGCCGGAGAAGTCGGTGATGTAGAAGTCGCTGGCGCGGGTCGGCTCGGGCACGTCGAGGGCGTACCACCAAGTCGGGGTGGTCCATTCCTGGGTCCAGCCGCTCGCCGCTGCCGAGATGACCTGCGGCAGCGCGCCCGGGTAGCCCATGCCCGCGTCGCCGGCGTTGCCTGCGGAAAACACCAGCAGGACCCCCTTCGACAGGGCAAAGTTTACCGCGGCCTCGACCAGGGGGTCGTTGCCGCGGCTGCCCCAGCTGTTGTTGACCACCAAGGGCGACCCGGCCAGCGGCCCCTGCTTGAGCTGGGCAAAGTAGAGCAGGCCGGCGGCCGCGACCGATGAGCGGAAGCTGCAGTTGTTCGAGTTCGCGCTGCCCTTGTTGTGGGCCTGCACCGGGATCACGGTGGCTTGTGGGGCTGTCCCCTGGAAACGAGCGGTGCCGAACTGGTATCCGAGGATGGTGCTGGCCACGTGCGTGCCATGGGCGCAGACGTCGTGCTGCCACGCGTCGCCGCCCGGCTGGGTCACGGTCCCCACGTCCAGGGCCCCGCCGCCCACGAACGAGGTGGCATACTGGGTGGCGATCCGCTCTCTCGGGAAGTACTGCGGCCAGGTGGAGAGCAGGCCGGTGTCGAGGATGCCGACGTAGACACCCTGCCCGGTCTGGGAGACGGCCC
>DATAOR010000264.1:0-4152 GCA_036265635.1 Gemmatimonadales bacterium
TCGCTCTCGCTGCTCTATGCCGCCAACAGCCTCGGGGCGGCGGCCGGGGTGCTGATCGCCGGATTCTACCTGGTCGGCATCGCCGGCCTGCCGGGGACGCTGCTCACGGCCGCGATGCTGAATCTGGCGGTGGCCGCGGCGACCATCGCCGTGATCGTGGCCGCCCGCAATGCCGCGATCGATGCCACCGCCGCCGCGCGACCGCCGGAGCCAAGCGCGTTCGCGAGCTCGAGCCCTCTGTCCGCCGGGATGGTGCGCCTGCTGCTCGGGGTCACCATGGGCACCGCGGCCGCCTCCTTCATTTATGAGATTGACTGGATCCGGATGCTGGCCCTCGTGCTCGGCGGCGCCACCCACTCGTTCGAGCTGATGCTCTCGGCGTTCATCCTTGGCCTGGCGCTGGGGGCGTACTGGATCCGGTCTCGCGCGGACACCGTGGCCGACCCCCTGCGCACCCTAGGGATCGTCCAGTGGGTCATGGGCGCCCTGGCGCTGGCCACCCTGCCCTTGTACCTCGCCTCGTTCGGCTGGGTGGCCTCGCTGATGACCACCTTCGCCCGGACGGAGCTGGGCTACCTCGGCTTCACCGCGACGCGCTACGCCATCTGCCTCGCCATCATGCTCCCGGCCACGTTCTGCGCCGGGATGACGCTGCCGCTCATCACGCTGACCCTGATCCGCGGCGGCCGCGGCGAGCACGCCATCGGGTCGGTCTACGCCTGGAACACCTTCGGCTCGATCGTGGGGGTGGTGGTGGGCAGCTTGGCCCTGCTGCCGCTGGTGGGACTCAAGGCGATGCTCGTCATCGGCGCCGGCGTGGACATGGCCGTCGGCGCCGCCCTGCTGCTCGCCGCCGCCAGGCAGTCGGGCCGGGGCCAGATGATGGCCTACGGATCGCTGGCCGCCGCCTCGACGCTCTGCGGTGTCGTGCTGGGGGGCGTCCCCTTCGAGCAGCAGCTGCTCACCAGCGGGGTGTATCGGACCGGCGTGGTCGATCGGGGCAGCGATCGGATGGTGGAGTTCTACCGGGACGGCCGGACGGCGACCGTCTCGGCCACGCGCAGCCCGTCGATCGCCCGGCTCACCCTGTCGACCAACGGGAAGCCGGACGCCTCGCTCGACGGCGTCTGGTATCGGGCCTGTAGCCCGGCGACGGGGCGCGAGCCGCTGGTAGGCGATGAGAGCACGCAGGCCCTGCTGCCGCTGGTGTCGCTGGCCCATGCGCCGAACGCCCGCGCCGCGGCGGTCATCGGCCAGGGGTCGGGAATGTCCTCACACCTGCTGCTCGGGAGCTCCCGGCTCGAGCACCTGGTCACCATCGAAATCGAGCCCGAGATGGTGCGCGGCTCGCGGATCTTCTATCCGGCCAATCGCCGGGTGTTCGACGACCCTCGCTCGCAGTTCGTCTTCGACGACGCGAAATCGTACTTCGCCTCGGCGCACCGCCGGTTTGACCTGATCCTGTCGGAGCCCTCGAACCCCTGGGTGAGCGGGGTGTCGGGGCTGTTCACTACCGAGTTCTACGCCCGGGTCAGCCGCTATCTGACCGATGACGGCGTCTTCGGGCAGTGGCTCCACATCTACGAGATCGACGACGCGCTGGTGCTCAGCGTGCTCTCGGCGATCCACCAGAACTTTCCCTCCTACGAGGTGTTTCTGGTGGCCGGGGGCGACCTGCTGATCGTGGCGAGCAACCGCCCGACCCTGCCGGCGCCGGACTGGTCGGTCATGCAGCTGCCGGGCCTCCAGGCGGACCTCTGCCGGTTCCGGGCGCTGACGCCCGAGGTGCTGGAGTCGCTCCGCCTGATCGGCCGGCGCGCTCTGGCGCCCCTCCTCGAAACCGCGGCCCAGCCCAACTCGGACTACTACCCCGTGCTGGACCTGGGCGCCGAGAAACGCCGGTACATGCAGCGGTTCGCGACTGGCATGAAGGCCCTGTCGGCCGACTGGTACACGCTGGCCGCGGCCGTGAACGGCCGACGGGCCGAACCCGGGACCGAGGCGATCGCTGCGCTGCCCGAGATCCCGCGGGTGGAGGCTCGCTCCCGGGGAGCGCGGCTGCGGTCCGGGGCGGCGCTCGACCCGCTCGACACGACGGCCTCGGCGCAGACCCGCGTGGCCCTCTTCAGCCTGCGGGCTTGGCGGCTGGCCATGGCCAACGACCAGGCGCCCACCGACTGGAGTCTCTGGCTCCAGCAGTTCGGGATGATCGACGCCTATCGGAACTCGGGCACCGCGGGCCTGGTCGACGAGGAGATCTACCAGGCGGCGGACCGGTACCTTGAGCGCCATCGGGCCCCCGGCCCCGTGCGGGAGGTGGTGCGGTTCCGCCGGGCGCTTGCCGGGTGGAACTTTCGGGAAGCCGCCGAAGCCGCGGACAGTCTCTTTCCGGTGGCCAGGCGAGACCACCGATGGATTACGGCCGACGAGCTGCGGGACGGCGCCGTCGTCTCCAAGCTGGCGATCGGCGACGTGGAGGGGGCTCGCCGCGACTGGGAAACCCTGGCAGGAGCCAGCGTGCGGAGCCCCGAGGACCTCCGGTCGCGTCTGCTCGAGGCCTATCTGCGAACCGCCGACGCCGCCAAGCAAGAGGTGACGGCCGTCCGGTAGTGGGGCCGCCGTCCGGTAGGGGCGGCGGCCGTCCGGTCGGGGCGGCGGCCGTCCGCGAGGGGTGAGCTACAGCGGGCCCGCTAGGGAGTGCACTTCGGCTCACCTTCGACGGTCGCCGGGGCCACCGCCGCCACCCCGACAAAGATGGCGCAGGTCTTGGTGGTGGCCGAATGGCTGGTGACCGCGCTCCAGCCGGTGCCGGCCGAGGCGGTGAAGGTGATGCTGACACCGGCCGACGGCACGAAGTTGCCCAGCGCGGCCAGCGGGGTCGGGACGCCGCCCAGATTGCTGGCCGACCCCGCGAGATAGAGCTGATTGTCGGTGAAGTAGGCCTCCTCCGCCGTGACCCCGTTCCGCAGATCCGACTTCATCGCCGCCAGGTAGGCCTTCTCCTTGGTGCTGGCAAATTTGGGAATGGCGATGGCGACCAGGATGCCGATGATGACGACCACGATCATGAGCTCGATCAGGGTGAAGCCCCCGCGGCGCTGCATACGTCCTCCGATGGATTGGTCGGCCTGACCCCGCACGACGGATGGCGCCCGCCGGACGTCGTGGTCAGTGGAGGACGAAGCTAGAGCAAGCTGGGCTGGAGCCGGGATCACCGGCGGGCGAGCGCGAACCGAAAAGCGCAGAATCCTGGGCGGGAACCCGCCTCAGGCCTTGACCTCGACCTGCTCCTCGTAGCGGCTCAACTTGCGATACAGGGTGCTGGGGTCGATGCCGAGGACCTCGGCGGCCCGGGTCTTGTTTCCGCCCTCGGCCTGGAGCACCCACATGATGTAGGCCCGCTCGATCACCTCGAGGGTCGGGTTCCGGTAGGACCGCTCGGCCACCAGCGGCTCCTTCCGACGCTTGGTGATCCGCTCGGGCAGCGAGGCCGCCTCGATCAGGCTGCCCCGGCTCAGTACCGTGGCGTGCTCGAGGGCGTTCTCCAGCTCGCGCACGTTGCCCGGCCATTCGTAGACCATGACGGCGTCGAGCGCCTCGGAGGCCAGGGCCTTCGGCTCGCCGCCGGCCTCGACCGCCAGCTGCTGGAGGAACGACTCGATCAGGAGCAGCAGGTCGTCCCTCCGCTCGCGGAGCGGGGGCAGGTTGAGGGCGATCACATTGAGCCGGTAGAACAGGTCGGACCGGAAGTTGCCGCGGCGGATCTCCTCCTCGAGATCGCGGTTCGTGGCGGCGATGATGCGGACATCGACCGGGATGGCCTCGGTGGCGCCGACCGGGATGGCCTCACGCTCCTGGAGCACCCGGAGCAGCTTGACCTGGAGCGACGGCGGCATCTCGCCCACCTCGTCGAGGAAGAAGCTGCCGCCGCGGGCGGCGGCGAACAGCCCCTGCTTGTCCCGCACCGCGCCGGTGAAGCTGCCCTTCACGTGGCCGAACAGCTCGCTCTCGAGCAGGTTCTCGGGCAGGGCGCCGCAGTTGATGGAGAGGAACGGTCCGTCGGTCCGGCTGGACAGGTTGTGAACGTACCGGGCGACGACCTCCTTGCCGGTGCCGCTCTCGCCCTGGATCAGCACGGTCGAGTCGGTCGGG
>DATAOR010000265.1:0-7264 GCA_036265635.1 Gemmatimonadales bacterium
GGCCTGCAGGCCTGCGCCGCGGCGGGCCTCTGCATGGCCATCCCAGGCCTGCTCGAGCGCGTCCCCGCGCTCGACGGACCCGCCGCGGGACGCGCACCGTATCTCGGCTCGGCGGCCGCGCCCTCGAGCCTCTCCAACCGACCCGGTACTCCCCCGCCCCGATAAGGCCTGATCCAAGGCGCCACCACGGCCGCATACTGCCGGCCGCGGGCGCCCACCCGGATCGACGGCCAGCCGTCGCTCGCTGAGCCGACCCGGCCGTCACCACTCGACGCACGCTCCGGGACCTCGAGTCCCACAACCAGTAGAGGAGTTATGTCTACTCGATATCTGACGGTCATCGCCCTGCTGGCGATGATCCCGGCTGTGCCCGCGGCCGCGCAGCAGCGGGTGCCGGCGTCCCTGGAAAGCTTCAAGCCGCACGAGGTGGTGGAGGCGTTCACGGCGGAGGCCAAGGCCCTCGCGCTCACGCCCGGCCAGCTCCGGCGGCTGGACTCGCTCCACCTCGCGGTGCGCGACGAGCGCCATCAATGGACCCGGGGGCCCGGCAACAAGGCCCACGAGACGCTCAGGATGAAGCCGATGATCTCGCGGACCGAGGCGTATGCCGACGCCATGGCGATCCTGACCCCGCGCCAGCGGACCGAGGTGGTGAAGCGGTTCGACGACCCCGCCTATGTCCCGGAGGTGCCGTCCCTCGCCGCCACTGTGCCCGCAGCGCTGGAGCAGCTCGAGCCGCACGAGATCGTCCAGGCGTTCGTGGCGGAGCGGCAGGCCCTGGGGCTCACCGCTGATCAGGCCAAGGCATTGACCGAGCTCCACCTGGCCGTGCGGGACGAGCCGCACCGGTACACCGCCCAGGCCCACGGGCCCAAGGGGCCTCGCCACCTGATGATGGAGCCGATGATCTCGAAGCGCCGGGCCTACAACGACGCGCTCTCGGTGCTCACGCCCGACCAGCAGGCGCGAGCCGGGAAGCTGTTCAGGGCGCCGGGCTATCGGCCCGCCACATCGGCTTTCTCGAAGTAGCCATCGAGCTATGACCGCGATGGCACCGATCCGCCGATCCGCCGCGACCGCCCGGGCCCGGCTCGCCCGGGCGGCAGCGCCCCTCGCTGTGCTCGCGCTCGCCGGCAGCGGCCGCCTGGCCGCCCAGCAGCCGGCCGATTCCCTGACGCTGCCGGCGATCTACCGCCTGATCGACGCCGGCACGCCCCGCTTGGCGGCGGCCCAGGCGGCGGCCCGGGCCGCCGAAGCGCGGATCGCGCCGGCGCGGCGCCCGCCGGATCCCGAGCTCCAGCTGGGGCTGATGAACCGGCGACTGCCGGGATTCGGGCTGGATGAGGTGCTGGGGATGAACCAGATCCAGCTGATGCAGATGATCCCGACCGCCGGCAAGCTGGGCCTGGCGGCGCAGGTGGAGCGGAACCGCGCCGCCTCCGCCGGGGCCCGGGTGGCGGACGTCCGCTGGGAAGAGCGCAACCGCGCCGCCATGGCGTTCTACGATCTGTACCAGACCGACCACTCCCTCACCATCGCCCGGGAGAGCCAGCGGCTGCTGCGCGACCTGGTGACCACCACCACCGGCATGTACGCCGTCGGCGAAGGGCGCCAGCCCGACGTGCTCCGGGCCCAGGTCGAGCTGGCCCGGATGACGGAGGACGTGGTCCGGATGGAGGCGATGCGGAGCGGCGCGGCGGCGCGGCTCAACGCCCTGCTCGACCGTCCGGCCGATACCCCGGTGCCGTCGGCGGCGCTGCCCGATCTCCCGGCGGCGCTGCCGCCGCTGGACTCGCTCCAGCGCCTGGCGCAGGCGCACCGCCCGATGCTCCAGGCAGGTGCCGGCGAGCTGCAGGCCGCCGAGGCCGCCGAGCGGCTGGCCGGGCGCGAGATCTGGCCCGACCTGCAGCTGGGCCTGCAGTACGGCTGGCGGCCGATGGAGAGCGGGACGGACCACATGGCCAGCGTGATGGTCGGCGTGCGGCTGCCGATCTGGGCCGGCAGCCGGCAGCTGGCGATGCGGCGCGAAGCGCAGGCGATGCGCGAGATGGCCACGGCCGACCTGGCGGCCATGGCGGCGGCCACCCGCGGCCGGGTCGGCGAGCTGTACGCCGATGCGGCCCGGGCCCGGACCCTGCTGGCGCTGTACCAGAGCACCGTGATGCCGCAGGCGGACGCCACGGTGGCTTCGGCGTCCGCCTCCTACCGCGTGGGCGGCGTGGACTTCATGACCCTGCTCGACGCCCGGATGAGCGCCACCCGCTATCGCCAGGAGGTGGTCCGGCTGGAGGCCGAGCTGGGGCGGGCGCTGGCCGAGCTCGAGATGCTGGTGGCGAGGGACCTGTCGGGCACGGGGCCCGGCCCGGCGGACGACCAGGGAGGTTTACGGTGACGACAGACTTCCAGCCGTTCGGCCGGTCGAGCCGGCGGTCCCGCATCCTTGGCGCGGCGCTGTTCGTCGTCGCGCTGGGCGGTGCCATCGCCGTGGTGATGCGGTCGAGGCCGGCGCCGCCGCCCGCGGCGGCCGCCGGGCACGATCACGCTGCCAGGGGCGCCGCCGGCGGCGACAGTCTGCGCCCGGTGGCGCTGTCGCCCGCCGCCGCCCGCCGGATCGGGGTGACCTTCGCCGAAGCGTCGCTGGGGCCGATCGCGCGGGAGATCCGGGTGGTGGCGCAGGTGACCTATGACGAGACCCGGGTCACCACCATCGCCCCGAAGCTGGAGGGCTGGGTGGAGCGGCTCCACGTGAACGTCACCGGCCAGCCGGTGCGGCGGGGCCAGCCCCTGTTCTCGCTCTACGCCCCGATGGCCGTGACCACCCAGCAGGAGCTGCTGCTCGCCCGCCGGCTCGGGGGGCAGGTGGCGGGCGGCAGTGCCGACGCGCGGAGCGGCGCCCGCACGCTGGCGGAGTCGGCCCGGCAGCGGCTGCTGGCGTGGGATGTCCCGCGCGAGGAGATCGACGCGGTCGAGCGGGACGGGACCGCCCGGCGGACGGTCACGCTCCGCTCCCCGGTCAGCGGCACGGTGATCGAGCGGTCGGTGTCGCAGGGCCAGCGGATCATGCCGGGCGAGGCGATCTACCGGATCGCCGACCTCTCCCGGGTCTGGATCGAGGGCGAGGTGTTCGAGCGCGACCTCTCGGCCGCCCGGCCCGGCCAGCGGGTGGAGGTGGAGCTGCCCGCGCTGCCGGGGAGCCGGCGAGCGGGCCGGATCGGCTACGTCTATCCCACGCTCGACCCGGCCACCCGCACCGCCCGCATCCGGGTCGAGCTGGCCAACCCCGGACTCGGGCTCAAGCCGGGGATGCTGGCCACCATCCGGTTCACCGAGGAGACGGCGCCCGCGCTGAGCGTGCCGCGGGCCGCCGTGCTGGTCACCGGCGAGCGGGCGCTGGCCTTCGTCAAGCGGCCCGACGGGGCGTTCGAGCCGCGGCCCGTCACCCTCGGACGGGCCACGGACGACCGGCTCGAGATCCTCCACGGGCTCGAGCCCGGCGACTCGGTGGTAGCCTCGGCCACCTTCCTGGTGGACGCCGAATCGAACCTCGGCACCAACCTGGGCGGGATGGGCGACATGCCGGGCATGGACATCCGGCCGCCGGCTCCGGCGGAGCCCGGCCCCGGCGGTCGGGACGGCGGCCAGCCGCGCAGCGACGGTGGCCAGCCCCGCGGCGATGATGGCCACGCCGGCCAGGGGCACTGACATGCTGCGCCGGCTGATCGGCTGGTCCGTGGCCAACCGGGTGCTGGTGCTGTTCGCCACCGTCGCCCTCGTCGCCGCCGGCGGGCAGGCCCTTCGCACCACCCGGCTGGAAGCGCTGCCCGATCTGTCCGACGTGCAGGTCATCGTCCAGGCGAGCTACGGCGAGCAGGCGCCGCGGATCGTCGAGGACCAGGTGACCTATCCGATCGCGGCCGAGATGCTCAAGGTGCCCGGCGCCCGCACGGTGCGAGGGTACTCGTTCTTCGGCGTGTCGTTCGTCTACGTCCTGTTCGACGACGGCACCGACCTCTACTGGGCCCGGTCCCGGGTGCTGGAGTACCTCGCCGGCATCCGCGGCCGCCTGCCGGCCGCCGTCGCCCCGACGCTTGGCCCCGACGCCACCGGCCTGGGCTGGGTGTTCCAGTACGCCCTCGAGGACACCACCGGCCGGCTCGACCTGGCGGAGCTGCGCGGCATCCAGGACTGGCACCTGCGCTACGCCCTGACCGCGGTCCCGGGCGTGGCCGAGGTGGCGGCGGTGGGCGGGTTCGAGAAGCAGTATCAGATCGACCTCGACCCGGCCCGGCTCCAGGCCTACGGCGTGCCGATCACCAGCGTCATGGCCGCCATCCAGAACGCCAACGCCGACGTCGGCGCCATGGTCATGGAGCTGTCCGAGCGGGAGTACATGGTCCGCGGCCTGGGCTACCTCAAGTCCATCGGCGACATCGAGAACGTGGTGGTCGGCGCCACCCCGGCCGGGACCCCGCTCCGGGTGGCCGAGCTCGGCCGGGTCACGGTCGGCCCGGCGGTGCGTCGTGGGGTGGCCGAGCTGGACGGGCGGGGCGATGCCGTCGGCGGGATCGTGGTGATGCGCTACGGCGAGAACGCCCTGGCCACGATCGAGCGGGTCAAGGCGAAGCTGAAGGCGGTCGAGCCCAGCCTGCCGCCCGGCGTGGTGATCCGGCCGGTGTACGACCGGAGCGACCTGATCCACCGCGCCATCGCGACCCTCCGGGTGAAGCTGCTCGAGGAGAGCGTGATCGTCGGGCTGGTCTGCCTGGTGTTCCTGCTCCACGCCCGCTCGGCGCTGGTGGCGCTGGTGACCCTGCCCCTGGGGATCCTGATGGCCTTCCTGGCCATGCGCGCGGTGGGGGTCGGCGCGGACATCATGTCGCTGGGCGGGATCGCCATCGCCATCGGGGCGATGATCGACGGGGCCATCGTGATGATCGAGAACATGCACAAGCACCTGGAGCGGGCCGTGGCCGCCAGGGCCGGCGGCGGCGAGGCCCGGCTCGATGCCTCGGTGCTGACGGGCAAGGAGCGCTGGGCCATCGTGGTGGCGTCGGCCCGCGAGGTCGGCCCCGCCCTGTTCTTCTCCCTGCTGATCATCACCGTGTCGTTCCTGCCGGTGTTCGCGCTCGAGGGGCAGGAGGGGCGGCTGTTCCGCCCGCTCGCCTTCACCAAGACGTTCGCCATGGCGGCGGCCAGCCTGCTGTCGGTCACCGTGGTGCCGGTCGCGATGGGCCTGTTCATCCGGGGCCGGATCTTCCGGGAGGCGGCCAACCCGCTCAACCGGTGGCTGATGGCGGCGTACCGGCCGGTGATCCGGCTGGTGCTGGCGCACCGGGCGGCGGTGATCGGTGGCGCCGTCCTCGTGCTGGTGCTGACCGGAGTTCCCTGGCTGCGGACCGGCAGCGAGTTCATGCCGCCGCTGGACGAGGGCACCCTGCTGTTCATGCCGACCACCGTGCCCGGCGCCAGCGTCGCCCGCGCCCGCGAGATCCTCCGGATCCAGGACGGGATCCTCAAGTCGTTCCCCGAGGTGGACCACGTCTGGGGCAAGGCCGGACGGGCCGAGACGGCGACCGACCCGGCCGGGCTGGACATGTTCGAGACCACCATCACCCTCAAGCCTCACTCGGCCTGGCGGCCGGGGATGACCGAGGAGCGGCTGATCGCCGCGATGGACTCGGCCGTCCGCCTGCCGGGGGTCACCAACGCGTGGACCATGCCGATCCGGGGACGGAACGACATGCTGGCGACCGGGATCCGGACCCCGGTGGGGATCAAGCTGTTCGGCCCGGACCTGGCCGAGCTCGAGCGGCTCGGGCGCGAGGTGGAGCGGGCCGTCCAGCACGTGCCCGGCACCCGGAGCGCCTTCGCCGAGCGGGCGGTCTCGGGATTCTATCTCGACATCGACATCGATCGCGGGGCCGCCGCCCGGCACGGCCTGAACGTGGGCGACGTGCAGGCGGTGATCGCCACGGCGGTGGGCGGGATGACGATTACCCAGACGGTGGAAGGACGGGAACGCTACGGGGTCCGGATCCGCTACCCGCACGAGCTGCGCGATACGCCCGAGCGGCTGGCGTCGGTGCTGATTCCGGCGGCGCACGGCATGAGCCCGGCCCCGGCCCCCTCGGGCGATGCGGCGGGCATGGGAGCGGCCCCCGAGCGAACGGCCGCGGCGGCCGCCTACGTCCCGCTGGGCCAGGTGGCGAAGATCCGCCAGGTGGCCGGCCCGATGGTGGTCCGGACCGAGGACGCGCTGCCGACCGCCTGGGTGTACGTGGACGTGGCCGGCCGGGACATCGGCGGCTATGTGGCCGAGGCCCGGCGCGCGGTCGAGTCGCGGGTGTCGCTGCCGCCGGGGTATACCATCGTCTGGAGCGGCCAATACGAGTACATGCAGCGGGCGGCCGAAAAGCTTCGGCTGGTGGTGCCGGCCACGCTCGCGATCATCTTCCTGCTGCTCTACCTCAACTTCCGGAGCGCGGCCGAGGCGGCGATCGTGATGCTGTCGCTGCCCTTCGCCCTGGTCGGCGGGGTGTGGCTGCTCTGGCTGCTGGGCTACAACTGGTCGGTGGCGGTGGCCATCGGGTTCATCGCGCTGGCGGGCGTCGCGGCGGAGACCGGCGTGATCATGCTGGTCTACCTGGACCACGCCTGGGAGGCGCGCCGGGCGAGCGGGCGGCCGGCGTCGCTGGCGGAGCTGTACCAGGCGGTGACCGAAGGCGCGGTGGAGCGGGTCCGGCCCAAGCTGATGACGGTCACCGCCATCATGGCCGGGCTGCTGCCCATCCTGTGGGGCGACGGCGCCGGAGCCAGCGTGATGAAGCGGATCGCGGCGCCGATGGTCGGGGGGATGATCACCAGTACCGTGCTCACGCTGGTGGTGATTCCGGCGGTCTACTCGCTCTGGCGGGAGCGCCAGCTCCGATCGGGCTGACCCGGCTCCGACTCGAGCAGGCGCCCCAGCTCCGCCAGCCCGCCCACCCGGAACTCGACCTCCGGCGCCGCCACCACGCCCGGCCGCACCATCTGCACCGCGCGGAGCCCGAGCCGCCGGGCGGCGGCCAGCTCGGCATCCGGGTTGTCGCCCACGACCCAGACGTCCGGCCGCTCCAGCCGCCGACGCGCCAGCAGGTCGGCGAAGGCGCCCTCCTTGCCCGGATGGTCCGGCTCGTCGATCGCGTCCACCACCACCTCCTCGAACAGCGGCCCGATCCCCAGCGCCCGCACCTTGCTCTCCTGCAGCCGGCGGAACCCCGACGTC
>DATAOR010000266.1:0-21627 GCA_036265635.1 Gemmatimonadales bacterium
ACGACGTGGCCGGCAAGATCCCGGTGCTCGGGCTCACCATGACGCTGCCGGCCGGGCCGTGCAAGGATGCTCTGCTCAACCTGCGGCAGCTCGAGGACTGGGTCCGGGCGTACGTGGTCTGATGCCGCGGCCTGGCCTTCACCTGATTTCGGAGATAGTGATGCGAATCGTTCGAAGCGGCGCGTTCGCCCTGGCCGCCCTGCTGGCCGTGGTCCCCGTCTCACTCGCGGCCCAGGTCGAGCTGGGCGTGAAGGGCGGCGCGTCGTTCGGCGACGTGTCCAACAAGGGCGTGCTGCCGGGAAATCTCGACACCCGGACCGGCTTCGCAGCCGGGGTGTCCGTCGGCCTGGGCGGCGGCCTCGTCGGCGTCGGGGGCGAGGCGCTCTACGCCCAGCGCGGCCTCACCGGTGATGTTGGCGAGGCCAAACTCGACTACCTCGACATCCCGGTGTACCTGACCGTGAAGGCCCCGACCGGTCCGGTGGCCCCGTTCGGCTATCTCGGGCCCCAGGTGTCGTTCGAGCTCAAGTGCACCAACCTGGACGTGGATTGCGTGGACGATCGGCGGAGCACCACGGACTACGCGGGCGTCATCGGGGCTGGGGTCCGGCTGGGCACGGGCACCCGGGTCACCATCGAGGCGCGCTACGTCTACGGCCTCAAGGATCTCAAGCTGTCCACCGTCTCCAGCGACGACAGCTTCAAGACCCGCTCCTTCCTGATTCTCGGGGGCCTGCTCTTCTAGCGCGGCGCCGCGGCCGTCACTGGCTGGTGTCGGGCGGCGTGTCCGGCGACTCGTCGGCCGGCTCGTCCGACTCCGGCTGGGCACGCTCGTCGGCCGGGGCGTTACCGCCGCCGGCCGCCTCGGCCGGCTTGGGCGGGCCGCCGTAGCGCTTCACCAGCTCCTGCAGCGTGGCCCGCACCTTCAGCGCCACCGGGTGATTTCGCGGGACCTCCCGGTCGAGCTCGCGCTCGGGCACCGACGGATCCACCACCGGCCGGTACACCGTCTCCACCACCACCTTGCTGTTGCCCGGATGGGTCGGGTCGGCCCAGGCCCGGACCCGGACCGTGCCGGCCCCGATCGGGCGGTGCCGCGCCGGCGCACCGGTGGCGGCGTCGAACCAGCGGGTCTCCAGCCAGGTATCGCGCAGCTCGACTCGGGCAGGCGGAATGGAGTCGGCCTTGAGCGCCTCGGCCAGGAGGCGGACCGCGTCGGTCGGGGTCAGGCGAATCTCGGTGCTGGCGGCCTCGGGCACCGGAGGGAACGGCGGCCGGGTCGAGTTGGGCCGACACCCGCCGGCCGCCAGGAGACTGAGCGCGATGGTCAGCCTGACCGCCGCGGTGCCGGGCGTGAGTCCGGGCCGGGGCTCGGTGGGGCGGGGCAGGATGACCCTGAGCGGCGTGGTCCGGCGCGCCGTGCTCCGCCACGGCCCCGCCGGCGATCCCGTCACCCGATCCCGCCTCCGCTCCTCGATCAGTGGCGCCACGCTCAATCCCGGTGCGGAGGGGTGCCCGGCGCGTGAGTGTGCCCCGCGGGGGCGGCCGAGTCGGACCCCGCCGTGGCGGTGGAGTCGGCCGGGGCGGTCGCACCGCCCGGTGCCGGGGCCGCCTCCTCGTGATCGTGATCCTCGCCTGCCTCCCCCTCGCTCCCGTGGTGATGGTGGCCCTCCGACCGCTCGTGCAGCTCGTTCTGGAGCACCGGCGTCGCGATGCCGGCCGCGTGGTCGAACACCAGCCGGCCGCCGTACATCGCGGTGGCCAGCAGCACGCCCAGCCCCGCCACCGAGGCGACCAGCACACCGGCCCGCTCGCCGCTGCCCATCCGCGTCTCGCGCACCAGCCGCCATACCGCCACCACCGCGAAGATGGCCAGCGTCACCAGGGCCAGCGTCTCGTGGGTCTCCATGACCGTGTGCACCGCCTCGCCGTGCGCGATGTGATCCTCGGCCTCCAGCCCCGACAGCACCGCCAGCACCCCGCCGACCGCGCCGGCCAGCATGGTCCAGTAGCCCGCCGTCCTGAGCACCGGCCGCTGGAGCCCGGCGCTGGCCAGGTCGAACAGCACCGCCACCAGCAGCAGCGCGGCGGGGAGGTCGTTCAGGGCGGCATGCAGCTTGGGCCAGTCGTAGCCGAACATCGGGTCTCCTCAGGGTCCCAGGTCGATCGGGGTGGGTGGATCGGACGTGTAATCATAAAAGCCCCGCCCGGATTTCCGGCCATGCAGCCCCGCCGTGACCATCCGCCGGAGCAGGGGCGGCGGGGCGAACCGGGCCTCGCCGAACTCATGGAACATGATCTCGGCGATCCTCAGCGTGGTGTCGAGGCCGACGAAGTCGAGCAGGGTGAGCGGCCCCATCGGATGGCCGCAGCCGAGCTGCATCCCCCGGTCGATGTCCACGGTCGAGGCCAGCCCGGCTTCCCGGGCCCGGGCGGCGTCGAGCAGGTAGGGCACCAGCAGCCGGTTGACCACGAAGCCCGACCGGTCGGGAGCCGTGATCGGCTCCTTCCCCAGCCGGCGGACGAAGGCCAGCGCCGCTTCGACTGTGGCCGGCGAGGTGCCGACCGCGCGGACGACCTCGACCAGCGGCATCAGCGGCACCGGGTTGAAGAAGTGGAGGCCGACCAGGCGATCGGGGCGGCCGGTAGCGGCCGCCATGTCGCCGATAGCGAGGCTGGAGGTGTTCGAGGCGAAGATGGTGGCGCCGGGAGACCGACGGTCGAGCGCGCGCCACAGCTCGTTCTTGAGGGCCAGGTCCTCGGTCACGGCCTCGATCACCAGGTCGCAGCCGGCCAGATCGTCCAGCTCGGTGGTGAAGCGGAGCCGGCCAAGCGCGCCGTCGCGGGCCGCGCCGTCGATCTTGCCCTTCTCGACCAGCTTCTCGAGCGAGCGCTGGATGGCGCCTTCGCCCTTGGCCAGCAGGCCGGCCTCGACGTCGCGGACGATCGTGGGGAATCCCGCCGTCGCCGCCGCCTGCGCGATGCCGCTGCCCATGAGGCCGCAGCCGAGGACGCCCACCCGGGTGATGTCGGCCATGATGGGTCTCCGAACGACGGGAAGGGAACGGACTGAAGGGAACGGGCTGAAGGGAGCGGGCTAGCGGAGCGACCGCCGGATCTCGTCGGCCAGCAGGCCCAGCAGGCCGGTGCCCCGGGCACCCGGCAGGCGCCCCGGCGCCTGCCCGGCCCGCTGCTCCAGGCTGTCGAGCACGCGCTCCAGCCCGAGCTGCAGCCGGGCCAGGGTGGGACGATACTGCCGGGCCACGCCGTAGCCCAGACCGAGCGCGACCGGGATCGGCAGCAGGGCCACCGGCACCAGCGCGCCCAGCGCCACCATCAGACCGGAGCCGATCATGCCCGCGCCCGCCAGCGCGGCGCCCCCGCCGACGTAGCCGGCGCGCGCCTTCCGGGCCGTGGCCGAGAGGCTGACGTGACACCAGCCCGGCTCGAGCGCGATGATCGTGGCCGTCACGAGATCCGCCCGGCCCAGCATCATGGCGGCGCTGCCGCGGCTGAAGGCGGCGGTCGAGCGGCGCACCGCGGCCGCCATGCCGCCGAGCGGCTCCCAGGTGATCCGGCCCGGCTGCCGGCGCTGGACGCAGAACAGCTCCTTCTCCTCCAGCCACTCCACCAGGGCCGCCTCCACCGCCGCGACCGAGCCGGGCACCGTGCGCTGGGCCACTACCTCGGCCGGCCCCGCCACCCGATCCCAGCCGCCCGCCGGCTGCGCGGCCACGATCCGGGTCCGCTCCTCCAGCAGGGCGCGCTGGAGATGCCGCTCGGAGATGCCGACCTCCTTCCCGAGCGCCAGGACCTGATCGGGCGTCAGTTCCTCGGCGGGATCGCGCTCGGCGGTCTGCAGCTCGGCGGCGCGCTGGATGATCCGCTCGAGGGCCGCCCGGTCGAGCCGGGCCGGCGGGCCGTCGCTCATGCCGGCCCGCTACTCCCGCGAGGGCGTCTGGGCCGCCCCAAGCCGCAAAGTGGACATCAGGCTTGACAGGTCGGCGGCGGGCAGGGCGCCGCCGGGCGCCTCCGCGTCCGGCTGAGGCAGCGCGGCGGGCGCGGCCGGCCGGGCGCCCTGGGCCTGCAGAAACGGCCTGAACAGCTCGATCGGGATCGGAAAGATGGTGGTCGAGTTGTTCTCGGCCGCGATCTCCGTGACCGTCTGGAGGTAGCGGAGCTGGATCGCGCTGGGCTCGGTGGCCAGGGTACGGGCCGCCTCGGCCAGGGTCTGCGACGCCTGCAGCTCACCCTGCGCCGCGATCACCTTGGCCCGCCGCTCGCGCTCGGCTTCGGCCTGGCGGGCCATGGCTCGCTTCATCTGGTCGGGGAGGTCCACGTCCTTCACCTCGACCGCGGAGACCTCGATGCCCCACGGGTCGGTCCGCTCGTCGATGATCTTCTTGAGCACGGCGTTGATCTTCTCCCGGTCGCTCAACAGCTCGTCCAGCTCGACCTCGCCCAGCACCGACCGGAGGGTGGTCTGGGCCAGCTGGCTGGTGGCATAGAGGTAGTCCTCGATCTCGATGATCGCCTTGGCCGGGTCGGTCACCCGCATGTACAGCACCGCGTTGACCTTGACCGAGACGTTGTCGCGGGTGATCACGTCCTGGGGCGGGATGTCGAGCGCCATGATCCGGAGCGACACCCGCTTCTGGGCCGCGAAGCCGGCCGGCAGGAAGATGAGTCCCGGTCCCTTGGTCCCCCAGAACCGGCCGAGGAAGAAGGTGACGCCGCGCTCGTACTGGCGGACCACCCGCAGGCTGGCGAACGAGTAGAACACGGCGATGGCGAGGAGCGGCAGCAGCAGTCCCATGGGATCCCTCTAGGCGGGAAAGGCTTCGACCACGACCGCGGCGCCCTGGCCGCCACCGATGCAGGCGGCCCCGAGCCCGTAGCGACCCCCGCGGCGGCGGAGCGCGTGAAGCAGATGAAGGGTGATCCGGGCGCCGCTGGCGCCGAGCGGATGGCCCAGCGCGACGGCGCCGCCGTCCAGGTTGGTCCGCTCGCGGTCGAGACCCAGCTCCTGCTCGACCGCGAGATACTGGGCGGCGAACGCCTCATTGATCTCGACCAGATCCATGTCCGCCAGCGCCAGCCCGGCCGCGACCAGCGCCCGGCGCGAGGCGGGCACCGGCCCGATCCCCATGATCGCCGGGTCCACTCCCGCCACGCCCCAGCCGAGCAGCCGGCCGATGGGCTGGAGCCCGCGCTCACGGGCAGCGGCGCCGCCGGCGACGACCAGCGCGGCCGCCCCGTCGCAGATGCCCGAGGCGTTGCCGGCGGTGACTACGCCGTCCTGCCGGAAGTAGGGCGGCAGCTTGGCCAGCGCCTCGGGCGTGGTGTCGGGACGGAGGTGCTCGTCGGTCGCCCAGGGCAGCTCACGCCGGGTCTTTCGGTCCTTGACCATCACCGGCACCACTTCCTCGTCGAAGGCGCCGTGCTGCCAGCCGGCCGCCGCGCGCCGCTGGCTCCGGGCGGCAAAGGCGTCCACCGCCTCCCGGCCGATCCGGTACTGCTCGGCCAGCCGCTCGGCGGTCTCGGCCATGGCCAGGTTGCAGTAGGAGTCGCGCAGGGCCTCCCACAGCGGATCCTCCAGCGGCGGCGGGGGCCCGAAGCGGAGGCCCCAGCGGGCCCCGCGCACCACGTGGGGCGCCTGGCTCATCGATTCGGTGCCGCCGGCCAGCACGACGTCGGCTTCGCCCAGCAGGATTCGGTGGGCGCCCTGGATCACGGCCTCGAAGCCGGAGCCGCACAGCCGGTTGACCGTGAGGGCCGGGGTCTCGATCGGGAGGCCGGCCCGGAGCCCGATGTGGCGGGCCAGGTAGGGAGCGTCGGCCGAGGTCTGGAGGACGTTGCCGAAGATGACGTGGCCCACCGACTCGGGCGGGACCGCCGCGCGCTCGAGCGCGGCCCGCGCGACCGCCACGCCGAGGTCGGTGGCGGAGTGATCCTTGAGGGCCCCGCCGAAGGCGCCGAACCCGGTGCGGACACCGGCGAGAAAGACGACGTCCGGGCGCCGCTCCGGCGAGCTGACGCCGGGAGGCTCCGGAGGTCGGGGTGGGCGAGACATGCCCGTGGAATATGTCCGCCCCGGCGGGTCACTTCAAGCAAAACCCGCCGGTCAGATCACCGTCCCGCTCATGATCACCGCCCCCTTGGGAATGATCACGATGCCGTCCCGGATGTAGTACGACGGGCCGTCCAGGAAGGCCGGCTTGCCCTCGGGCGAGATCCGGACGTCATCGCCGATCCGGGCGTTCTTGTCGACGATGGTCCGGTAGATCGAGGCGCCGTGGCCGATGCCCATGGTGGGCGCGCCGGGCAGGGGTGTCCGATCCGGGCTGTCGTAGAAGTCCGCTCCCATGAGCAGGGAGTCGCGGATGGTGGCCCCGGCCTGGATCCGGCTGCGGACCCCGATCACCGAGCGGTCGATGTGGGCGTCGTTGATGATGCAGCCGTCGGCCACGATCGAGCGGGCGATCTCGCTCTGGATGATCTTGGTGGCCGGCAGGTAGCGGGCGTGGGTGTAGATCGGCGCGCCGGCGTCGTAGAAGTTGAACTGGGGCAGCGGCTCGCACAGATCCAGGTTGGCCTGGTAGAAGGCCAGGATGGTCCCGATGTCCTCCCAGTACCCCTCGTGCCGGTAGGCGTGGACCCGGCGGGTCTCGATCAGGCGGGGGATGATGTGCTTGCCGAAGTCCACCTCGCTCCCCGCCAGCGCGTCGGCCAGGACCTCGCGGTCGAACAGGTAGATGCCCATCGAGGCCGGCAGCTCGTCGGGGTAGCCCCGCAGCGTCGCCTGGACGGCCGGATCGGTCGGCTTCTCGACGAAGCGGGTGATCCGCCCGTCCTCGCCCACCTCCATGATGCCGAAGCCGCCGGCCGCATCGGACCGGACCGGAGTGGTCGCCACCGTCACCTCGGCGCCGCTGGCGACGTGCTGCTGGAGGATGCTGCAGTAGTCCATGTGGTAGAGCTGGTCGCCCGAGAGGATCAGCACCAGCCGGTGGGGATACGAGTTGATGTGGAGCAGGTTCTGCCGCACGGCGTCGGCGGTGCCCTGGTACCAGTCGGTCCGGTCGATCCGCTGCTCGGCGGCGAGGATCTCGACGAACCCGGGCGTGAAGCTGTCGAACCGGTAGCTCTCCTGGATGTGCCGGTGGAGCGAGCCGCTGTTGAACTGGGTGAGCAGGAAGATCCGGCGCAGGTCCGAGTTGAGGCAGTTGCTGATGGGGATGTCCACCAGCCGGTACTTGCCGGCCAGCGGAACGGCGGGCTTGGAGCGGTCCTTGGTCAGCGGAAACAAGCGGGTGCCGGCGCCGCCGCCCATGATGACCGCCACAACGTCGAGCGGGCGGAGACTTGCGGTCCAGGGCATGGGTCCACCTCACCGAAGCGGAGGATCGGCCGGGGACGGCCGGGCTTGAGCGGCGCCGCAGCGGGCGCCCCCGCGGCCATACCCGGTAAGCTAGTCCGCTAGCCGCCTGCCAGCGCGGCCCCGCAGTTGACGCAGTGGCGCCAGCCCGGCTCGACCTCGCTGTGACAGCGGGGACACTCGGCCGGCGTCTGCCGCTGGCCGCAGTGGGGGCAGAACCGCACCGGCCGGTCGGCTGGAAGTGTGCCGCCGCAGTAGAGGCAGTGCGGCGCCGGGGTCTCGCCGGGCAGCGGCTCGTCGTCCAGGCTCTCGTCGAGGTCGTCGAGCCCATCGAGCCCGTCGAGGTCGCCGGGCTCGTCCACCCGGGCGAAGCCGTCGGGCGGGCCCAGCGCCGGCGGATCCGGTTCCACCTCGGGCGAGATCAGGGGCGCGGCCAGTGGCGGGGCGTAGCGGGCGTGCTCGGGCTCGTCCTCGAGGGCGCGGGCGAGGGCGGCCGAGCGGAGCGAGATCGACACCGACGGCACCCGGTGGACCAGGCCCAGATCGGGGTTGGGGCTTTCCACCTCGGCGGCGAACCGAAGGCGGGCTTCCTCGGGCTCGGTGCGGACCAGGTTCTCCTCGCCGGCGCAGAGCCGGAGCAGCAGCATCTCGTAGTCCTCGCTGCTGTCGAGCCCCAGGGCCCGGCGGTTGGCCCGGTAGGGCAGGATGGTCTCGGGGATGTCCTCGAGCGGTATCGGGTGGTGCAGCCGGGAAGGGTCGGTCGCGGCCAGGTTGGCGACGAGCCGTTGGAAGAGACGCTCCAGGTCGGTCAGGCGAGCCTCGCGGAGGACGGGCGGTGGCGGGGACGCTGGTAGGGCAGACTAGGGAGCGGCCGCGGCGGTGTCAAGCAGACCGATGGCCGCGACGGGCTCACCCGTCCAGGCTCAGCGGCACCGCCTCGTCGGGCTCGGCCACCCGCCGCGCCAGGGCGTCGAACGCCTCGTCCGGGTCGTAGGCCAGGTAACGGCCCTTGGCCCGCTGGCGCTCGAGCCACGGGTCGAACTCCGACTCCACCAACCCGCTCGACGTCCGCTGCTCCCGCGCGGCCAGGACGGCGAGATCGTTGGCGTACTCGTTCTTGGCGTGGCCCTGGTGTCCCCGGACCCAGGTCCACTGGACTTCGTGGAGCCTGGCGCTGGCGACCAGCGCCTGCCAGAGCGTCAGGTTCTCGATCGCCCCGCCTTTCCGGGTCCAGCCCCGCGCCGCCCAGCCGCCGACCCACTCGCGCATGCCCCGGACGAGGTACTGCGAGTCCGACACCACCAGCACCTGGAGCCGGGCGCCCTTGCCGGCCAGGAGCCGGAGCGCGACGGTGGCGCTCTCGAGCGCCATCCGGTTGTTGGTGGTGGCCGGCGAGCTGATGAAGACGTCGCGCCGCTGGATCCGGCCGGCCGCTGTCCGGGCTTCGATCAGGCCCCCGCCGCCGCCCGGGTTGTCCCCCTCGCGGCCGTTGCCCAGGCAGCTCTCGTCGAGGTGCAGGATCGCCAGGCCGCTCACCCCACCACCTGGAAGCTCTCCAACTCGTCCAGCCGGAAGCTGAGAGCTTCGCCGGTCATCGGCAGCCGGCCGACCAGCACGTCTCTGCCCTCCTGGGAGGTCACCCGCAGCGCGACCACGATGTACTCGGTGCCCCGCCGCGACAGCGCCACCCGCTGGCCCCGCCGGGCCGCGCTCTCGAGCTGATCCATCCGGTCGGCGGTCCACCGGACCGGCGACACTACGCCAGCCTCCGCCGCACCCGCACCGCCCCGGCCGGGCCGGCGGTCAGCCGCCCGATCACCGCCGCCGCCGGGGTCTCCGCCTCCCGCAGCGCGGCCAGCAAGGCCGCCTCGTGCTCCGGCGGCGTGGCCAGCAGGAGCCCGCCCGAGGTCTGGGCGTCCACGCAGATCAGCCGCTCGACCGGCGTCACGTCGTCATCCCAGGTCACCTGAGCCGCGGCGGCCAGGTTGCGCTGGGTGCCACCCGGGACGATCCCCCGGCCGGCCAGGTTGAGCGCGTGGGCCAGCACCGGCAGCGCCTCCACCGCGATCTCGGCCCCGACCCCGCTCGCCGCGAGGATGTTGCCGAGGTGGCCCAGCAGGCCGAAGCCGGTCACGTCGGTCGCCGCGCTGACCCCGACCGCCAGGGCGGCCCGGGCGGCCCCCTCGTTGAGGGTGGTCATCGAGCGCACCGCCTCCGCCATGCCCGCCTCGAGCAGGGCGTCCCGCTTGAGTGCAGTGGCCAGGATGCCGGTGCCGAGCGGCTTGGTCAGCACCAGGACATCGCCGGCGCAGGCGCCGGCGTTGGTGAGGGCCCGGTCGGGGTGGACTTCGCCCAGCACCACCAGACCGAACAGCGGCTCGAGCACGTCGATCGAGTGGCCGCCCAGCACCGGGCAGCGGGCCCGGGTGGTGACCTCGGCGGCGCCGGCGATCACCTCGCCCAGCAGCTCGAAAGGGGCCTTGTCGCGGGGCCAGCCGACCAGGTTCAGGGCGAACAGCGGCGTCCCGCCCATGGCGTAGACGTCGCTCAGCGCGTTGGCCGCGGCGATGGCGCCCCAGGCCCGCGGGTCGTCCACGATCGGGGTGAAGAAGTCGGTGGTGGCCACCAGGGCCCGGTCGTCGCTCAGGCGGAAGACCGCGGCGTCGTCCCGGGTGGCGGCGTCCACCATGACCCGGCTGTCCACCACGTTCGGCAGGTGCTTGAGGACTTCTCCCAGGTCCACCGAGCCCAGCTTGCAGGCGCAGCCGGCACCGTGCGACAGGCTGGTGAGGCGGAGACGGGGCGGGCTGGCGGAGGGGCGGTCGGTCATGCGGGTATCGTCGATCGGGTTGAGATGGGCTGGAAGTTACACCGGGACGACGCCGCTCACCCCTCCCCAGCCCAGCGCAGGGCCCGGAGCCCAATCAGCGCCCGCTCCTGCTGGGCCGTGGCGCCGAAGCTGCCGTCGGGCCGCTGCCGCTGCTCCACGGCGGGCGCGGCCCGGCGGACCGCCAATCGCGCCTCGGGCAAGCCCGTTGCCACCAGGGTGTCCAGCAGCTGGAACAGGTCGCTGTTGGGCCAGGTCCCGTCGGCCTGCTGCTGGGCCACGATCAGCCCCACCGCCCGCTCGACGGCGGCCCGGTACGCCGGCCCGGCCTGCGCGAGGGCATGGAGCCCGGCCACCATCACGTCAGGCGCGAAGAGTCCGGCCCAGTCGGTCCAGCCCGCGGTCAGGAGCGCCAGGCTGTCCAGGTGCCGCCGGACGCCAGGGCGCTCGACCCAGCCGGCCCGAAGCACCGCCCGGAGCGCCAGGCAGCTGATGACGAACCGGGCCGCCGGCTCGGCCCGGAAGGCCTTGCCGTTGGGCAGGGTCACCGGCGCCACCCGCACGGACGCCGGCGCCGGCGAGAAGAACCCGCCGATCCGATGCTGGCAGGTCTGGTGGGCATGGCGGACCTTGTCGCACCCCTCGCTGTACGCGCCGGGAGCATCCTGCTGCCGGAGCACCCAGCCCAGCGCCGCGCCCACCCCGGGCGCGTCGCTGCCGAGCCCCAGGTCCATCAGCTCGTGGGCTCGCCAGATTGTCGGGAGGGCCGCGCCGCGCAGGCTGCCGTCGCCGCGCAGCTCGACGGTCAGCTCGCGAGCCAGCAGGCCGGCCAGCGCCAGGTCGGCCGGGTCCTCCACGCCGAGGAGGCGCCGCGCCAGAATGGCCTGACGGGTCCGGAGCGGGGCGAAGAACCGGGCCAGCCTTGCCGTCGGGGTGGGGCTCACGCGGCCCCCTCCGCCGGGTGCGGGACGACGTGACCCGACCTCACGGACCTACCAGGTCCGCCGGATCGAGTCGGCGGAGAAGAGGACGCCGCGGCACATGACGCGGTCGATGGCGAGGGTATGGTGGATGTCGCTGAGGGGATCGCGGGTCAGGATCACCAGGTCCGCGCCCTTGCCCGGTGCCAGCAGCCCGAGCGAGTCCACCCCGAGAACGAGGGCGCCGTTCCGGGTGGCATCGAGCAGGGCGTCGCGGGGGGTGAAGCCGGCGGCCACCAGCAGCTCGAGCTCGCGGTGGAGGCTGTAGCCGGGGATCAGCAGCTGGTTCGCCGCATCGGTCCCGGTGGCGATCCGTCCGCCCGCCGCGGCGAACTCGCGAAGGAACCGGTCCTGCTGCGGGCGGGCCGCCCGGAACGCCGGATAGTCGGCCGCGGTCCAGCCGGCCCGTTGGATCATGTCGGCCACGTTCCACCGCCGCTGGGCGACCTGCGGCACGGCGGCGAGCGTGCTGTCGTGCAGCACGGTGGAGTCGTCGAGCCGGCTGAAGGTCTCGTGCAGCACCAGGGTCGGCACCAGGATGGTGCCGCGTTCCGCGATGGCCCGGGCCACCCGCTCGAGCGCCGCCGAGTCGAGGCCGGCCCAGGCCCGCTCGAAGGCGGTCCACCCGGCGAAGAAGCCTTCCCGGTGCGCCGCCAGCAGGGCCGACGGGTCGCCCAGGGCCGCCTCCGGCACGCCGCTCAGGTGCTCGATGGTGGTCACCCCGGCCCGCGCTGCCGTGACCGCGTCGGTCAGGCCCAGATGGGCGGCGACCCGGATGTTGAACGTCCCGGCCTCGTCCATGACCGCCTGGAGCAGCGGCGGGTCCACCCGGGTGTACAGCTTGATCAGGTCCGCGCCGGCGTTGACCATCCGGTCGACGCCCTTGCGGGCCTCGCGCGGGCTGCCGGCGCCGAAGGCGTCGGGATAGGTCGTGGGCAACCCGTCGATCATGGCGCCGGCACTGTACATCCGGGGGCCGGAGATGGTCCCGAGGTTGACCGCCTGGCGGAGCTGGAGGACCGAGTCGAGCTGGCCGTGGACGTCGCGCACGGTGGTGACGCCCCAGGCCAGGTAGCGCGGCAGGGCCCAGCGCTCGACGTGGGCGTGGGCGTCGATCAGCCCGGGCATGATCCAGCGCCCGGCCAGGTCGAGCTGGCGGGTGCGCGGCGGCAGGGTCCATCCGGCCCGGGTGCCGACCGACTCGACCCGGCCGCCGCGGACCACCACGACGGCGTCGGGCAGCGGCGGCCCGCCGCTGCCGTCGATCAGGGTGGCGCCGACCAGCGCCACGCCGTCGGGCGGGGGCTTCCGGCAGGCGCCCGCCGGAGCGGTCGCCAGCAGCGCCGCGAGGGCCAGATACTGGATCAGTCGCATGAGAGGAGGACGAGGTACCTGAAGGTGGGCGGGTGGCGGAGCCGGTGCAAGATGCTCCCCACGCGCGTCGTTATACTTGGGCGATGACGGACATCCAGCTCGGCGCCGCGGCGGACGCGGCGGCGCACCGGCCCACGCCGCGGACGCCGCCGCTGTCCGACTACGGGCTGATCGGGGACATGCGGACCGCCGCGCTGGTCGGGCTCGATGGCGCGATCGACTGGTGCTGTCTGCCGCGGTTCGACAGCGGCAGCGTCTTCGCCGCCCTGCTCGATCCCGACCGGGGCGGCACCTGGTCGCTCCGCCCCACCGTCGAGTGGAGCTCGACCCAGCGGTACCTCCCGCGGACCAACATCCTCGAGACCACCTTCCGCACCGCGGACGGGGTCGTGGTCCTGACCGACTTCATGCCGGTGGCCGAGGACGGCCGGCCGTCGGGGCCGCACCCGGAGATCCACCGCCAGTTCCGCTGCACCCGCGGCCGGGTGCCGATGCAGATCGTCTTCATGCCCCGGTTCGAGTACGGCGCCCGTACCACCCGGCTGGAGCAGCTCCGGAACGGCCTCTTCGCCACCGACCGCACCGACCAGGTGCTCACCCTGTCCAGCGCCAAACCGTTCGAGTGGCTGGTCGAGCAGTCGGCGGCCACCGCCCGGTTCACCGTGGAGAAGGGTGAGGAGCGCTGGCTGGTGCTCCGCTACGACGACGACGACATCCATCCGGTGGATCGGTACGAGAGCAGCCGGAAGCTCGACATCACCGCGGCGTTCTGGGCCCGGTGGGCGGCGGGCGTGCGCTACAGCGGGCCGCACCGGGGCATGGTCAAGCGCTCGGCCCTGGTGCTCAAGCTGCTGACCCATGCCGAGACCGGTGCCATCATCGCGGCGCCGACCACCTCGCTGCCCGAGACCATCGGCGGGGGGCGGAACTGGGACTACCGCTTCGTCTGGCTGCGCGACGCCGCCTTCACCCTGGCCGCACTCGACAACGTGGGCCACCGGCGCGAAGCCGACGCCTTCATGCGGTTCCTCAAGAAGGTCTGTCGCCACGAGGGCGGCGGCCACCTGCAGATCATGTACGGCATCGACGGCCGCCGGGACCTGGTCGAGCGCCAGCTCGACCACCTGTCCGGCTACCTCGGCTCACGCCCGGTGCGGGTGGGGAACGGCGCCGCCGACCAGCTCCAGCTCGACGTCTACGGCGAGGTGCTGGAGACGGCCGACATCTGGCGCCGGAACCACGAGATGACCGAGGGCACCTGGCGGGTCCTCCGGGGCCTGGTCGACTGGGTCAGCGGCAACTGGCACCGGCCCGACTCGAGCATCTGGGAGGTCCGCGGCGAGGTCCGCCACTACGTCTTCAGCAAGGTGCTGAGCTGGGTGGCGCTCGACCGGGGCATCCGCATGGCCGAGGAGCTCACCCTGGAGGGCAACACCGCCGAGTGGAAGGTGCAGCGGGACCTGCTCCACGCCGAGATCCTCCAGCGCGGCTGGAGCGAGCGCCACCAGTCGTTCACCCAGGCCTACGACGACGACGCGCTCGACGCGGCGGCGCTGGCCATCGGGATGGTACGGTTCCTCCCCTGGAACGATCCCCGGGTGCAGAGCACCGTGCGGGCCATCGCCCGCGAGCTCACCAGCACCGATGGAGAGCTGGTGTACCGGTACCGGCACCCGGACGGGTTGGAGGGCGAGGAGGGGGCGTTCTCGATCTGCACCTTCTGGCTGGCTCAGGCCCTGACCATGATCGGCGAGCGCGAGCGGGCGGAGCGGGTCTTCCGCCGCATGCTGCGCCACGCCAACCATGTGGGCCTTTACTCCGAGGAGATCGATCCGGCCACCGGCGCCTTCCTCGGCAACTTCCCGCAGGCGTTCACCCACATCGCCCTGATCAACTGCGCCGCCGCCCTGGCCCAGACCCGGGAGCAGGGCTAGGCGGCCGAGGCGATCGTCAGCGACGCCGTTTGCCGCCCTTCCTGGCGGGCTTCCGGGCCGCCGGTCTGGCGGACTTCTTCTTCGCCGCTTTCCGGGCGCCCTTCCTGGCCGAGCTGCGGCCGGCCTTCCGGGCAGGCTTCCGGGCCGTCTTCTTCGCCGCCTTCCGGGCGGTCTTCTTGGCGGCCTTCCTGCCGCTCTTCTTGGCGGCTTTCTTGGCGCTCTTCTTGGTAGCGGCCTTGCGGGCCGTCGCCTTCTTGGCCGCCTTCTTGGGGGCCGACTTGCTCCGGGCCGGGCGGCGGGTAACGGTCCGGCGCGGCGTGGCGGTGGCGTCTGGCGGGATGGCCGGCGAGCCGGGCCGCTCGGTGGCGGGTTGAGCGGCCGGGGCCGGGGCCGGCGCGGGCTCCATCGGCAGCGGATCCATCCAGCCGGAACCGGTCCAGCCCATCTCCATATAATGAAGCTCGGCCATCGTCGCTTCCTCCGATCGCAAGATGGGGCGCTGCCCGAGGGACTGGGCGCGCCTGTGCCGGTGGGTGACTGCTGATATAACATGCACATCTTGGTGCGGGGTGCAAGGCTGCCGCGATGCGCCGCCGCCCCGATCAGGCTTCGGCACCGCAGGTCCGCGGCGCGGCTTGTGACTCGGTGGTGGCCACCCCGGCTTCGACATCTTAAGTCTTTACGTTGCAGTTGTTTGACTGCGTCAGCCCCAGCCGGCGCCGGGCCGCCGCCCTCTCGCCGGCGCCCGGCCGCCTGTCCCGCCGGCGCGATCGCCCGCCGGTGCGACCCGGCCCGGCGTGCGCTATACTTAGCGCAGCACACCCCTCTTTCCGGACAACCATTGCTGGTGACATCGCTGCGCGTCTCCGCGGCCCGCCGCCCCGCCGTCGGCCGCTCGCTTCGTCTCGTCCGCCATCTGGCGGTCCTCACCGCGCTGGTCGCCGGGCTCGCGGCGGCCCCGCTCCGGCCGCTCGCCGCCCAGGCCGTGACCGAAGTTCAGGTGACCCCCGAAACGATGACCATGCCGGTCGGGCAGAAGCAGACCATCTTCGCCACCGCCTACGACCGGCAGGGCAACATCATCGCCTCCGCCAGGTTCACCTTCTCGAGCTCCGACACCGCCATCGCCCGGGTCTCCAAGGAGGGCACGGTCCAGGGGGTGGCGCCGGGCCTCGCCAAGGTGGAAGCGCGCACCGCCAATCGGAGGGCCTCGCTCGCGGTGCTGATCACCGGGGCCTCGCCGGCCGCCGGCGCCGGCGCGCTGCTCACGCTCGACCCGACCGCGGCCGTGCTGCTGCCCGGCGAGGCCGTGCAGGTCACGCCCCAGGCGCTGCACGAGGACGGCACCAGCAGCAGCATCGGCCGGGTCGCCTGGAAGTCGCTCAAGCCCGAGGTGGCGACCGTCGATTCGACCGGCCTCGTCCTCGGCATCGCCCCGGGCAAGAGCATCGTGCAGGCCAGCACCTCGACCGGGCTCATGGCCACCTTGCCGGTCGAGGTCGAGCAGGCCGAGCTCGCCCTGGCGGGTGCGGTCCCGGTCCTGGGCCCGCAGGAGCGGGAGACCCTGACCGTGCGGATCCCGTCGCAGAACAACCGGGTCGTCACCCAGGGGCTCCACTGGGCCTCGGCCGACAGCGGCGTGGCCGGGGTGGCGTCGGACGGCATCGTGACCGCCCGGGCCCCCGGCCGGACCGAGATCGTGGTGACCGGCCTGGGCCAGGAGCGGCGGGTGGCCCTGGTGGTCCACCGGCTCCCCGAGACCCTCGTCCTCACGCCGCGCCCGGTCGCCGAGCCGATCGAGGTGCCGCTCCGGGCGGCGCGCCAGTTTGCCGCGGTGGCCCAGGCTGCCGACAGCACGCCGATCCCCGAGGCCCGGGTGGCCTGGGAGGTGGGCGACTCGACCCGGGTCACCTTCGACCGCGCCAAAGGGACGCTGACGGCCCGCGACACCGGCGAGACCACCCTGACCGCCCGGCTCCGCGGGTTCGAGCCGGTGGTCTGGCACATCCGGGTCGTGCCCGGCGTGCTGGCGCTCGACCGGTCCCGGCTCGGGCTCCGGCCGGGCGAGCGCGCTACCCTGGCCGCCAGCGTCCGCGATGAGGCCAACCGGGTCGTGGCCCAGCCGGGGGCGGTATGGACTAGCGACCGGCCCGATGTCGCCGCGGTCACCGCCGGCGAGGTGCGGGCGGTGAGCCCGGGTCGCGCGGTGGTCACGGCCGCAGCGCCGTGGGGCAAGTCGGTCAGCGCCGACGTGTTCGTCACGGCCGACCTGATGGTGACCTCGAACCGGGGCGGCTCGTTCGGACTGTACCAGCTCCGGCTCGACAGTCCCGAGACCCTGCTGCCCGTGCCGGTAGAGGGCGGCGGCAAGGACGGGGTGCTCTCACCCGACCGCACCCGGATCGTCTACGGCTCGGCCAAGGCCGGGAGCTACGACCTCTATCTGGCCGACGCGGACGGGCAGAACGCCCGGCGCCTCACGACCGATCCGGGGGTCGAGAGCGATCCGGTCTGGACCCCCGACGGCAGCCGTCTCGTCTTCACCACCACCCCTCCCGAGGGCGTGCCCCAGCTCGCCAGCCTGAAGGTGGACGGGACCGACCCGCGCATTCTCACCACCTCGGGCGGCGGCAATCGCTCGGCCGACCTGTCGCCGGACGGGCGGCGGGTGGCCTTCGTCTCGCTCCGGGACGGCAACCCCGAGCTGTACGAGACCGATCTCGACGGCGGCTCCGCCCTGCGGCTGACCAAGACCGGCGACAAGGAAGGCAACCCGCGGTTCCTGCCCAACGGCGACCTGATCTACCTGGTGGACAAGGGCAGCAAGACCCGGCTGATGCGCCTCGCCGCCGGCGGAAGCGCGGTCCCCCTGCTGGTGCTGGAGATCGATCAGCCGGTGGTCGGCTTCGACCTCTCGCGCGACGGCGAGCGGATCGCCTATGTCGCCGGCAAGCTGGCCGAGCCAGGCAAGAAGCCGTCGCCGCTCTCGCTCCGGATCCAGTTGCTGGCGCCGCGGACCACCCCGGTGCTGGTGCCGCTCCGGCCCGGCGAGCAAGTGCTGAGCCCGTCGTTCTGAGCGGAGCGTGCGGGTGAAGGCCCTGGCGCTGGACGCCGTCGGCGGCCTGGAGCATCTCGCGCTGCGCCGGCTGCCGCCGCCCGAGCCGGCCGCGCCCGACGATGTCCGGGTCAGGATCCACGCCGCCGCGCTCAACCGGCTCGACTTGTTCGTGGCCGACGGCCTGCCCGGCGTGACCTACCAGTTCCCCCACATCGTCGGCTCCGACGGCGCCGGCGTGGTCGAGTCGGTCGGCGCCGCCGTACGCGGAGTGCGGGTGGGCGACCGGGTCATGATCAATCCCGGCGTCTCCTGCGGCGCCTGCCCCGCCTGCGCCGCGGACGAGGCCTCGCTGTGCGACCGGTTCCGGGTGGTCGGCGAGCACCGGCCCGGGACCCTGGCCGAGCTGGTCGTGGTGCCCGAGCGCAACCTGGCCCCGGTCCCGCCCGACATGAGCTGGGCCGAGGCGGCGGCCTTCCCGCTGGCGACGCTCACGGCCTGGCGGATGCTGACCACCCGGGCGCGGCTCCAGCCGGGCGAGACGGTCTTGATCTGGGGCATCGGCGGCGGTGTGGCCCTGGCGGCGCTGCAGGTCGTCCGCCATCTCGGCGGCCGGGCCATCGTCACCAGCGGCTCGGACGCCAAGCTCGAGGCGGCGCGTCGGCTGGGGGCCGACCACACGGTCAACCACACCACCGCCGACGTCGTGGCCGAGGTGCGCGGGCTGACCGTCAGACGGGGCGCCGACGTGGTGGTAGACAGCATCGGCCAGGCCCGGTGGCAGGACTCGCTCAGGGCCATGCGCCGGGGCGGGCGGCTGGTGATCTGCGGCGCCACCAGCGGGCCGATGATCGAGCTCGACCTCCGCCGGCTGTTCTGGCACCAGTGGAGCATCCTGGGCTCCACCCTCGGCAGCGACCGCGAGTTCCGGGAGGTCGTGGCGCTGGCCCACCAGGGCCGGCTCCGGCCGGTGGTGGACACGGTCGTGCCGCTCGAGCGCGCCGGCGAGGCCTTCGCCCGGCTGCAGCGGGGCGACCAGATGGGCAAACTCGTGATCGAGGTGGCGCCGTGAACGAGCTCTGGGAGCGACTCCGGGCGGGCGCCGCCCAGATGGGGAGCGTGGTCCCCTCGCTGGTCGGCGCGACCGTCATCCTGCTGACCGGCTACTTCCTCGCCCGGCAGATCCAGCGCTGGGCCGACGACACCCTCAAGCGGCTCGACTTCAACCGGGTGGCCGCCGCCGGCGGACTGGACGAGGTGGTGGTCCGGTCCGGCTCCCGGCTCGATCCGGTGCGGGCCCTGGCCAAGCTGATCTTCTGGCTGGTGATGCTGGTGGTGATCCTGCTGGCCAGCACCGCGCTGGGGCTGGAGAGCATCAACCAGATGTTCGGCACCATGCTGGCGTTCATCCCGACCCTGATCGCCGGCATCGTGCTGGTGATCCTCGGCCTCATCGTGGGCGAGTTCGTCCGCGGCCTGATCCTCGCTTCCGCGGGCACGGTGTCGGGTGTGCCGACCCTGGCCAAGATGGCCAAGGGCGCGGTGGTCGTGATCGCGGTGTTCATGGCGCTGCAGCAGGTGGGCGTGGCCGAGGAGATCGTGACCGCCGCGTTCACCCTCACCTTGGGGGCCGTGGCGCTGGCGTTCGGGCTGGCCTTCGGGCTGGGCAACCGCGACCTGGCCGGCGAGATCACCCGGCGATGGTACGAGGAAGGCCGGCGGCGGGACCGCCGCCGGACCGATCGCCCGGGGCCCAACACGCCGCCGGGGGACGAGCCGCCGATCCTCGACTGAGCCGCCGGCTCACTTGAGCGAGTAGCGCCCCACCGTGTGCGAGCCGTCCGCCTCGCGGACGGACCCGTAGATCGCGCCCTTCGTCCCGAAGCCCGCCAGCGAGGTCCCCTTGGGGAACTCGACCGCCCGCTGCCAGGCCCCCTGCCGATCGAACACGTCGTAGGTCAGCGCGCCGTTCTCGGTGGCCCGGGGCCGCTGAAGCCAGACCTCGCCGCTCGGCCGGCCCAGCGCGAAGTCGAACGCCGGCTTGGTCTCGGCGAAGGGATACTCGATAGCCAGGTTCTGGGGCATGCCGAACTGCTTGCCGTGCTCGCGCACCTGGGCCAGCACCCGGTCGCGGTCGGCCTGGGTCACCGGCAGCTTGGGATAGTCGCGGGTCGGGCCGCGGGTCCAGGCCCCGCTCGGGTCGCGCCAGTCCACCCGGTTCTCATGACCCCGGGCCAGCCAGGCCGTGCCGTTCGGCAGGATGCCGAAGTAATCGTTCGGGGCGAACACCTTGGCCGCCTGCTGCGTCTCCTCGCCGAACCGGGCGTCGCCGAACTCGGGCGAGGCCAGGTTGGCCACCGTATCCACCTGGCCCGACTTCAAGCTGATCCGGAGCACCGGCACGCTGTCCGGCCGGACCGTCCTGCCCGGCTCGGCCCCGCCGATGATCGCCTGGTAGTCCACCTTGTAGCCGTGGCCGACGGTGTCGTAGATCAGCACCGGCGCGTTCCCCGCCACCGGCGCCAGCCGGAGCACGCCCAGCGGCTGGCCTTGCTCGTTCCACAGCGTGGTGCGGAGCCCGCTGAAGTCCACCAGCGCGACCGTATCGCCCGCCAGGTGCGCCACCCAGCCGGGGAACTTGTACTGCGTGGCCGGCGCGCCCTGAATCAGCGAATCGACCCGGGTGCCCAGGGTGTCCACCTTCCCGCTCCGGAGATCGGCCGTCAGGAAGAGCTTGGCCTTGGTGTCGGCGAAGGCCACCCGGCCGTTGCCCAGCTCGATCACGTTGCTCAGCTGGGCGAACCGGGTGGGCAGCTTCTGCTCGAGGGTGAGCCCGCCCGAGTGGCCTTCGCCACCCTGGCTCTCGGCCCGGGAGCAGGCGGTCAGGGCGGTCAGGGCGGCGAGTGCGGCAACCAGCTTCATGCGGGAATGCTCCTCAGGAGGAATCGGCGGCGGTGCCCGCACCGGGCGCGGGCAGGGCGAAGCGCAGCAGGCGGATGCCGTCGCGCGACGGCTCCGCCACCAGGGCGGCATCGGCGCCCACCGCGATGATACGGCCGGGGCCGGGCAGCCGGATCTCCGCCCGGAGCCGGCCCTGCCGGTCGACCACGTGGTACCGCCGGCTCGAGTCCACCGGCGCCCGGCTCTTCTCCAGCCAGACCTCGCCCGCCGGGCTGGTCAGGCCGGCCTCGAACGGCGGCTTGACCGGAGCGAAGGGCAGCTGCTCGGCGGTGGACCGCAGCTCGGGCGGAAACCGGCGGAAGAACAGCTCCCGGTCGTACCGGGTCACCTCGAGCACCCGGTCGGGCAGCGGCTCGCCCCGGCGCCACTTCCCGGCGGGGTCGCGCCAGTCCACCCGGTTGTCGTACACCCGGGCGAGCCAGAGCGAGCCGTCCGCCAGCACCCCCCACAGGTCGGCGCCGCTGAACACCCGGCGCTCGAACCGCTGGCCGGCATCGGTGTTGACCTGGGCGATGTCGAGCGGCGCCAGGCGCGCTACGGTGTCGGCCCGCTCCAGGGCCGGCCCCGCCCGGAGGACGGCGGCTGAGTCGCGGTTGCCCTGGCCGTCGGGACCGGGCCGCGGCCGGAGCTCGACGTAGTACCGTCCCGCGCCGTCCCGCGCCGCCGGCAGCGCGCCGCGGACTGCATCGGTTGTCGCCACCGCGCCGGCGAACCGGCCGTCCACGGTCCAGCGGGAGACCCGGCGAAGGCCCCAGTCTCCCACGTAGAGCGTGTCCCCGGCCCGGAACAGGGTGGACGGATTCCGCAGCTCTCTGCCACCCTTGCCCCCCAATGGCGCCGCCGACCGGCCGGCCAGGTCCACCAGCTCGACCCGGCCGTCGGCCGGCCCCAGCACCGCCCAGCGCGAGCCACCCAGCCAGGCGCTCCCGCCCGCGTCGGACAGCGTGGTCTGAATGGTGTCGGCCGTGGGCGTCAGGGTGCGGACCGGCGGGGGCGCCGGGCGCTCGCCGCAGGCCAGCAGCACCGCGCCGAAGGCGAGGACCGCGTGGGGGGACGGCCGCATGCGGGGGTATGTAATCGGAGGGGCCGGGCCGACCGGGCCGGCCCCTTCTGGCCAG
>DATAOR010000267.1:0-3642 GCA_036265635.1 Gemmatimonadales bacterium
GGCGTGCCGCCGTGGACCAGGGACCCGAGGCCGGCCGGGTGCTGCCCCGCGACAGCGTCCGGGTGGCCGGGGCCCGGCCGGGCCTGACGATCAGCGACCTGGCGCTCGGCATCCGGGCGGCCAGCGTTCGCTGGCAGCCGAGCCCGGCGGACACCGTGCTGCTGACCCCGTTCGACCTGTTCCTGGCGGGAAGTGAGGTGGAGCTGTACTACGAGGCGGCCGGGGTGGTTCCGGGGGGGCGCTACCGCCACGAGATCGGCGTGTACCGCGTGCGCCGTGATGACCGGCCGGAGGAGCGGCCGGCGGTGTCCCTCCAGGTGGACGAGGTCGCGACCGACAGCGTGATCCGGACACACCGCGTGCTCCAGCTCGCCCGGCTCAAGCCGGGGACCTACGTCGTGGGCGTGAGCCTCACCGGCCCGGCGGGGGAGACGGACCGGCGCCGGCGGGCGATCCGCGTCATCGAGGTCGAGCGGTAGCCGCCCGGGCCGGCGCTAGATGGCGGCGTCGGCGGTGGTGCGGTCCAGCTCGACGAAATGGGACTCCAGCTCGCCGTCCATCAGCTTGCGCAGCTCGATCAGTCGGAGGGCGTAGGCCTGAAGCGCCCGATCCGTGTCGGTCACCGGTGTCCATGACGGCACCGGGGCGGGCCGGCCCGCCTCATCCAGCGCGACGAACACGATGACGCAGTGCCCGGTCCGCTTGAGCTCCCTCTCCTTCGGGTCCCGGGCATAGATGTCCACCGCGATGTGCAGGCTGGTCCGCCCGGTGTGGATCACCAGCGAGCGGCATTCCACGATCTCGCCCACCCGGATGGGTGCCAGGAAATGGATCCCGCCGACGTACACCGTGACGCAGTATTGGCCGGTCCACCCCGCCGCGCAGGTGTAGCCCACCTGATCGATCCACTTCATCACCGAGCCGCCGTGGACCTTGCCGCCGAAGTTGACATGGCCCGGCTCGGCCAAGAATCGCAGGGTGATCGACCGCGGACGCGTCATCGGGCTCTCACTCCCATTCGATCGTGGCGGGCGGCTTCGAGCTCACGTCATAAACCACCCGGTTGACGCCGTCCACCTCGTTGGCGATGCGGTTCGACATCCGGGCGAGCACCTCGGGCGGGAACGGGTACCAGTCGGCGGTCATGCCGTCGCGACTGGTGACCGCCCGCAGCGCAATGACCTGATCGTAGCTCCGGAAGTCGCCCTGAACGCCGACCGACCGGATCGGCAGCAGGACCGCGAACGCCTGCCAGATGTCGTCGTACAGGCCGGCCGCCCGGATCTCCTCGATGTAGATGTGGTCCGCCCGGCGGAGCATGGCGAGGGCGTCGGGGGTGACCTCGCCGAGGATCCGGATGGCCAGGCCGGGCCCCGGGAACGGGTGCCGGCCGACCATCTCCTCCGGCAGCCCCAGCTCGCGTCCCACCTGGCGGACTTCGTCCTTGAACAGCTCGCGGAGCGGCTCGAGCAGCTTGAACGGCAGCCGCTCGGGCAGGCCGCCGACGTTGTGGTGGGTCTTGATGGTGACCGACGGACCGCCCTGAGGCGACAGCGACTCGATCACGTCGGGATAGAGGGTGCCCTGCACCAGCCAGTCCACGTCGG
This sequence comes from Gemmatimonadales bacterium, assembly GCA_036265635.1. Classification (GTDB taxonomy): domain Bacteria; phylum Gemmatimonadota; class Gemmatimonadetes; order Gemmatimonadales; family GWC2-71-9; genus CAVVWJ01. The sequence continues at coordinate 1,608 of DATAOR010000267.1, forward strand.
CGCCCACGGAGCGGGCCTCGGCCTCGAACACGTCGATGAAGGTGTGGCCGATGCGCCGCCGCTTCTCCTCGGGGTCCTCGATCCCCGCCAGCCGCTCGAGAAACCGGCTGCTGGCATCCACCACCCGCAGGTCGATGCCGAGATGGCGGCGGAAGGTGGCCTCGACCTGATCCCGCTCGTGCAGCCGCAGCAGTCCGTGATCCACGAAGATGCAGGTCAGCCGGTCGCCCACGGCCCGGTGCACCAGCACCGCCGCGACCGACGAGTCGACCCCGCCCGACAGCCCGCAGATGACCCGGCGATCGGGCCCCACCAGCTGCCGGATCCGCTCGACCTCGGTCTCGACGAAGTGCCCCGGGGTCCAGTCCGGCACCACCCCGCAGACCTCGAACAGGAAGTTGCTGAGGATCTCGCCGCCCCGCGGGGTGTGGGCCACTTCCGGGTGGAACTGGACCCCGAACAGCGGCCGTTCGGTGTGCTCGAAGGCGGCCACCGGGCTGTTGTCACTCGACGCGGTCACGGTGAAGCCGGGCGGGGGCACGTCCACGTGGTCCCCATGGCTCATCCATACCGGGGTCTCCTCGCCCTGCCCGAAGCCCCGGAACAGCCGGCCGCCCTCGATGGTCACGTTGGCCCGGCCGTACTCGCGCCGCGAGGCGCGGGTGACGTTGCCGCCCGACAGGTGGGCCAGCAGCTGCATGCCGTAACACAGGCCGAGTACTGGTGTCCCCAGCTCGAGCAGGGCCGGATCGGCCGTCGGCACCTTGTCGCCGTAGACCGAGTTGGGACCGCCCGAAAGGATGATGCCCTTGGGGCGCCAGTCCCGGATCCACTGCACATTGCGGCTGGGAGGGTGGATCTCGCAGTAGACGTGGGCCTCGCGGACCCGGCGGGCGATGAGCTGGGTGTACTGGGAACCGAAATCGATGATCAGGATGCCGTCGTGGTGCTGGGGCACGGGCTGGTTCGCTCCTCGGAAGTCTCGTGCATGGCGGGTGGGGCGCGATTGCGCCGGCAGCGCCGGTGAACCACGGCCTCCCTCGGTGAGCGGGCTCGGGCGCCTGCGACTGCCCCGGTCGCGGGGCTCGGGCGGTCTGCCACCGCCCCGGCGCAGGGCTCGGGCGCCGGCGGCGCTAGCCCGATCGTGCCGCGGGGGACCGCCTCACTCCGCCGCCATCCGCTCGCCGGCGAACAGCGACTCGACCGTCTCCCGCGCGCGGGCCACCCACCAGTGGTCTCCGTCCACCACCACCTCGGCCGGGCGCGGCCGCGAGTTGTAGTTGGAGGCCATCACGAAGCCGTAGGCCCCGGCACCCAGCACCGCCAGCCGCTCGCCGGCGGCCACGTCGGGGACATCGCGGTCCAGGGCGAGGAAGTCGCCCGTCTCGCACACCGGGCCGACCACATCGGCCCGCACCGTCCCGCCGACCTCGTCCAGCGCGACGATCTCGTGATAGGCCTGGTAGTGGCTGGGCCGGACCAGGTCGTTCATCCCCGCGTCGACCACCACGAACTCCTTGCCGCCGGAGTGCTTCCGGTAGAGCACCTCGGTCACCAGCACGCCGGCGCTGCCCACCAGGAACCGGCCCGGCTCGAGGTAGACCATGTAGCCGGTCGGCGCCAGCAGCGGCACCACTGCCGCCGCGAACCTATCCGGGTCCATCGCCGGCTCGTGACCGTACCGAATGCCCAGGCCGCCACCGATGTCGAGCACCTCGAGCCGGCGGCCACCGCGCTCGATCCGGGCGGCCAGCTCCAGCAGGCGGCCGATGCCCAGGCGGAACGGCTCCGTATCGGCCAGCTGGCTGCCGAGGTGCATCGCGAGCGTGGTCAGTCTGAGCCGGGGATGGTCGGCGATCAGCGCGGCCGCCGCCGGCACCTGGTCGGCCGGCACACCGAACTTGATGCCGCTCTTACCGGTGGAGATGTACGGGTGGGTGTCGGTGGTGACATCGGGATTGACCCGGATGCCGACGGCGACATCGGTCCGCTCCGCCTCGGCGATCGCGGCCAGCCGGCGAAGCTCTTCGACCGA
>DATAOR010000268.1:0-31340 GCA_036265635.1 Gemmatimonadales bacterium
AGCCGAACTCAGTCCTGGTCAGTGAGGACACCGAGTTGAAGTTGCAACCCGGCCTGGTGGCGAGTTCAGGAGACGTGGGAGTGTCCTGCGAGGCCTCGCGGCAGGCGAATGTGAACAGAGCCGTGAACGCGACGACGGCGATGGTACCGATTCGGCCACCCATAGGAGGCCTCCGCGAGGAAAGGATTTGGTGTTTTTTCTTAGGAATCGAGGTGAGTATACGCTTGCGTAAAGAGTTAGGCAAGCAGACTGGTCCGGCCAAGTTGGCGCGCGCCCACGGTGTCGGGCCAACGGTGCAAGACTCTGCAGTAGGCTGGATTGGGCCTATTTGTTCGACTTGAAGGCCGCCGCAAATCGGGGATCCTGGCTCAGCTCCTGGAACTCCCAGTTGTCCTTCGGATCCAGCACACTGATCTGGGGGTTGCTCGCCAGCCAGGTCGACAGCCACTTGAAGGCCTCGTCCTTGTCGCCCACGATCATGCGGCCCACCGCCTCGAGCTGGGCCAGCTCCCGACCGGCATCCACCGTGGCGTCCCCCCGGGACCGCTCCATGACGTGCCGCGCACTGTCCGCCAGCCCGGCGCGGGCCAGCGCGATCCCCAGGCGCATCTGCCCCTTCAGCCGGAACAGCGGGCGCAGTCCGGGCGGGCTCAGCTTCGTCAGCTGCTCCAGCGACGCCCAGGCGGCCGGAATGTCCGGGGTGGCGCCCTTCATGTCGTAGTACCACAGGTGGCATTCGGCGAAGCGGTAGTCGTCGGAGAACCGGCGCTGCCCCTCGTCGCACCACCGCTTGGCTTCCAGGGCATCGTCCAGCTGGTAGGAGGTCGTGAACAGGCGCCAGATGGTGACGTTGGCGTTGCTCAGGTACGGGTCGGCGTCGTAGGCCCGCATGGCCGCCAGCTTGGCCTCGGCGGGGGCCGACTGGTTGAGCAGGAGATGGCTCAGGGTGGTCCAGGCGCCGGCCTGCTTGGGGTTGGCCTCGACCGAGGCGCGGAGGTCCTTTTCGGCCTCGGTGAACAGTGCCTCGGAGGCCGACGGGGTGCCACCCAAGTTGTTGAGCCACTTCCAGTAGCGGAGGGTACCCCGGAGCTCGAGCGCGTCGGGATCCCGCTGGTTCAGCGCCAGCGCCCGCCCGGCGTACTCCAGGCCTTGCGCGATCTGGGTCGCGTGGTAGCTCGGCTCGGCCGAGGGGAACAGCCGGGAGGCCCGATACCGGAGCCAGCCGCGGAGGGTCACCGGCGCGGCCCACTGCCGGTCCTGCTGCTCGGCCACGGCCAGCAGGGAGTCGGTGACGGCGGACCGGCGGCCGGCAGCCGCGGTGTCGCCGGTGGCGGCCAGCGCCGCCGCATCCCGGGCCTCCGCCAGGGCCCGCTGATAGGCCGACCAGGCCGACACGTTCCGGGTCATCGCCCGGGTCTCCTGCAGCACGACCTCCTTCCCCAGCTGCTGCCGGAGAAAGACCGACACCTCCTTCGACAGCTCGTCCTGCAGGGCGAACAGCTCGCCCCGCCCGCGCTCGATGGTCCGGCTGGCGAGCTCGGTGGCGGTGGCGGCGTTGTTGAGCGACACGGTCACCCGCAGCTTGTCACCCGACTCGGCCACCCGCCCGGCCACGATGGTGCCGACATGGAGATCGCGCGCCACGGTCGGCATCGGGGTCGTGCCGGCCCGGTACGGCTGGACACCGTTGCTGGAGATGACCTGCAGGCCGTCCACCGAGCTGAGCTCGTGGATCAGGGCCTCGGTCAGGCCGTCGGCCAGATACTGGAGCGAATCGCCGCCGCCCCGCGGGGTGAAGTACAGCACGGCGATGTGGGTAGGATCGGGGCCATCGTCCCCAGCCGCCCCGGCCGAGCCGGCCTTGGCGTTCCGGTGCGTCAGCCAGTAGCCCCCGATGCCCCCGAGCGCCAGCACCACGGCGCTGGCGGCTCCGATCCACCACCACTTTCGGCTCCGGCCCGCGGGGGCGACCGCTGGCACCGGCGTCGCGCCGGTCCCCAGGGCGGCCTCGCTTCCGGTTCGACGCCCGGTGCCGGCCGTGCTCCGCATCGCCGCGCTGGCTCGGCGCGCCGCCGTCGAGGCCCGCCGCTGCTCGGTCCGCGCCATGGCGGCCTCCGCCTCGGCGTCGGCCAGCCGCTCGGCGAAGTCCTTCATGGTCTGGAAGCGGTCGGCGGGGGTCTTCTCCAGCGCCTGCATCACCACGTCCTCGACCTCGTCGGGGACCGAGGACCGGACGACCTGGAGACTGGGCACGATCTCCATCGAGTGCCGCGCCATGATGGCCATGGCGTTGGGCCCGGTGAAGGGCGGCTGGCCGATCAGCACCTCGTACAGCACGCAGCCCAGGCTGTACACGTCGCTCCGGGCATCCACGTGCTCGCTGCCGAGCGACTGCTCCGGGCTCATGTAGTGCGGCGTGCCCACCGCCATGCCCGTCTGGGTCAGCTTCTCGCCGTTGGCCTGGCTCACCGCCCGGGCGATCCCGAAGTCGGCCACCAGCACGTGGCCGCCCTGGAGCAGCAGGTTCTCGGGCTTGATGTCACGGTGGACGATGCCGCGGCTATGGGCATACTGCAGCGCCTCGGCGGCCTCGCGCGCGATCTGCAGCGCGTCGTGGATCGGCAGCTGCTGCTCCCGGTTGAGCCGGTCGCGCAGCGACTCGCCGTCGATGAACGGCATGACGTAGTACAGCAGGCCTTCCGCCTCGCCCGAGTCGTACAGGGCGAGGATGTTCGGATGCTGCAGGTTGGCGGCCAGCCGGATCTCGCGCAGGAACCGGTCCGCGCCGAGCGAGACCGCCAGCTCCTGGCGCAGCACCTTGACGGCCACGGCCCGCTCGTGCTTGAGGTCCCGGGCCAGGTAGACCGTGGCCATCCCGCCCTCGCCGACCTGACGCTCGACGGCGTAGCGCTCGCCGAGCACGGCGCGCAGGCGTTCCAGCGGATCGGTCACAAGGGAGCCTCGGGCGGCCAGTTCGGGCGGGGTGGTGAGACGAAGATCAGACACTGCGGGCGGGCCTCAGCCCACCATCGCAGTCGCCAGGGCGTCCCGCATGGCGGCCGCGGTCTGCCACCGCTCATCGGGCGATTTGGCCATCGCCCGGCCGATGCCCAGCGCCACCTCGGCCGGGATCTCGGGCCGGATCGTGCGCAGGTCCGGCGCGGGCTGGGTCAGGTGCATCTGCAGCACGACGGCCTCGTTCCGGTGGATGAACGGTGGTTGGCCCGCCAGGCACTCGAACAGGACGCAGGCGAGGGAGTAGAGGTCGCTCCGCAGATCGATCTCCTGGAGGGCCGTGATCTGCTCGGGGCTCATGTAGGTCGACGTCCCTACCGCGATGCCCGAGCGGGTCAGCCGGTCGCTGCCCGACGCCCAGACCGCCCGGCCGATGCCGAAGTCGAGCAGGACGGCCCCGGCGCAGGGGGAGATCACCACGTTCTCGGGCTTCACGTCCCGGTGGATGATGCCGTGCCCGTGGGCGTGGTCCAGGGCGTCGAGCAGGTCGTCGGCCACCCGAAGCGCGTCCTGCACGCCGAGCCGGCTCCGCTGTGACAGCGCCTCGCGGAGGGTGGGCCCCTCCACGTACGTCATCACATAGTAGACCAGCCAGTCCCGCTCTCCCGAATCGATCAGGTGGGCGATATGAGGATGGTCGAGCCGGGAAGCCAGCTTGATCTCACGGAGGAACCGGTCGGCCGCGACGCTCACGAGCAGTTCGGGGTGGAGGATCTTGAGTGCGACCGGCGATCCCCCCGGCTCGCGGGCCAGGAAGATCCGGGCGTTGCCGCCCTTGCCGATCTCACGCTCGACCTCGTACCGCCCCTCGAACGCCTGGCGGACCAGCGTCAGCATGTCGCGCCGAATGGCCCGGTCCTTGTATGAGCTTACCGAATGGTTACTGCAACAACGCGCCTGCGCAAGTCGCAGCGGCGCATCAGTCTGGACGCGGACTGCACGGGCGGGCCACAGAGCGGCCACCTTGGCCGGCGCTGCCCGTCTCCAGCCTCGGGCCGTCCGGAATGCGCCAATGGCGGGCGCGGCGCCTAGAGCAGGAGGTCGGTCCGGAGCCGCCGGCGGACGGCCCACACCAGCGCCCCCCACAGGTTGGACTCCCGAATGGCGACGCTCGCCTCGCCGGTCATGCCGGGTCGCCACCGCCCGCTGGCGGTGAGGCCCGACCGGGCCTCGAGGGTGCCGGCGCCCGGGGCCGAGCTCTCGCCCACGGCGGCGACCGGCAGCCGGACCGTCCCGCCGTCGGCATGGAACACCAGCCGGGCCGGTTGCCCGACCCGCACCGCCGACGCGCCGGCCCCGTACAGGCCCATCCGGACCTCGAGCGAATCCGGCTGGCCCAGGACCAGGACCGGCTCGCCCAGGCCGACCCAGCGGCCGGTCAGCTGCTCCGGCCGGGAGGAGACCACGACGCCGGCGGCCGGGGCCCTTATCGTCAGGGCCTGCTGCTCGATCCCCATCCCCGCCAGCCGAGCCGCGTCCTGGCCGCGCTCGGCCTCCAGCCGGGAGGTCTCGTCGGGCCTGCCGGCGGCGCGCGCCGCCGCTGCCCGGGCCGCCAGCGAATCGGCTCGCCGCCGGCTCGACAGGATGGCCCGCTCCAGGTCGAGATCCCGGATCTGCAGCAGCGGCATCCCCGCCTCCACCCGGCTGCCCTCCCGGACGTACACCTCGGCCACCAGCCCGCTGTCGGGGGCGGTGAGGGTGACCGCCAGCGCCGGCGCGACGGCGAAGTCGCCGGTGACGGTGATCGGCCGCGGGATGACCGCGCCGGCCACGAGCACGACCCCGAGACCGATCAGGAGCCGGTCGCGGAGGCGGCGGCCGGACAGCCGGGCCCGGGCCTCGCGCGCCGACGCCGTCAGGGTCCGGAGCGCACTGCGGATCGACCCCCGGGCCATCCACCACAGGCCCGCGACGAACAGCGCGCCACCGGCCAGGCCGAGCGCCCGATCGAGCCAGCCGTACACCGTGCCGGCCACCAGCAGCATGATGGACGCGATGTACCAGGCGGCCAGCAGGCTGTAGATCAGAAAGATCCGCTGCTCGCGCTCGTCGGCGGGGGGCATCGGCACGTCGAGTCGGAGTGCCTTCGCCTTGACCAGCCAGCCCAGGTGGGCGAAGGCGCGCTGCCGGAGATTGGGGACCTCGAGCCAGTCGCTCAGCGCGAAGTAGCCGTCCAGCGGGATGAGCGGGTTGGCGTTCATGATGACGGTGGTGAGCCCGCCGATCAGCACCGCGCCCAGCGCGATGTGAGAGACCAGCGTGCCCGGCGCCGCCGCCCACCATACGATGGCGCCCAGGCTGGCCACCACCAGCTGGATCCACGATCCCGCCGCCGTGACCCACAGCCGTGCGCTCAGGTCGGGGAAGGTCCAGGCGTCGTTGACGTTGCAGTAGAAGGCCGGCTCGAAGTAGAGCAGCATGGCCCCCATCTCGTGAACCTGGCCGCCGAAGTGCTTGCAGGTGAAGCCGTGGCCCAGCTCGTGGATCACGATGATCACGGTCCCCGTGGCCCACAGGACGAGCAGCTCGCCGGCCGAGTAGTCGAGGTGGTAGAGCCGCCAGAGCGCCAGGGAGAGGTCGGGCCACTTGAGGGCGGCCACCAGCAGGTACACCGCGAACAGCAGCACCGAGACGATCAGGAACCCGCGGGTGAACATCCAGCGGAGGTAGGGAATTGTCCGGTCCATGAAGGCGTCGGGGTCACCCATCGACCAGCGGATGCGGAACAGGTCGGACGACCCGGCGCCGCTCTGCAGTCGCTGCCGCCGCTGGGCCCGCAGCCGCTCCATCATCAGCACCGACCGCTCGCCTACGGTCCGCTCGAGCAGTCCCATGGCCTTGAGCCGGCCCGCGAACTTGTCGACCGTCGCCGCCGACAGCCGCACGCCGGTGTCGCTCAGCTCCTGGGCCACGGCCTCGGCGCTCCGCTCGCCGTCGAACCGCTGCAGCACATTCACTTCCACCGGGCGGAACCGGTAGTACTTCCGCGTCTTGGGATCCTTGACGATGAAGCTCTGCTCTCCCCGGTAGGTCTGTTCCACGATCGCCAGGTCGGCCCGAAGCCGGGGGGCGCCGCTCACTGGCCGGTCCGGACGACCTGCTCGCCGGCGGTCAGCCCGCTGACCACCTCCACCAGGTCATCCTCCAGATCGCTGCCGAGGGTAACGGCCCGGAGGGTGCTCCGACGATCGGCCCAGACCAGGACGTAGCCATCCTTGGCTACGGCGGCGCGGGGAATGGCCAGCACCCGGCGACGCTCCGCCCCCAGCCGGACGGTCACGCTGCTGCCGGGAGTGAGCCCGGCGCCGGGGGCGAGCTGGAGGACCACTTCGCGGGTGCCGCTGGCCGGGTCGATGACGGGAGAAGCGCGGATGACCCGAGCCGCGGCGCTGGCGCCCCCCGGCATCAGCACCCGGGCGACCGCCCCGACCCGAAGCCCGGCGGCCGACGCCTCGGGCACCCGAACGGCCGCCAGCACCGGCGCGAGTGCCGTGACCCGGAACAGCGAGTCACCGGGGTTCACCAGCCGCTGGAGCCGGGCCATCCGGGCCGTGACCACGCCGTCGAACGGGGCGACGATGCGGGTGAGGTCGTAGTCGCGCTGGGCCTTGCGCAGGGTGAGGTCGGCCGCCCGGTGCTCGAACTCGACCTGCTCCGAATCGGCCCGCGTCACGACCCCCGCCGAGGTCAGCGCCCGCTGGCGCTCCACCCGTTGGCCGGCGTTGGCCGCCTGCTCGCGGGCCTGCGCCAGGGCGATCTCCTGGTCGGCGCTCTCGAGCCGGGCCAGCAGCTGTCCGGCCGTCACCCGCGAGCCGATATCCGCCAGGACCGCCTCGACCACGCCCTGGGAGCGGGCCACCACGGCGGCGTCGTGCTCGACGTACAGCTGAGAGGGCAGGGCGAGCGGCCGGTCCACCGTGACGCTCTCGGCGGCGGCCAGCGCGGGCGGGGCGCCGGCGGCCACGCTTGCCCCGGCGGTGGTCGCCACCGCCCGAGCCGGCGGAGCAGCGTCGCTCCCGGCACAGGCTGCCAGGCCGACGACCAGCAGCAGGGCCGGCGCCACGCGCCTCGGCCCGGAAGCCGTCAGGAGCAGGATCACGACCAGAGTCTCCACCAGAAGAGGCGCGCCCACCGCACCGGCGCTCGCAGCAGCCGGCTCCCCGCGGACGCGGGATCGGTCAGCACGCGCACGTACGCCGCCATGCTGGGCTTGAGCATGCCGTCGGGATTGGCCACCACCGCCCGGACGGGATAGCGAACCTCCCCCGCGCTGTCGGCCGGGACCGGAGCCACCGTGACCACCCGGCCGACGAAGGTCCGCTGCGGGGCTGCGTCCACCCGGAGCCGGACTTCCTGGCCTGGCCGGATGCGCTCGATGTCGCGCTGGGCCACCCCGAAGTCGAGCTCGAGCGAGTCGGTCCGGCCGACGGCGAGGAGCTCGTCGCCTTCCTCGAGCGAGGTTCCCACCCGCTCCCCGACCCTGGGTGTGAGCACGACCCCGGGCACCGGCGCGCGCAGGGTGGTGAGCTCGAGCTCCTCGTCCAGCAGGGCCACCTCGCGCCGGAGCGACTCGGCCCGGAGCCGCTGGACCCGCTCTTCCGAGGCGTCGCCCCGGCTCGCGGCCAGCGCCGCCAGCCGGTCGGCCGAGACCGCCTCCGCCGCCGTGGCCTCGCGGTCGGCCCGGAGCCCGGTGGCGCGGAGATATCCGACCGGGGTGCCCCGGGATACCGGGCTGCCCTCGGCCACGGGAATGCGTTCGACCACGCCGGCCACGAAGGCTCGGACGGGGGCATAGCCGGCGGGCCGGAAGGTCGCGCCTTCGCCTGCGATCCGGAGCGGCCAGCGGATGACCGCCAGCGCTACCAGTGCCACCAGGGCCAGGAGGGCATAGATCCCGATCCGCTGGCGGGGCAGGGCACGGAGGGCCTGGCGCTTCGCCGCCAGCGCCCCCAGCGCGTCCACCATGGGCACTTGGTGATAGAGCTGCGCATTCCTGAGGGCCACGGCCGTCTGGTTGGCGAGAATGGCCGCCACCTCCCGCTGGGTGGGCGTGGCGAAGTCGGCCGACCCCGACTCGAACACCAGCACGCCGAGGACACCCTCCTCGTCCTTGAGCGGCAGGTAGAGCCCGCTCTCGACCCGGTCGCTCTCGAGGTCCGGCCCGAAGATGGTCACGAACATCCGCTCGGCGTCGGAGGCGGGCTCGCTCCGGGCGGCCAGGTAGAGCGGCTCGCCCCGCCCCGCCGCCCACTCGGTCCGGGCCACCAGGTCCTGCAGCTTGGGATCCTTGGGCTCCACCGTCTCTTCGCCCGCCACGGCGCGGATGTCGCAGCGGCCCTTTTCGTACAGGGCGACCGCGGCCCGGTCGAACGGCAGCGCCCGGGCCGCCAGGTTGACGACCGACTGCAGCACCCGGTCGAGATCGAGCGTGGCGGTGATCTCGCGGCTGATGTCGAGCAGCACGGCCAGATCGCCGGCCCGCTTCCCGGCCGCGTGGAGCTGGGCGTTGCGGAGGGCCAGTCCGGCGGCGGCGGCCAGGCCCTCGAGCATCTCGCGGTCGCGCTGCCCGAAGACGCCGTCGCCGGTCTTGTCGGTCACCTGGATGGCGCCGACCGTGACGCCGTTCGCCACCATGGCGGTCGCCATCACCGAGACCGCCAGCTCCGAGTCCGCGGCCTCGAGCCCGGCTCCGAATCGGGGATCGTCCTGGGCCCGGGTGGTCATGGTGGTCTTCTGCTGCTCGGCCGCGTCGCCGACGAAGCCGGTGCCCACCGGCACCTCGGCCCCGATCAGGCGGTCGGCCCGTCCGCCCACGGCGATCCGGCAGCGGAGCACGTCACCCTGAGTGATCCAGATCGAGCCGCCCTCGGCGCCCAGCGCCGCCAGTACGCGGTCGAAGACGGTGGGCACCAGCGCGTCGAAATCGAGCGAGGCACCCAGCTCCAGGCTGATCGCGTGGAGCAGGCGCAGTCGCTCGACTTCCTCGCGGAGTTCGTCGGTCGGTGTTGCGGGCGCGCTCATGTCGGCTGCGGTGTGGGGGATGACGCGACGGGCTCCGGCGCCCCACGAACGGGAGGCCGGAGCCCGGGTTGGCGCTAGCTCAGCGCCTGGAGGCGATTCGCGCCGGAGCTTACTGCACCAGCTTCATCGGCGCGATCTTCTCTTCCAGCTCTTCGACGCCCAGCTCGACGTCCTTGGCCGGAACGGGCTTCTTCGGCTGCTGTTCGGGAGTCTTGCTCCGGGACTGCTCGTCGTGCTTCGTCATGATAGCGCTCGTTTCGGAGAAGGGCGAGGGTGGTCTCGGCTTAGTGGGGCTTCGGAATGGCGCGCATCGGGGCGATCCGGGCCTCGAGCTCTTCTACCGACAGCTCCACCGCCTCAGCGTCCTTGCCCGTCGCGCTGCGGATCTTGGCCTTCTGCTCTGGAGTGAGATCGATGCGGACCGAGTCCTTGGCGTTCGACATGGGGAGCTCCTGGTTGGGGACGACGTTGGGCCGAACTGACTGGGGACGAACCTAGGGGCCCATCGTGAAATCATCGTGATTTCGCACTTGCCCTTCCGTGAATCGCCGGTACGTTAGCTCGGACTCCGCCGAGGCTTCCCGTGCCCGCCTACTCCTTGCAACTGTTCGGCACGCCCGCACTGGTGACGCCCGAGGGCCGGCCGGTGGCCCCGGCCCTGGGTGCCAAGCCCATGGCACTATTGGCGTTCCTGGTGCTGGAGCCGAGGCCCCACCGGCGCGAGGCCGTGGCGGCGCTGCTGTGGGGCGAGTCTCCGGAGCTGGAGGCTCGCGGATCGCTGCGGCAGGCTCTCAAGCAGCTCCGCGACGCCCTGGGCGAGACCCTGGTGGCCGACCGGGCGACCATCACCCTCGCAGCTCCGATCCCCTGCGACGTCACGGAATTTCAATCCCTGGCGGCCCCCCAGCCCGCCGAGGCGGCTCGCTTCGAGGTGCCCCGCTTCAGCGAGGGCCTGTCGCTGCGGCGGGCACCGCTGTTCGACGAGTGGCTGGCCGGGGTCCGGTCCGACCTGCTCCGCCAGTACCATGAGGTGCTGGCCCGGCTGGCGCGCGAGGCGATGAGCGGCCGCCGCTGGCGGGACGCCGTGGACTGGGCGGAGCGATGGCTGGCCAGCGATCCGGTCTCCGATGAGGCCGTCCAGGTGGCGGTGGAGGCACAGTATCTCGGGGGTGGCCGGTCGGCCGCGCTGGCGCGGTACGCCGCCTACCGGGAGCGCCTGCTGCGCGACGGGGGCAGCGAGCCCGGGCGCGCGCTTCAGGCGTTGGCCCGGCGGATCGAGGCTGATCGGACCCCGGCGTCGCCCTCGCCGGCCATCCCGGACGAGTGGTTCACCCGGGCGCCGGCGTTCGAGGCCAGTCTGGTAGGACGCGAGTCGGCCTGGAAGGAGCTCACCGGGCGCTGGGCCAGCGTGCTGACCGGGCGGGCGCAGATCGTTCTGCTGGAAGGTGAATCGGGCGTCGGCAAGTCTCGGCTGGCCGACGAATTCCAGCGCTGGGCCGTGGCGGCCGGGGGCACCGCCCTGCGCGGCCGCTGCTATGACCGGCGGGCCGGCGTCCCCTATGAGCCTGTGGTCGAGGTGCTCCGGAGCGCGCTGGGTGCGCCCGGCCTCTCCGGCACGGCGCCGGAGTGGCTGGTCGAAGTGGCGCGAATGCTGCCGGAGCTCCGGACCGCCTTTCCGGGTTTGCCCGCCACCGCGGCGGCCGATCCGACCGAGGGGTGGCGGCTGTTCGAGGGGGTGGCCCAGCTGCTCGGTGCGCTCGCCGCCGAGCGGCCCCTGGTGGTGGTGATCGACGACCTGCAGTGGGGCGACGAGGACAGCAGCAACCTGCTCCGCTTCCTGGCCCGTCGCCTCGCCGGCGTGCCCATCTTCTGGCTGGGCCTGCTGACGCTGGGGGAGGTCGAGCGGGACGCGCCCGCGTCGCGGCTGTGCCGCGTGCTCCGGGCCAAGGGACATGCCACCGTGATCAGCCTGCCTGCCCTGACCGAGGAACAGGTCTGGCAGCTGGTACGTGAGCTGGGCCACGTGAGCACGCCCACCGGCGGACGGCGCCTGGCGGCGCGACTCTTCCGGATCACGGCCGGCAATCCGTTCTATATCATCGAGCTGCTGAAGACGATGTTCGCCCAGGGCCTGCTGGCCATGGACCAGCACTCCGGCGAGTGGACTGCAGCGCCGTCGGAGATCGGCGCCGGATGGGAGGTCCCCGTCTCGCCGTCCGTGCAGGAGGTCATCGCCGAGCGGGTGGACCGGCTTCCGGCCGAGCTGCGGGACGTATTGATCACCATTGCGGTGAGTGGTGGCGGCTGTCCGCCCGACGTCCTCTCGCACGTGCACGGGATGTCCCGCCTCCGGGCGGCGGCCATGGGCGATGCCCTGGTGGACCGTCACCTGCTGGCCGAGGAGGGCGGGGCCTACCGGTGCATTCACCCGGTGATTGCTCACCTGGTGCGCGACGGGTTGACCAGCTCCCGGCGTCAGGAAGTGCACCGGTCGCTGGCACTGGCGCTCGAGCGGGTGGTCCGCCCCGAGGAGCTGGCGACGGCCGCCGGCGAGATTGCCCGCCACGCGGAGCGTGGCGGAGAGGCCGACATGGCCTTCCGGTATGCCGCGGTGGCCAGCGAGGCTGCCGTGGCCCGGTACGCCTACACCGAGGCCCTGGCCTGGCTCGATCTGGCCGCCGCCTCGGCGCGGGGCGCGGAGCAGACGGCGGTGGTGGACCGCCGGACCGCCGACCTGCTCGAGCGAGCCGGCTGGACCGAGCCGCCCGAGCGGACGGCCCCGCCGGTCACCCGCGAGATCGTGAGCGAGGACCTCGACCTGCGGGTCCGGGGGTAGTGCGCCCGACTTGTGGGCGCGCCGCTGTCAGCGGCTCGATCGTCCCCTGGGCAATCAGGACGGCGCCGAGACCGAGCCGGCGATTGCCGCCCGGGTTCGTCCGGAGCTGGCCCGTTCCGTGCGCCACGGCCAGGATTCTGACCCCCGCCGGCCCCCAGAACGCGGTGTCCGCCCGAACCCGCCCCGACGGCGGTGCCGTCGGCGGCCACGGTGATTTCGTTGAGCCACAGCTCGAGGTGGCGGTGATGCATCACCAGCTGGGAAGTCGGTCAGCCGCGGATGGAGCGTCACGATCCGCTGGCCGCCGATCCGATCGGGCGGGATGACATGGGTTGCACGAGCAGCGGCGGCCATTCCCCGGTACCGAGCGACAGAGTCCGTGGTCTCACGTTGACCTTTCGAGGGTTCATGTTTCGCGCTGGCTCACGCTTCGCGTCCCCGGCTGGCCGGGTGGTTGGGCTGGTTCTGCTGCTGGCGGCCTGCGACGATCTCCGGGTGCCGGCCCCGCCGGCCCAGGTGACCAACGATACTGCCCTGGTGGCGGTGTCTCCCGCCCGGCCGGCCAAGCCGGCCGCCCGCAAGCCCGCGGGCGTCGATCCGCTGATCGCGGCGCGGCGGTTCGAGGATATCCAGCGCGGCCTCCGGCGCCTGGTCGTGGCCGAGGAGACCTACTACGCCGAGAACGGCATCTATACCCAGGACCCCACCCGGCTGGGCTTCACTCCGCCGGGCGGGAGCCAGGTGCGGTTTCTCTGGGTCGGCCGGGACGGCTGGGCCGCGAGCGGCACTCACGAGGACGTCCCGGGGCGGGACTGCGTCATCTACGTGGGTCGCGAGCGCGCCGCCCCAACGACCACGCGGGACGCCCGCCGCGGCCGGGAGGGCGTGCCAGCCTGCGACAGGCTCCCCGGAAGGGACACCCGCGTGGCCGCGGCACCATCATCCTCGGCGGCTCCCCCGTCGGCCTCGGGCGGCGAGCCATCGGAGCCATCGGTGGCCGACACCGGCAGCGCGCTCGACATGGTCGAGCCGACCATCCAGATGCGGGTCGATCTCCGGAACCTGGTCCGCTCCCAGGACACCTGGTACGGCACTCAAGGGGTCTACTCCCGCCGCACCGAGCCCTTCGCCCTTCAGTATCTGTGGCACCGCGGCGTCGCCATCACCATTCTGAGCGCCAATGACGTGTCCTGGTCCGCCCGGGCCACCCACGCCAGTCGTCCCGGGAAGAGCTGTGTGATCTGGTTCGGACCGGTGGCGACCCGTCCGGTGACGCAGGCACAGCGGCGCACCCCCGAGCGGCCGGCCGTCCCCGCCTGCGACGAGTGAGCGAGACCGTCCGGCGGCCTCCGCGCCGGGCGCCGGCTCACCCCCGCGCCGCCGAGCCGCCGTACCGGACGGCGGTCATCTCCGCCAGGATCGCCAGGGCCGTTTCCGCCGGCTGACGCCCGCCGAGGTCGAGCCCGATCGGGCCATGGACCCGCGCCACCGCGTCATCGGAAAAGCCGGCCTGTCTGAGCCGTTCGCGCCGTGCCGTCTGGGTCTTCCGCGAGCCGATGGCGCCGATGTAGCGCGCCGGTGAGCGGAGCGCGGCCTCCAGGGCCGGATCGTCGAACTTGGGATCGTGGGACAGGACGCAGACGTAGCACGAGCCGTCCAGCCCAATCCGCTCGAACGCGGCCTCGGGCCATGCCAGGATCAGCTCGTCGGCTTCGGGGAAGCGCTCGCGGGTGAGAAAGGCCTGACGCCCGTCGGCCACGATGGTCCGGTACCCGAGGGCTCGCGCCAGGGGCACCAGGGCCACCGCGATGTGCACGCCGCCGAAGATGACCAGCCGCGGTTGCCGGGGAAACACCTCCAGGAAGATCCTGACTTCGCCGCCCGGGCCCGCGACCGTCACGGTGGCGCCGGCCTCGCGCCGGAGCGCCGTCAGCGCCGCCTGACGCACCTGCTCCGTCACCTTCGGGTCGAGATCGCCGTCGACCTGCCCATCCTCACGCACGCGCAGCGATGCGCCGGTGGCTTCCCCCTCGATCACGGTGGCGATCACTTCGCCGCCGGGCCCGCGGGCGGCGGCCAGCACCTCGGGGCGCACCGACGGCTCGACGAACACCTTGATGGTGCCGCCGCAGGCGAGCCCGACCTCCCAGGCCCGCTCGTCGGTGACCCCGAAGGTCACCAGCTTGGGCCGGCCGCGACCGATCGCCGCGGCGATCTCGGTGGCGGTGGCGGCTTCGACGCAGCCGCCCGAGACCGAGCCCGCCATGATCCCCTCGGACGTCGCCAGCATCGAGGCGCCCTCGGCCCGCGGCGCCGAGCCCCAGACGCTGGTGACCACCGCCCGGCCGACGGCGTGGCCGGCCGCCGCCAGGCGATCGTACTCCGCCAGCAGATCACGCATGGGGCCTGCTCCTCGATGGGTGGGTGCGCCTCAGCGCGACCGGTGCCGGGACGGTCACAGGGCCTCGAGCCGGTGGCCCAGCTCCTCCAGCGACGCCACCGTCGCCGCGGGCACCAGCTCGTCGACGTGCGGCAGCGCCGCCCGCAGGCCCACCGTGCTCGGCTCGAAGCCCGGACGGGCGGCCAGCGGATCGATCCACAACAGCCGGTGGCAGCTCCGGCGCAGGGTGGCCATCTCGCGGGCCAGCAGGGCGGGGTCGCCCCGCTCCCAGCCATCGGAGACGAGCAGGACGATCGCGCTGCTCCGCACCGTCCGCCGGACCCAGCGACGGTTCAGCTGGTGCAGGCTTTCCCCGATCCGGGTGCCGCCGCTCCAGTCCACTACGGTCCGGGCCACCCGGCGAAGGGCGGCGTCGGGACTCCGCACCCGGAGCTGGCGGGTGATTCGGGTGAGCCGGGTGCCGAACACGAACACCTCGAGCGGGGCCCCGCTCCGCTGGAGCGCGTGGGCGAACCGGAGCATGAACCGGCTGTAGCGCTCCATGCTGCCGCTGATGTCGCACACCAGCACCACCGGCCGGGGCCGCTCGGTCCGGCGGAGCCAGCGCCACCTGAGCGCCTCGCCGCCGGTGGCGAGCGCCCGCCGAAGCATCGCCCGGGCGGCCGGACGGTGGCCGCTCCGCGCGAGCCGGCCTCGCCGGGCGCGGCGGAGCGGGAGCCGTGGCCGCAACGCCTCGAGCATCGCCTCGGCGTCTCGCGCCTCTTCGGCGGTGAGGGTGGCGAAGTCGGCGGTCCGGATCTCCTCGGTGGCGCTGGCCGCGCCAGGCCGGACGGCGGCAAGCGGCTCGTCGGGGCCGGCCTGGCTCGAGGGGTCCGCCGGGTCGGCCGGGCGTTCGCGGCGCTCGCTCTGGCGGAGCCGGGGCAGGCGATCGCTCAGCTCGTTCGGTCCGGCCCGGCGCCGCCAGAACAGGTCGAACGCCGCGTCGTAGAGCCGGATGTCCTCGCGCCGCCGGACGAAGACCGCCCGTCCCGCCGAGCGGACGTCGCTCCGGCGGGACACGCCCAGCAGAGCCAGGGCCCGGCCGAAGATCGCCGTCTGCCCGCTGTCCGCCTCCATCCCGGCCTGCCGGAGGAGGCGGCCGAACCGGGCGACGTTGGCCAGCAGCACGTCGCCGTCCACCGTCACCGGTCCGAACGGCGTGTCTGCCTCCGCCGTCGCCCGGCCATCCGGACTGGTCATCCCCGCGCCCCCACCCGCGACTCGTCCAGGATCGTGCGGGCTCCGCCGCCCCGCATCATCCCGACATCCTCCTGGTACTTGAGCAGGACGCCGAGGGTGTGCTCGACCTGCTCCGGCTCAAGCCGCCGGGCTCCCAGCGCCAGCAGCGCGGCCGACCAGTCCAGCGTCTCGGCGACGCCGGGTGCCTTGGTCAGGTCGGCGGTGCGGAGCCGCTGAACGAAGGCGACCACCTCGCGCGCCAGCGCCGCGGGCACCTGGGGCAGCCGGGCCCGCAGAATGGCCAGCTCACGCTCGGCCGAGGGGTAGTCGATCCAGTGGTAAAGGCAGCGGCGCTTGAGCGCGTCGTGCACCTCGCGGGTGCGGTTGCTGGTCAGGATCACCCGGGGCGGGCGGGCGGCCCGGATGGTTCCGATCTCGGGGATGCTGACCGCGAAGTCGCTCAGGATCTCGAGCAGGAAGGCCTCGAACTCCTCGTCGGCCCGGTCCACCTCGTCGATCAACAGCACCGGTGGCTCCGGCGCGTGGCTGGCGAGGGCCTGCAGCAGTGGCCGCCGGATCAGGAACTCCTCACTGAAGATGTCGCGGGTGGCCGCCGACTTGGCTTCCCCCCTGGCCTCGAGCAGGCGGATCTCGAGCATCTGCCGGGGATAGTCCCACTCGTACACTGCCGTGTTCACGTCGAGGCCTTCATAGCACTGCAGCCGGATCAGCTCGCCGCCGAGCACCGCCGCCAGGGTCCGGGCGACTTCCGTCTTGCCCACGCCGGCCTCGCCCTCGAGCAGCAGCGGGCGGCCGAGCGCGAGCGAGAGGAAGACGGCGGTGGCCAGGTCGCGGTCCGCCACGTAGCCGCGAGCGGCGAAGGCGGATTGGACGGCGTCGATGTCGGCCGGCTGGGGCACGTCCGCTGGGTCCTCGTCAGGTGATGCCGCAATATCGCCGGCCATGGCAAGGGGCGCACCGGCCGGCAGTGGATCGGCGGCACGGCGCCGGCACTCCCGTCAGTCGGGGGCGCGGAGATCCCGGGCGTAGGGAGGGAAACGAAACCGCATCGCCGGGCCCAGCACGCCGCCGTGGGCCAGGTCGGCCAGGTCGGCGGCGACCAGCGCCTCGCCGGTGAGCAGCCGAGGCAGGATCAGGTCGGCGGCGGTGGCCAGGCTGAACATGCCGCACTGCGGCAGGCCCAGGATGCGGCTGCCGTCCAGCTCGGCCAGCCAGATCATGCTGCCAGGGTGGGCCGGCACGCCGTGGCGGAGCACCCGGCCGCCGAGACTCTCGAGGGCCAGGAAGAACGGCGACAGCGGGTCCCCGGCCGACACCCCGCCGACCAGCAGCACCGGCAGGCCCCGCTCTCGGACCAGGCGCTCCAGCGCTTCGCGGGCATCATGCTCCGCGGCGACCGGGTTGGGATTGCCTACCGCGATAGTGCCGCCGTATCTCGAGCCCAGGGCTTCGACCTTGTGCCGCACGCCTGCCTCGAACCGGGCGAGCGCCTCGGGCGACAAAGCTTCCTCGGCGACCGCGGCCACTTCCAACGGCAGGTAGGGCCGCACGTCGACCAGCGGCATGGCCTGGCGGGCAATCGCCTCTCCGGCCTCGACCACGCGCGCCGGCAGCACATGCGGAGCGACCTTCACCGAAGCCACCGTCTCGCCCCGGGACACGGCCTGGCCGTGAAACAGGGTGAACACCTCGAGCTGGTCTTCGGCGTTGAGCCGGCTGAGCTGGGGGAGCCGGACATGAAGCACCCCGTCCCAGCGAGCGGTGAGATCCAGGCGGCTCTGCCTGGGGGCCTGCGAGACCAGACCGGCGCCGGCCACCGCCCGGGCCAGCCTGGCGGCGGCCTCGTCCTCATGGAGATCGCCGGCGTCGACCAGCGCGATCCGTACCGGCGCTGTGAGGGCGCCCTGCCGCACCGCCTCGATCAGCCGGGCGACCGTCGTCGAATTCAGCCGCTCGCCTTTGCGCAGCGAGGCCCCGGCCAGGGTCACCGGGGCCAGCAGGACCGCGCCGTCGAGTTCGTCCGGAGACAGGGAAAGGAGATCGGCAGAGGTCAGCCGGCGGGCCCGCATCCGGCCATCACCCGGCGCCGACGCGCCGGGCGAAATCGGTCCAGAACTCCTCGGTCAGCCGCCGGGCCGTGCCCTCGAGCAGGCGGG
Source organism: Gemmatimonadales bacterium (assembly GCA_036265635.1). Classification (GTDB taxonomy): domain Bacteria; phylum Gemmatimonadota; class Gemmatimonadetes; order Gemmatimonadales; family GWC2-71-9; genus CAVVWJ01. The sequence continues at coordinate 17,669 of DATAOR010000268.1, forward strand.
CGCCGACGCTGGCCACGGTGCCGCTCACCTCGCTGGTCGCCGACCAGTCGAGCCGGGTCTTGCCGCCGTCGGCATCGGCCAGCTGGAGCGACGAGACCACATCCACGGCGGAGCCGGGGGCCTTGCCCCGGGCCCGCATCTTGAGCGCCTCACCTTCGACGATGTCGAACAGCTCGACGTCGAGCTTGAACCGGACCTTCACCGCACCGACGCCGAGTCCCGAGATCACCTTGAAATGGGTCGGATCGATCTTCTCGACCGACTCCACGCCGGGCCCCGACTGGGCCACGAAGTCCGGGTCGTTCAGCTTGGCCCAGACCTGCTGGCGCGGCGCGGTGATCTCGGGCGAGCCGGAGAATAGCAGCTTCATGGCGCGAATCCTTCGAGGCGGTGGAGGTCAGCGGGCGTGTCCACGTCCGGATTGCGCCCGGGGAGATCGATGACCGCGACGCCGGCGGCGCCGATCGGCCGGATGGAGCCGAACCCGGCCTCGCCCTCGAGCTGGTCGGCGAGGGGCCAGAGCGAGCGGTCCGCCAGCACCGGATGCCCCGGCTCGCCGCCGGCGTCGGCGTAGCGCGGGCGGATGAGAGTACCGAGGCCCTCGCGCCAGGCGGCGATCAGTACCGCCAGCGTGTCGAGTCGCACCAGCGGCTGGTCGGCCAGCAGGACGATGGCGGCCGCCGCCTCGCCCAGGGAGCGGAGCCCACTCCGAAGCGAGCTGGACAGCCCCTGCTCCGGGGCGGGATTCACCACCACGTCGGCGCCGGTCTGCCGGGCGAGTCGGCCGATCGCCTCACTCTCCGGAGCGACCACCGCGACGACCCGTCCGATCAGGCCGGCCGCGCGGGCCCGCCCGGCCACCCCGAAGGCATACTCGATCAGCGGCCGTCCGTGCAGCGGTGCCAGCAGCTTCCCGCCGCCGAACCGGGCTGCGCCGCCAGCGGCCAGCACCACCGCGGCGACCGCGCCGGCCGGGGGAGCTGGCGATCCGGCCCAGGCGGGGGCGGGACTACCCGACCGGGGACTCCCCGGCTCCGGACTCCCCGGCCCCGGACTCCCCGGCCCCGGACTACCCAGCGCCGGCCTACCCAGCGCCGGCCTACCCGGCTCCGGACGCCCCGGCCCCGGACTACCCGGCCCGGCCGAGCGCCGTCTCCAGGGACCGCCGCACAATCACCTGAGCCAAGTGGCGGCGGTACTCGGTGGGGGCGTGGATGTCGCCCTGGACGTCGATCCCGTCGGTGGCGGCCGCCGCCACCCTGGCCAGCACCTCAGGCTCGGCCTTGGTGCCGACCAGCTGATCCGCGCTCGCCACCAGCTTCGAGACCTCCCCCACGCCGGTCAGCGCCACGACGGCGTGGCTCACGGTCTTGCGCGAGCGGGCCACGACGGTCGCGGCCCCGGCCAGGGCGTAGCCCGAGGCCGCCTGGTCCTGGCTGACGTAGGCCGTCCCGGCGCCCCGAGGCGCCGGCGGCAGGATGACGTCCTGCAGCAGCTCGTCCTCGGCCAGTGCCGTAGTGAAGGGGCCGTGGAAGAATTCCCGGGCCCTGATCGCCCGGCGGCCCCGCTTGGAACGGACGTTGATGATGGCGTCGAGCGCCAGCATCACCGCTGGCATGTCCGAGGCGGGGTCGGCATGGGCCAGGCTCCCGCCGATGGTACCGCGGTTCCGGACCTGCAGGTCGCCGACGTTCTCGGTGCACTCGGCGATGATGGGAAACCGCTCCCGCAGCAGGTCGCTCTCGAGCAGCTGCCGGTAGGTGGTGGTCGCCCCGATCCGGGCGCCCTTGCGATGTTCCTCCACCCCGCTCAGATCGGCGATCCCGGCAATGTCGAGCAGCTTGGCCGGTTGAGCCAGGCGGAACTTCATCACCGGCAGCAGGCTGTGTCCTCCGGCAATCAGCTTGGTGCCGTCGCCCCGGGCCAGCACGGCGAGCACCTCGCGCAGGGATCCGGCGCGGGCATACTCGAAGTCCGTCGGGATCACTGGACGTTCTCCTTTCCCCGGCCGACCGCGCCGGGCACCACGTTGGCGTCGGCGCTGGTCGCGCCGGGCTTGATGCCCGGGTGGCTGTCGCCGCCGTTGCCGCCGTTGCCGCCGTGCCTGGAGGCCCGAATGGCCGCCCAGACCCGGGCCGGGGTGAGCGGCTTGTCGATGTGAACGATCCCGAACGGCGCCAGCGCGTCGCACACCGCGTTGACCAGGCACGCCGCCGAAGCGATCGTCCCCGCCTCGCCGCAGCCCTTGATGCCGAGGGGATTGACCGGCGACGGCGTCACCGTGTGGTCGAGCTCGAGATGGGGCATCTGGCTGGCGCGGGGCACCGCGTAGTCCATCATGGTCCCGGTGATGAGCTGGCCGTCGTCGTCGTACAGCGCGATCTCCTGCAGTCCCTCGCCCAGGCCCTGGATGATGCCGCCGTGGATCTGGCCTTCGACGATCATCGGGTTGATGTGCGGGCCGCAGTCGTCCACCGCGATGTAGCGCAGGATCTTGACCTCGCCGGTCTCGAGGTCCACCTCGACGGTGCAGACGTGGCTGCCGAAGGGATAGACGAAGTTGCTCGGGTCGAAGAAGGCCGAGGCCTCGAGACCCGGCTCCACCCCGGCCGGCATGTTCCAGGCGACATTGGCCATCAGCGCCACTTCGGCGAAGGTCTTGGCCTGATCGGCCGAGCCGCGGACCCGGAAGGCGTCGTCCTTCCACTCGATGTCCTGCTCGTTGGCCTCGAGCAGGTGGGCCGCGATCTTCTTGGCCTTTTCCTTGACCCGCTGGGCGGCGACCTTGACCGCCGAGCCGCACACCGCGGTCGACCGGCTGCCGTAGGTGCCCCACCCCTGGGGGGTCGTTTCGGTATCGCCGTGGACGATCTCCACGTTCTCCACCGGATAGCCGAACTCCTCGGCCACGATCTGGGCGAAGGTGGTCTCCTCGCCCTGGCCGTGCGGACTGGCGCCGATGTAGACCCGCACCACCCCGGTGGGATAGACCCGGACGATGGCCGAGTCATAGAGGCCGCCCCCGAAGCCCACGGCACCGGCCACCTGGGACGGCCCCAGCCCGCAGATCTCGATGTAGCTGATCACGCCGACGCCGAGGTAGCGGCCCTGCTGCCGCGCGGCGGCCTGCTGCTTCCGGAACGCCTGGTAATCGAGGATCTGGAGGGCCCGGTCGAGGGCGGGCTCGTAGTTGCCCGAGTCGTAGACAAGGCCGGTGGCCACGGTGTAGGGAAACTTGTCGCTGGGGATGAAGTTCTTCCGCCTGACTTCGGCCGGGTCCAGGCCGATCTTGCGGGCGAAGATGTCGACCAGCCGCTCGATCAGGAACGCCGCCTCGGGCCGGCCGGCGCCGCGATAGGCGTCCACCGGAGCCCCGGCAGTGTACACCCCATGGATGGTGCCGAGGATGTTGGGGATCTGATAGGCGCCCGAGTAGACCAGCCCGTGCAGGATCGTCGGAATGCCCGGACCGGCGGTCGAGGCGTAGGCGCCCAGGCCGGCGTACACTTTCGTCCGGAGGCCGGTGATCCGCCCGTCCCTGGTCCCGCACAGCTCCACATGCTCGACGTGATCGCGGCCGTGGGTGGTCACCTTGTAGTTCTCGCTCCGGTCCTCGGTCCACTTCACCGGCCGGCCCAGTCGCATGGCGGCGTAGCTCACCAGCGCCTCATCCGGGTAGGCCGGGATCTTGCTGCCGAACCCACCGCCCACCTCGGGGGCGATGACCCGGATCCGGTGCTCGGGCAGCTTGAGCATCACCGAGCACAGGAAGCGGTGGATGTGGGGGTTCTGGCTGGTGGCCCAGAGGGTCAGCTGGCCGGTGCCCTTGTTGTAGCTGGCCACCGCGGCCCGCGGCTCCATGGCCGTGGGCAGCAGCCGCTGCTGGACGATCCGCTGCTTCACGCTGACCTCGGCCGACCGGAACGCGGCCTCGGCGTCGCCGCCGGCCACCACCCAGGTGAAGGCGATGTTGTTGGGCACGTCGTCGTGCAGCTGGGGTGCGCCTGGCTGGGCCATCTTCTCGGGGTCGACCCCGGCGGGCAAGGTGTCGTAGTCCACGTCGATCAGATCGATGGCGTCCCGCGCGGCCGCCCGGGTCTCCGCCACCACCATGGCCACGCCGTCGCCGACGTAGCGCACCCGATCGTAGGCCAGCAGCGGGTGGGCGGGGACCTTGAGATCGCAGTTGGGCACGTTCCAGGCGCACGGCACCGGCACGACCTGGTCCTTGATATCCTGCCCGGTGTACACCGCGATCACCCCTGGCGCCGTCTTCGCCGCGCCGACGTCCACCTTGGTGATCCGGGCATGGGCGTACGGGCTGCGCAGAATGGCGGCGTAGGTGAGGCCGGGCAGCTTGACGTCGTCCACGTAGGTGGCCGCGCCGGTGATGAGGCGGGGGTCCTCCCGCCGCTTGATGGACGAGCCGAACAGGGTGGGCATGGCGGAATCCTCAGGCGCCGGCGGTGGCGGGCGCCTGAGCGCCCGGGGCCGACCGGAGAGTGGAGGCCGCCTCGCGGATGGCGGCAACGATGTTCTGGTACCCGGTGCAGCGGCAGAAGTTGCCTTCGATGGCGTGACGGATCTGGGCGTCGGAAGGATCCGGGTTGGCGGCCAGCAGGTCCACCGCGGTCATGATCATGCCCGGCGTGCAGAAGCCGCACTGAAGCCCGTGCTTGTCCCAGAAGGCCTGCTGCAGCGGGTGAAGCCCATCGGCCGGCGCCAGCCCTTCGATGGTGGTGACCCGGGTCCCTTCCGCCTGCACCGCCAGCACGGTGCAGCTCTTCACCGCCCGGCCGTCGATCAGCACGGTGCAGGCGCCGCACTGGCTGGTGTCGCAGCCGATGTGGGTGCCGGTGAGGTTGAGCTCGTCACGCAGCGCGTGCACCAGCAGGGTGCGCGCCTCGAGCTGCAGCGTCCGGGTCGAGCCGTTGACGGTGAGGGTGACCGGTCGTGTCATCGAGGGAGCTCCTTGGAGGGACGGCATCTGGCGAGGGGTCGGGCCGCGCCTTGCGAGGAGGTGAGCGGTGACCTCCGCGAAACGCCCGGCGGGCCGCCGACGTCCGGATGATCGCTGCGCGGGTCGCGACCTGCGAAGTCACCGTGAGGCTACGTCGGGCGGGAGCGGTGGTCAAGCCGGGAACCGCCGGGCGGCGGCCTTGACCCGCCCCGCGCTCCCCGAGTAAAGTGTCTGTCCCCGCATCACATGCCTTGGGGTGTAGCTCAATCGGCAGAGCGCCCGGCTGTTAACCGGGAGGTTGCTGGTTCGACCCCAGCCGCCCCAGTCCTCCAGGCCCACCGTCCGTGGGCCGACCGGCCGTTTCCGACGACGCCCGCTTCGATTCCCTCTCCGGACGCCTCAGGCGCCCGCGACGTGGAACAGCATGAACGCGAAGTGGCAGCCACTGCCCGCCAGCACGAGCAGGTGCCAGATCTCGTGGTGCCCGAATCTTCCCGGGAACGGATCCGGCCGTTCCCGGGTGAAGATGACCGCCCCCACGGTGTAGGCGATCCCGCCTGCCACCAGCCACCCCAGCCCGCCGGGCGACACGGCTCGCGCCAGGGGCGCCGCGGCCAGCAGCGCCATGTAGCCCATGGCCAGATAGGTCGCGGTGGAGAGCCAGACCGGGGCATCGAGCCACCAGATCTTGAATGGAATCCCCACCAGGGCGATGGTCCACGCCGCGGTCAGCAGGAGGTAGCCCCATCGGCCGTGCAGGGTCACCAGCGCCACCGGCGTGTAGGTCCCGGCGATGAGGAAATAGATGGCGATGTGATCGAGCATCCGAAGCCGCCGGAGCCGGTGCCGGGGCAGCGGCAGGGCGTGATACAGCGTGCTGGCGGCATACAGCAGGATGAGCGAGCCGGCGTACACGGCAAACGCCACCGTCTGGGCCGGGGTCCGGGCCAGCCGCAGCAGCGCCACGGTGCCCACCGCGGCCAGCACGAGGCCCACCAGGTGGGACCAGGTATTGACCGGTTCGCGGAAGCGGAGGCGGAGCGCCATAGGTCAAATGTAGGTCCCGGTCGCCCTTGTCGCCCAGCGGGGGCCGGTCTAGGGTTGACGCATGCGGGTGGCGCTCTTTTCCGAGGTCTACTGGCCGATGGTGAGCGGCGTGGGGGTGACCCTGCTTCGGCTGACCGAGGCGCTCCAGGCACGCGGGCACCAGGTGCGGGTCTACAGCGCCACCTATCCCCTGCCCGAAGGCACGCCTGACCGGCCGGAGGTGCACCGGTCGCCCAGCGTGCCGTTCTTCCTCTATCCCGATGTCCAGTGGGCCTTCCCCCGGCTCCGCGACATCGTCGAGGACCTCTCGGCCTTCGCTCCCGACGTGGTCCACGTCGCCACCGAGTTCTCGCTCGGCATCGCGGGTGTCAAGGCGGCCCGCCAGCTCGACCTGCCCCTGGTCGCCTCGGCCCACACAGATTACGACCAGTATGCCGCTCGATACGGGGTGACCTGGGCACTCCGGGCCGGCTGGCATTACCTGCGCTGGTTCTACGGCCAGGCCTACCGGGTGCTCTGCCCGTCCCGGATCTACCAGGAGACCATTCACCGTCACGGGGTGCGCCACACCGGGCTGTGGAGCCGGGGCGTGGATCCGGCCGTGTTCTCGCCCCGGTTCCGCAGCGAGGCGTGGCGGGCCGCCATCGGCGCCGGGCCGAACGACCTGGTGGTGAGCTATATCGGACGGATCGCGCGGGAGAAGAACCTGGGGCTGCTGCTGGAGGCCTGGGAGGCGCTGGCTCCGGTGCGGGGGGGAGCGCAGCTGGTGCTGGTGGGGCGGGGTCCGCTCGAGGAGGACATCCGCCGTCGGGAGCTGCCCGGCGTGCATGTCACCGGCCTGCTGCAGGGGGTCGAGCTGTCCACCGCCTATGCCTCGGCCGACATCTTCGCCTTTCCCTCGTCGACCGAGACCTTCGGCAACTCGCTGCTCGAGGCGATGGGATCCGGACTGTCCTGCCTGGTGGCCGGGGCCGGCGGCGTGCTCGAGTTCGCCCAGCACGACCGCAACGCCTGGCTCACGGCGCCTGACAGCGCCGCGGCGATCCTCGACGGGCTCCGCCGGCTGCTGACCGATGAGCCACTCCGCCGTCGGCTGGCCGAGGGAGCCCTGGCGACCGCCCGCGCGCGCGACTGGTCGGCCGTGTACGACGGCCTGCTCGAGGACTACCGGGCCGCCATCGCGGCCAAGGACGCCTCCCGGGCGGCCTAGCCCGGCCGGCGCCGGTTATTTCCGCAGCGCCAGGAACGCCACCGCCGCGATGGCCGCGGCCATCGGTATCGTCAGGATCCAGGCCCAGACGATTCTCGTGGCCACTCCCCACCGAACCGCCGACACCCGCTGGGCCGCGCCGACGCCGACGATGGCGCCGGTGATGGTATGGGTCGTGCTGACCGGGACGCCCAGGAGCGAGACGAACAGGATCGAGATGCCGCCGGCCGTCTCGGCGCAGAACCCGCCGAACGGGCGGAGCTTGGTGATGCGGCTGCCCATCGTCTTGACGATCCGCCAGCCGCCCAGGGCGGTGCCCAGGCCGATGGCGGTGTAGGACGAGAGCTCCACCCAGAGCGGGATGTGGTCGGCGCTGGGCACGTACAGGTGCTGGAGCCAGCCGGCCTGGTGGAGAAACAGCGGCTGGGTGGAGACCAGCAGCCCGACGATGATGCCCATCGTCTTCTGGGCGTCATTGGCGCCGTGGCTCAGCGAGTAGAGCGCGGCCGAGACCAGCTGCAGCCGCCGAAACACCCGGTCCACCGGGCCGGGTGGCGCGTTCTTGAGCAGCCACGACAGGGCCACGGTGAGGCCCAGGGCGAGGGCCATGCCCAGGATCGGCGACAGGAAGATGAAGGCGACCGGCAGGATCCAACCACCCAGCTGCAGTGCGGGGAAACCGGCCTTGGCGATGGCCGCCCCGCCCAGCCCGCCCATCAAGGCGTGGCTCGAGCTGCTCGGCAGGCCGAAGTACCAGGTGATGAGGTTCCAGATGATGGCGCCGATCAGGGCGCTCAGGATCAGGTTGGGGTCCACCACCGCCGGCTCGATCAGTCCCTTGCCGATCGTCTTGGCCACCGCGGTGCCGACCACGAAGGCGGCCAGCACGTTGAACACCGCCGCCCACACCACCGCGACCCCCGGCGACAGCACCCGGGTCGTGACCACCGTGGCGATCGAGTTGGCGCTGTCGTGAAAACCGTTGATGAAGTCGAAGATCAGCGCGATCGCGACGATCGCCAGCACGTACACCACAGCGGACGCCATCGTCAGGCGTGCTTGATGGAGATCGACTCCAGGACGTTGGCGGCATCCTCGATGTAGTCCAGCGTCTTCTCGAGGTTGTCGTAGATCTCCTTCCATTTGATCACGGTCAGGGCATCGGGCTGGCCCTCGAACAGCCGGCCGAGCCATTCGTGGTACAGCGAGTCGCCCTCCTCCTCCAGCCGCTTCACCTGGACGCAGGCGTTGAGGACCGTGCCGTTGGTGTTCTTCTCCAGCGCGTCCACCGCGACCAGCAGCTGGTCGGTGGCCCGCTGGATCACCTCGGCGATCAGGGTGGCGCCTTCGGGCGCGGGGCCGGCGTGGAAGATGTGGAGCCGGCGGGAGGTGCCGTCGATCAGGTCGATCACGTCGTCCAGCCGGGAGGCCAGGGCGTGGATGTCTTCCCGGTCGAGCGGGGTGATGAAGACCCGGTCGAGCCGGCTCACCACGTCATGGGTGACCTGGTCGGCTTGGTGCTCCAGCCGCTTGATCTGGTCCACGATCACGCCGCGCCGATTGTGGTCGGCCCGGAGCAGGTCCTGCTGGAGCCGGGCGGCCTCCACGGTGAACGTGGCGACGGCGGTGAACAGGTCGAAGAACTTCTCGTCGCGAGGCAGCAGGCGCATCGTCACGTCCGGGTAACAGGCCGCGGCAAGATAACGCCGGACGGTGGACGCCGCACGTTCCTTGACGCGGTCGATTTCGGGCCCAGATTCCCCGGACCCCGACTCCCCGGCGGACGGGCCCCCCGTCCAGTTCCCGCGTCCCACGCCCATGACCCAGCTGCTGGCCTCGCCGCCGCTCGACAGCCAGCCGGATGAAAGCTTCGACCGGCTGACGCGCCTCGCTGCCCGCCTCCTGGGCGCCCCGGTGGCGCTGGTCAGCATCCTCGGCGAGGATCAGGTTTACTTCAAGAGCGCCATGGGGTTGCCCGAGCCATGGGCGACCCGGCGCTCGGCCCCGCTGGCCTATTCCTTCTGTCGGCATGTGGTGGCCACCGGCGCCCCGCTGGTGGTGGAGGACGCCCGCCGGCATCCCCTGGTCCGGTCCAACCCGGCCGTACGGGAGCTCCGCTGGATCGCCTACGCGGGGGTGCCGCTGACCCTGCCCGACGGGCGGACCGTGGGCGCTCTCTGCGTGGTGGACGCCATGCCCCGCCTCTGGTCACCCCGCGACCTCTCCCTGCTCGGCGACCTGGCGGCGTCCGTGACCAGCGAGATCGAGCTCCGGGCCGCCCGGGATCGGGGACCGAGGCTGGCGCCGGCCGCGGACGCCTCGCTGTTCGACCAGTCGGCCGCGCCCATGGGCCTGATCCAGGCCGACGGCCGCTGGCTCAGGGTCAACCCCGTGCTGGCCGGCCTGCTCGGCGCCACGCCGGAGGAGCTGGCCGGCACGCCGGCCGAGGCGCGCACCCATCCCGCCGATCGCGCCGCCGACGCGGAGGCCGCCCGGCTGCTGGCGGCGGGCGAGGTCGCCAGCTACACCGCCGAGAAGCGGCTGATCGGCCGGGACGACGAGACGGTCTGGGTGTCGGCCACGGTGACCGCGCTGCCCGGCGGGCCGGATCGGGCCCCGCTGCTCCATGTCGTCTGCCACGACCTCACCGATCGCAAGCTGGCCGAGACCGAGCTGCGGCTCCGCGAGGAGCGCTACCGCCTGGCCGTCGAGGCGGCGCAGGACGCGGTGTGGGATTGGGACCTGCTCACCGACCGGGTCGTCTGGACCGAGCGGGCCGAAGGCCCGTTCGGGTATCACCGCTCGGGCCGGAGCGGGTCGGCCGCGTGGTGGTACGAGCGGCTTCACGCCGATGACCGCGAGCGGATCGTGTCGGCGATGCAGTCCGCCATCGCCTCGGGCGCTTCGGCCTGGGCCGACCAGTACCGCTTCCGGCGGGCCGGCGGCACCTATGCCTGGGTCAGCGACCGGGCCGCCATCGTCCGAGACGAGGCCGGCGACGCGGTGCGAATGGTGGGCTCGGTGGTGGACGCCACCTCGGCGCGGCGGGCCGAGCTGCTGGGGCGGGGGCAGAGCGGCCTGCTGGAGCAGATCGCGGTGGGGCTGGACCTTCCCGCGGTCCTGGAACGGGTGGTGCGCTTCGCCGAGGCGCACGAAGATGGCCTGATCGCCGCCATCCTGATCGCCGTGCCGGAAGCCGGCGAGCTGCGCCTGGCCGCTGGACCGGGGCTGCCGGCGACCCTGCGCGAGCGGCTGGCGGCGCTGCCCCTGGAACTGGGCGCCGGTCCGGGCGCGCTCGCCGCCGCGCGCCGCGAGGCGGTCGCCTTTCCCGATCTGACGGCGGATGGTGCCCCGGGGTGGGCGCCGGCGCTGGTGGCCGCGGGGATCACCGCCGCGTGGAGCACGCCGCTGTTCGCGGCCGACGGCTCCGTGCTCGGGACCCTGGAGCTGCTGGCGCCGGCCACGCGCGGCTCGGCCGAGCCGGACCGGTCGCTGATCGAGCTGGCCGGACACCTCGCCGAGATCGCCATCGAGCGCGACCGCAGCCGCGATGCCCTGGCGCGCGAGCGCCAGCTGTTCGAGCAGGTGCTCGATCACCTGCCGGTCGGGGTCTGGGTGCTCGACCGGGAGGGTCGGACCACCTTCGAGAATCCCGCCGGACGGACCCTCTGGGCCGGCAGCCGGCCCAACCCGCTGGAGGCGGGGGAGCGGTGCCGCGGCTGGCGGGCGGATACGGCCGCCCCCGTGGCGGCCGGCGAGTGGCCCGCGTCCCGGGCGGTCAGGCAGGGCGAGGCCTGTCTGGACGCCACGCTCACGATCGAGCTCCCCGACGGCGCCCAGAAGACCGTGATCGAGTCGGCCGTGCCGCTTCGATCGCTGGCCGGCGAGGTGGTCGGCGCCATCCTGGTGAGCCAGGACGTCAGCGATCGCCGCGCCGCCGATGACGCGCTCAGGCAGAGCGAGGACCGCCTCCGGCACGCCCAGAAGATGGAAGCGGTCGGCCAGCTGGCCGGGGGGATCGCCCACGACTTCAATAACCTGCTGACCGGCATCCTGAGCTACGTCGAGCTGATCCAGGGGGAGCTCCGGCCCGATGATCCCATTCGGGCCGACCTCGACCAGATCCGCCACACCGGCGAGCGGGCGGCGGCGCTCACCCGGCAGCTCCTCGCCTTCAGTCGCCGGCAGGTGCTGCAGCCGCGGGTGCTGTCGCTTCACGCCGTGGTGTCCGAGCTCGAGCCGATGCTGCGCCGGCTGCTCGGTCCGGTCGTGGCCCTGGAGGTCGCGACCGATCCGGCCCTGGCGCCGGTGCTGGCCGACCCCAGCCAGCTCGAGCAGGTGCTGGTCAACCTGGCGGTCAATGCCCGCGACGCGATGCCGTCGGGCGGCACGGTGACCATCTCGACGGCCAACATCCAGCTCGGCGCGGCCGACGACGCGCGGGCCAACGGCGTCCGGGCCGGCGCGTACGTGACGCTGTCGGTCGGCGATACCGGCGTGGGCATGGACGTTCCGACCCAGGCGCGGATCTTCGATCCGTTCTTCTCGACCAAGCCCACCGGGCACGGCAGCGGGCTCGGGCTGTCCACGGTCTACGGCATCGTCGAGCAGAGCGGCGGACACATTGCGGTGGAGAGTGCGCCGGCCCAGGGCGCCACCTTCACCATCTTCCTGCCGCGGCACGAAGGGGCCGAGGCGGCGCCGCCGGCGATGCCCGACCGCCGCCGTCTGCCCGGCGGGCAGGAGACGCTGCTCCTGGTGGAGGACGAAGCCGCGGTCCGCTCATCGGTTCGTCGGCTGCTCGAGAAGCACGGCTACACGGTCATCGAGGCCCGCCACGGGCAGGACGCCCTGACCCTGATGGAATCGGGTGCCGCCCCGATCGATATGGTCGTGACCGACCTGGTCATGCCTGAGATGGGAGGTCGCGAGCTGGTCGAGCGGCTCCGCGCCCGTCAGCCGGCGCTCAAGGTGCTGTTCATGTCGGGATACAGCGAGCTGGCGGTGGCCGGGAACGGGGTCATGCCTCAGGGCAGCGGCTTTGTGGAGAAGCCGTTCACCGTCGAGCAGCTGATCCGGCGGACCCGCGAGATCCTGGACGGCTGAGGGGGGTGGCGCGCGCGTCGCCAGTGCCGCCGGGCGGGCCGGTCAACCCAGCAATGCCAGCAGATCGGCGGGCGTCTCGAGCCAGTAGTCCGGCATCGCGCCCGCCAGGTGCTCCCGGCCGAACGGTCCCCACAACGCGGCCGCGGTTCGTACCCCGGCGGCCCGGCCCGAGACCATGTCGTGAATGCTGTCCCCCACGTAGACGGTGCCGGCCGGCTCGGCCTGGAGCAGGGCGACGGCCTTCTCGACCGGCTCGGGGTGGGGCTTGGGATTGGTGACCTCGTCGGCGCAGACCAAAACGTCCATCATCGGCTCCAGCTGGGCCAGCGCCAGGCCGCGGAGGGCCCCCGACCGGTTCTTGCTCGTCACCAGCCCGGTGGCGCGGCCGGCCTGCCGAATGGCTGTGACCGCGGCGACGATGCCGGGATAGACCGTCACCATCCGGTCGTGATGGGCCAGATTGTACTGGCGATAGGTCGCGATCAGCGCCTCGAGCTGGGCCGGGTCGTGGCGCCAATCGGCGAACTGCGCGGTGAGCGGCGTTCCCACCCCCTGGAGCCACTCTTCGTCGCTGCGGGGGGGCAGGCCATGGGCCGCCAGGGTGTGGTGATAGCTGTCCAGGATCAGCCGGACGGAGTCGATCAGTGTCCCATCGAGATCGAACAGAAAGGTGTCGAGGCGTGCCATGGGGTCGAAACGTAGCCGGGTACGGATCGGGTTGCGCCCGGCGCGGCGAATCTCTATGCTGACAGCTTTCCGATCCGGGAGCCAGGCGATGCAGCCAACCGAGCTGGTGGCACTCATGGCTGCGATCATCTACAGCGGCCGCCGCGAAGGCGATGGCCCGCACGTCGAGACCCGACAGATCGCGGTGGAGGAGGCCTGGCACATCTGGCACCTGGCCATGGACGAGTGGAGCGATCCCGGGACCCGCAGCCTGGATCGGCACCCGCTCCAGCCGTGACCGCCGGGCCGCCCGTTCGCGAGGCCCGCTCGCTGACTTGGATGGCAGCCACTTCGAGTTTCGAGGGAGCCGCGCCTCAGAGGCGGCCCCGAGTCTCCCGGGGACTAGCACTCGCCCATCCAAGGCCGACGTCATCCTTGGTTCAACCCTCACCGCCTCACCCAGCGCCTTCGAACAACACAACGCCCGTCAGACGAAGCTCCACTGCGTCGGCCCGCCCCGGCGCCGGTGGCAGTGTGGCGAGCGCCGCCAGGAGCTGGCGCTCGCCGAGTCCGGCCATCCGCTCGATCAGGAGCAGCTCGCCCGCGGTGTGACCCCGCGCGGCGAACCTCAGGCCCCCCTCCAGCAGGCTCAGTCGGGCCGGACCTCGGCGCCGGGCCGCCTC